>JACROR010000020.1 GCA_016214345.1 Candidatus Niyogiibacteriota bacterium
TCCGGAGACGACAAATTCTGCTACCGTATCTGCTTCGTCGGTTTTATCCATTGAAGGTATCACGGCATTCTTTAATTCCATGGGCGCGTCCATTTCCAATGGCATTGTGCAAGCCACGGAATTTATCGCAAATAAAGTCACATCAAAGAAAATTGTGACCAATGGACTGGAAATGACGGATTCCGTAACCGGCGATATTTATTGTGTGCGAATTTCCAACGGCGAATGGAACAAGTTTAAGGGCACTTGCGGGGAATTTATCTCCGAGCCTATGCCCGTCATAGAACCCGCGCCTGTTGCGCCCACGCCAATTTTAGAGCCTGCGCCTACAGATATAGCCACAACCACGCCAACAGCAACTACCACCACAACGATCGAAACTCCGATTATTGATACCGCCACCACCACACCACAAATTTAAATATTTAAAAATTTAAACAGAATTTATGGCTACAGTTAGAAAATTTGAAGACTTGCTTTGCTGGCAAAAATCCAGAGAACTAGTGAAAGCAACTTATGGCGCACTTAATAATTGCCGCGATAATGGCTTTAAGGACCAAATCCAGCGCGCCGCAGTTTCCGTGATGTCAAATATTGCTGAAGGTTTTGAAAGCGGCACCAAACAAGAATTTTTAAACTATCTTTTTATAGCCAAAGGGTCGGCAGGAGAGGTGCGGGCGCAACTTTACGCGGCGCACGATATCGGTTATTTAAATATTGAAAAATTTAAATATTTAAACGGCTTGGCGACGGAATGTTCAAAATTGATTTCCAGTTTTGTAAAAGGATTAAAAACTTCAAATTTTCAAGGACTGCAATACAAGGCCGCGCCCAAAGAAGATCCGATTAAAGAATTGACTCGCGAACGAAGTCCGGAATTGTTTAAAAAATTTTATCCAAACGGTTAACGATACAGGTTTAAATATTTAAAAGTTTAAATAATATGCGTTTAGGCAAAAAATTTTTTGAACAAAATACGCTCAAAGTGGCACGAGAATTGCTCGGCAAAACGCTGGCGCGCGAATGGCACGGAAAGAAGCTTCGCGGTGTTATTTGCGAAACCGAAGCCTATAAAGGATTTAACGACAAGGCATCGCACGCCTGCCTGTCCGGTAGGCAGGCATCGCGTGGAATAACGCCCAGAACCGCTCTCATGTTCGGCGAAGCGGGAAGAGCATATGTTTATATGATTTATGGAACGCATCACTGCCTAAATATAGTTACGGAAAAAAACGGTTATCCGGCCGCCGTACTTATCCGCTCCATTCGGCTATCCGATAGCCGAAAAGAGATCAACGGACCGGGAAGGGTTTGTAAATTTTTCCATATTGATAAAAAGCTTAATGGCGAGGATGTAATCAAAAGCCGCAAACTTTGGATAGAAGATGCGCAATCTAATTTAAAAATTACAAGATTTAAAAATTTAAAGATTTTCCGCCCAAGGCGCCTGCCTACCGAGCAAGCAGGGATCAGCCTCGGGCTGACAAAATTTAAAAGTTTAAAAATAAAAAGAGCGCCGAGAATAGGCGTTGATTACGCCGGTGAATGGAAAAACAAGCCATGGAGATTCTATGTCGCGAATATTTAAAAATTTAAAGATTTTCCGCCCAAGGCGGATCAGCCTCGGGCTGAAAAGTAATTAAGATGGAAAATAATCTTTGGCACGCAAAAAACCCGAAAGAAATAGCGGCACAATTCCATTCCGATCTCAAAAACGGATTGTCTTTTGAGCAGTACAAAAATTTCCTGAAATTATACGGCCCGAACACAATCGAAAAGAAAAAGCGATTTTGGCTGGCCGATCTCCTGTGGCATCAAATAAAAAGCCCGTTGGTTTTTATTTTGATTTTTGCGGGTATTGTAGCGATAATGCTTCGTGAATGGTCAGATGCCGCGGTCATAGGCATAACTTTAATAATAAATACCGCGGTAGGCGCGCTTCAAGAAGGCAGGGCGGATAAGGCGTTTGATAAATTAAAAGATTTGGTAAGACGGCGCTCTATCGTGATGCGCGAAGGAAAAGAAATGGAAGTTGACTCCGAGACGCTCGTTCCGGGCGACATTATAATAGTAAGAGCGGGGGATCGCGCCGGCGCGGACGCGAGAATCATTGAATCTAAAACTTTGTCCGCCAATGAATCCGAACTTACCGGCGAATGGATGCCATCGGAAAAACACGCAAACATGGTAGCGGAAACTATGCGCATAACCGAAAGGACAAATATGCTATGGATGGGCACCACCATGACAGAAGGGTGGGGCAAAGCGATCGTTGTTAATACCGCGAAATACACGGAGCTTGGCAAAATAGCGGCTTCTTTGGAAGAAACTGAGGCATTACCCGCGCCTTTTCAAAAAGGTATTAAACGATTGGCGCATTATATCGCCGCCATCATTGTTGTAGCATCTATTATTATTTTCGCCGTCGGCACTATGAAAGGGCAAAACATATCGCAAATGTTTTTAGTCGCCGTGGCAATATCGGTCGCGGCCATACCGGAAGGACTTCCCATAGCCACCACGGTCATATTGGCGATCGGAATGGGGCGCGTGTTAAAAAGAGGAGGTTTGATACGCAGTTTGGCGGCTACTGAAACATTAGGGTCAACCAGCATAATATTGACCGACAAAACCGGAACCCTTACCCGCGCGGAAATGGAAGTGTCGGACATAATAACGCCGGAAGAAATTTTGCGGTCTAAACGCCCGGAAGAAAACGAACTTCTGCCATCCAAATTATACGCCTTGGAAATCGGCATATTATCCGCCGACGCCTTCATAGAAAATCCTGAAGCGGAATTAAAAAATTGGATAATACGCGGCAAGCCTACGGAAACCGCCTTGTTGCGGGCAGGTATTCACGCGGGCCTTCATCCGGCAGAGATCATAAAACGCGATCCGCGGCTGGATTTTTTGCCTTTTGACGCGGAACGAAGATTGGCGGCATCTCTCAATAAAATAGAAAAAGGATCGCAACTTTCCGCGGCGGGCGCTCCGGAAAAAATTTTAAATATCTGCGCCCGCGTAAAAATTGGCAATAAAATTTTTCAATTAAGCGGCAAAATGCGCGAACAATTGGTCCATGCCTATCAAAAAGCAACCGGCGGAGGATCGCGCGTTTTAGGGTTGGCTTACAAAACAAATCATTGGAAAGCAATGTTCGGCAAAACCGATAAAACGGATGCCGGAGAAGATCTTTTGGGAGGCGATTTTATTTTTGTGGGATTCGTGCTGCTTCACGATCCTCTGCGAAAAGACGCCAAATACGCGATAAATGAAGCCGGGAAAGCGGGACTTCGTCCCATCATGATGACCGGAGACCATCCTGCCACCGCGTTTGCCGTAGCGGAACAGGTGGGATTGATAGATACGGACAACCGTCATGACGCGAAAGATGACAGGATCATGGACGGAGAAAGATTGGAAAAAATGAACTCCGACGATCTGGAAAAAATAATAGACAAAATTGATGTTTACGCGCGGGTCCTGCCGCATCAAAAACTGAAAATAGTGGAAGCGTGGCAAAGAAGAGGAGAAGTGGTGGCGATGACCGGAGACGGAGTGAACGACGCGCCGGCGCTCAAACGCGCGGACATAGGCATAGCGCTGGGATCCGGAACGGATGTGGCCAAAGAGGCGGCTGATCTGGTGCTTTTAAGCAATAGTTTCAGCGTAATAATCGCGGCCATAGAAGGGGGTAGGGTTATCGTGGATAATTTAAGAAAGGTGGTAACTTTTCTTTTGAGCACGGGCTTCACGGAAATTATTTTGATAGGCGGCGCGCTTATGGTGGGATTGCCTTTGCCGGTGCTTCCCGCGCAAATTCTCTGGGCGAATCTGATTGAAGAGGGTTTTATGAATTTCGCTTTCGCGTTTGAACCGAAAGAAGATGACGTCATGGAACGCGACCCCCGCGCCCATTCGTCGCGGAAAATTCTTACGCGGGAGATGATGTGGATCATTTTCGGCATAGGCATGATCACTAATTTCTTTTTGTTCATATTGTTTACCGCGCTCATTTATTTGGAATATCCCATACAAGAGATCCGCACCATGATGTTCGCGGGCCTCGTCATAGACGCCATTTTTTTCGTTTATCCGCTAAAAAATTTACACGAACCTCTATGGAAAATAAATTTATTTTCCAATCCTTATCTGTTGATAGCCAACGCGGCGAGCATCATACTTTTGGCATTAGCGTTAACTTTCCCACCGTTACAGCGCCTGCTTTCGTTAGTTCCCATAACTATGGGAGAGCTTTCGGTAATACTTGGTTTAGGTGTTCTTGATCTGATAGCGCTTGAAACGGCGAAGTTTTATTTTATAACAAAGGAGGAAAAACGGCTAAAAATTGTATAATTTCAAAACATGTTTATAGCATTAACCGCATTTTTAATATCTTTTCTTTTGTTGGCCAAACCAGGAACATTGCTGGTCCGTTCTGCCACTTATTTGGCGCGTTTTTTCCATCTGTCCGAATACAGCATCGCCTTTATTTTTATGAGTATCGGCACTTCGATGCCGGAATTTTTTGTAGGCATTTCTTCCGCCATAAGCGGCACATCCGCGCTTTCTTTGGGAAATATCATGGGGGCCAATTTTATAAACATGACTTTAGTGCTGGCGGCAACTGCCTTAATAGCGGGTGAAGTAACCATTGACGGAGCATTGTCCAAACAAAACTTCTGGTTAGTGGCGGTGCTCGCTTTTTTACCTCCGTTGCTCGCGTATGACGGTATAATTTCACGGGGAGACGGCGTGGTGCTTTTGGCATCATTTGGCATTTATATGTGGAAAGTGGTGGGCGAGAAAGAATATTTTACCAAAACACTTAACAATATAACAACGGAGAAAAATTTTGCGCAAAACGCTCTTGCCAGTTTATCAAAATTTTTTATAGCGATTAGCCTGTTGCTTTTAAGTTCGGCCTTAGTGGTATGGTCCGGCACGGCATTGGCGCGCGACCTCTCTTTCAATCTATTGTCTTTCGGCGTGTTGTTCGTGGCGATTGGTACCACATTGCCGGAAATCGCGCTCGGAATAAGAGCGGCTATGCTCGGTCACGCGTCCATGAGTATGGGCAATATCTTGGGTTCCGTGTCTTTTAACGCGGCATTTATAACCGGAGCGGTAAGCATCATAAGGCCAATACCGGTAGCGGCAGGAGCGCATCTGGCGCTTATCTCCGCGGCGTTGCTCGCGGCCTTTATTTTGTTTAATATATTCATATACGTAAATAGCTCCGTATCGCGAAAGGAGGCATGGTGGCTTGTCGGATTATACGCCGCTTTTTTTGCAACAGAAATGTTTTATCTGAATTAACGCTACCTGGCTATCGGATAGCCAGGTGAAAACATGAATTATATATTTTTAGCGGTAATAATAGTGGGCGTGGGGATTATTGCGATGGCAGCGATGTTTATTTATTTTTCTCGCAACAAAGATAACAAGGATGGCAAAGAAAATCAAGCGCTTTTGATGCTCCAAAATCAACTAACTGAAATTACGCGGACACTGGATATAAAATTGGGGGAGTCCACCAAGGCGATGCAGGGACAATTCGGAGAATCGGCAAAAATCATACGCGATGTAACCGAGCGGCTCGCCAAATTTGAAGAAACCAACCGGCAAGTGGTCAATTTTGCCGAACAATTGCAATCGCTCCAAGACATTTTACAAAATCCCAAACAACGCGGCGTTCTGGGAGAATATTATCTGGAAACGGTTTTGAAAAATGTTTTACCGCCCGGACGATTTCAGATGCAATATAAATTTGCCGATGGCGAAATAGTGGACGCGGTGATTTTTTTGGATCAAGATAAAGTTTTGCCGATTGACTCCAAATTTTCGCTGGAAAATTACAACCGTATTTTGGGAGAACATGACAAAACCGAACGCGAACGGCTGGAAAAAGTTTTCAAACAAGACCTGAAAAACCGCATTGATGAAACTTCAAAATATATACGGCCCAAAGAGGGAACCATGGATTTCGCTTTTATGTTCATACCCTCCGAAGCGATATATTATGACTTGTTGATAAATCAGGTGGGCGCGGTTAAAAGCAACACTCGCGACCTCATAGAATACGCTTTCGGGCAAAAACACGTGATAATAGTGTCTCCGACCTCGTTTATGGCTTATTTACAAACGGTATTACAGGGATTGCGAGCTTTGAAAATAGAAGAATCCGCCAAAGAAATACGAAAAAGGGTGGAAGAATTGGTTAGACATCTTAGCAGCTATGAGCAATTCATGACGCGGCTGGGCGGCAATCTGGGAGCGGCGGTCAACACTTATAACGCTTCTTATAAAGAATTCGCCAAGATAGACAAGGATGTTTTGCGCATAACCGGAAAAGGCATGGATACTGAAGTAAAACAACTGGACAGGCCTGAAGAAATAAGCTAATATATATTTCATTAACGTAATTGATCATGGAAAAGAAAACCAGCACAAAAAAAGCGCCGACTGCCGCGAAACCGGTAAAAACGGAAGACTTTTTCGCTATCGTGGAAACGGGCGGCAAACAATACTTAGTTCAGCCTGGAACCACATTGAAAGTGGAAAAATTGCCCCCGCCAATGAAGGGAGGGGAAATTAAATTTGATAAAGTATTGCTTATAAAAAATGCCAAAGGAGTCCAGCTCGGCCATCCGTATATAGACGGCGCCGCGGTTATGGTCACCTGGCAGGGAGACGGCAGAAATAAAAAAGTGATGGTATTCAGATACCATTCCAAGACGAGATATAGAAAAAATAAAGGCCATAGGCAGGCCTTCACGAAAGTTACGGTGAATGATCTAAGATAATTATTTGCGGTTTTTCAAGGCATTATCCAAAGTAGACCGATCGGAAAATTCCAAATATGATCCAGTGGATAATCCGCGTCCCAAGCGGGTTATTTTAATTTTTCCCGACTCCGTAAAATTTTCCAAAATCTTTTCCACGTAAGCCGCAACCGCGTCTCCTTCGTTGGTGGCCGAGGTGGCGAGAATCACTTCTTTTATGGTTTTGGATCTTTTTATCCGATCATGAAGTTCTTTAAGGCGGACCTTGTCCGTCTCCGATTGAAAAGGAAGCGCGATTTCCCCCAGAACATGAAATAGCCCGCTATAGACTCCCAATTTTTCTATATTTTCCAGATCCACGTCTTTTTCCGCGATTAAAATGGCGGGGGAGTCGGCGTGAGTGGCGCACGCTACGCAAACAGCGCCTGCCTGTCCGGTAGGCAGACCTGCCTGTCCGGTAGGCAGGCCAGCTTCTTTTCCTTCAAACGCGCGGAAACATTCGGGACATCGTCTTGCCAGCTTTTTCATTTCTAAAAAAGCTCCGGCGAATTCTTCCAAAATTTCCGGTTTTTCATCCACCAGGGAATATACGAAACGGCGCGCCTGCCGCGGACCTATGCCGGGCAAACGTTCAAAAAGCAAAGATAATTTTTTAAGCGCGTCATGCATAATTTTCGTTTTTTTCCATATTGCTGAAACTCGCGATATTTTCGTTAAAATAAAGAGTGGTATCGCCGGTCGGCCCATTCCTATGTTTGGCTATCTCAATATCCACCTGATTTTTCCTGTCAGTGTTTTCCCGATATTTATCTTCACGATACATTAACATAACTACATCAGCGTCTTGCTCAATGGAACCGGAATCACGCAAATCGGAGAGCCGCGGCTTGGGAGGGCTCCTTTGGTCAACGGCGCGCGATAATTGCGCCAAAGCCAAAATAGGCACATTTAATTCTTTGGCCATAGCCTTCAACGATCTGGACACCTCGGTGATATGCGTAACCATATTATCAATATATCCTCTCTGGGGCTGTATTAACTGCAAATAATCAACCACTACCAGACCCAAGTCATGCTCCGCCTTAAGGCGTCTCGCCATAGCCCTCATTTGTAAGATGGTATTTGATCCTTCATCGTCAATAAAAATAGGCGCTTCGGAAAGCCTGCTTAACGCGGATTGAATCTGCGCAAGATCTTCTTCATTCGCGGCTAACTTGCCGCTTCTTAAAGAATGCATATTAACGCGCGCTTCTGCTGAAATTAATCTGTCTACGAGTTGTTCAATGGACATTTCCAAACTAAAAATGCCCACGGGACGTTTTTCGTTTATAGCGACATAGCGGGCGATATCCAAACCCAAAGAGGTTTTTCCGAAAGAAGGACGGGCCGCGAGTATTATCAAATCGGATTTTTGCAAACCGGAGAGCACATTGTCCATGCCGTGAAATCCGCTTTTTACTCCCCGTAATTCTCCTTTGTGCGCGTACGCGTGTTCAATGCGATTCCATGCTTCGCCCAAAGTGGATTTAACCGCCATAAAATTCTGCCGGAGCGATCGCTCCGAGATTTTGAATATTTTTTTCTCCGCGGTTTCCAGTAAAGCTCCCACGTCTTCATTTTCCTGGTAGCCAAGTTCCGAGATTTGTCCGGAGACATCTATTAAATTGCGCAATACCGCTTTTTTTCTGACTATCTCCGCGTAATGCGCGACATTGGAGGCGGTAGGGACGGAATTAACCAAAGAAGTAAGATAGGTCGTGCCACCGATCGCATCCATTAAATTACTTTCTTTAAGACGAATGGAAACGGAAAGCAGGTCAATGGGCGCGCGCCTGCTGAAAAGCTCAACCATGCTTTCATAGATCTGGCGATGGTTCGTATTATAAAAATCTTCGGCGTCTAAAATGTCTACCACTTTTATGATAGCTCTGCCGTCCAACATTAAAGATCCCAAAACCGATATCTCCGCCTCCAGATTTTGAGGCAGCATACGGAGAGAAGTATTAGCAATGCCGGAATATGGTCCTTTGGAAGAGTTCTTTTTTAATGCCATGTTCACAATATAGCAAAGTTTAAATGGGCTCTCAAGACGTGAATTCACACAAAGTCTTAATAAGATGTGAATTTGCCGAGGCAAAACCTTGCCCGACATACGATGTCGGGCAATAACAAAAAAGCCTGATTTTTAAGCCATATTCCATAGGTGCCACCTATGGGAACCTATAAGAAAACTCTTTTTAGGCGTGGCCCCTCGGGTGTATCCTCAACTATCCATCCTTTTTCAGCCAAATCACGTCTTAAGATGTCTGTTTCTTTCCATTTTTTGTTACGCCTTAAAACTTCCCGTTCTTCCACCAAACGTTTTATATCTTCCGGCGCCTCTTCTTCTTTGATCTTATTCAGGCCCAGCCCCATCACTTTATCCGTCCACAATAAATCTTTAAGACTTACCGAACCTATGTTGTCCCATAAAAGAGCCAGAGCTTTCGGAGTATTCAGGTCATCGTTAATGGCTTCCAAAAATTGTCCGGTAAATTTATTTGCGCGCGGCACTTCGTTAGTTTTATCCCGCGGCTCCTTTTGTAATTTCAACACTACATTGTACAAGCGTTCACGGGCGGACTTGGCCGCGCTCAACGCTTCTAAACTGAATAACAGGGGAGAGCGGTAATGCGCGGTCATGACCAAATATCTGTAATCCATGGGATGAAAACCCCTGGATCCGAGTTCGCTTAGAGTCATTAAATTGCCTTCGGATTTTCCCATTCGTTTGCCACCGGCGATCAGCAAATTGCCATGTATCCAAAAATTCACGAATTTTTTCCCGGTCGCGGCTTCGGCTTGCGCTATTTCATTGGTATGATGCACGGGAATATGATCAATGCCGCCGCAATGAATATCAAATTGTTCGCCTAAATGCTTCATGCTCATCGCGGAACATTCTATATGCCATCCGGGAAATCCTTTGCCCCACGGAGACTCCCATCCTATTTCATTGAATTTCAATAAAGCAAAATCACGCGGATTTTTTTTCTCCGAATTTTGTATTCTGCTTTGAATATCGGCCGCGTTCGTCTGAACCAATTTTCCGTAATCAACAAAAAGAGCGGTATTGAAATAAACGCCGTCACTCGTGGTATAAACATACCCTTTATCTTCCAATCGTTGGATGAGCGCCACCTCTTCTTTTATATATTCGGAGGCCGCGCACCAAATGTCGGGCATTATGATATTTAATTTTGCCAAATCTTTTTTAAAAGCCGCGGCATAAAATTCCGCCACCTCTTTCATGGCATCAAGCGTGAACGGTTTGCCTTCGCGGCGCAACGCCTTAGCCATTTTGTCTTCACCTTCATCGGAATCCGAAGTAAGATGCCCAATGTCGGTAATGTTCATAACATGCCGGACCGCGTAATCATTCAACAAAAGAGCGCGCTTCAAAATATCTTCAAAAATATAGGTGCGCAAATTGCCCACATGCGCGTAATCATAAACCGTGGGGCCGCATGTGTATAAGCCAACCTCTTTATCGCGAATAGGTTCAAAAACTTCCTTTTTTCGGCTTAATGAATTATATAAAGTCAGCCGCATATTACTTAAATATAGTATAGTCCGGCTTTCTGGACAAACAAAATGGCTTTTGAGATAATAGGATATATGAAATGCTGCGGCATTTCATATATTTTATGGATAAACCTTTTTGGCACAGAATAAGACCCATATTAAAAAAAGCCGGTGTCGCAACGGCGGCTTTTTTGGCAGTAGCCGGCATATTTTTGAGCGGCGTTTATTTCGGCTATTATAAACGGCCCGCCATAGACAAAGTCTTCGCAATCACCAATAAAGAGTCCGCTCTGTACGCATCCGGTTCAAACTTGGATTTTGACCCATTTTGGAAGGCGTGGAGTTTGCTGGAAAACAAATATGTGGCCAATGACGGGATAGACCGGCAGGCCATGATCTGGGGCGCTATTGAAGGAATGACGAAATCATTGAATGATCCTTATACCGTGTTTTTTCCTCCGACAGAAAAAGAGATATTTGAGAGCCAAATAAAAGGCGATTTTGAAGGAGTAGGCATGGAAATCGGAATAAGAAAAAATATTTTGACCGTAATCGCTCCGCTTAAAAATACGCCCGCTGACCGCGCCGGAATAAAATCCGGTGATAAAATCGTAAAAATTAACGATAAAGTAACGTCCGATCTTACCGTGGACAAGGCCGTAAAACTTATCCGTGGGCCAAAAGGAACCACCGTGGTCTTGACCATACTAAGAGATGACGAAGAAAAAACACGCGAAATCAGCGTCACGCGAGACCGCATAGAAATTCCGGTCATGGATACTCAAAAAATTGAGGCGAAAGCGGACGGCGATAAGTCAGCCGCCACGCCAAAAGGAATTTTCGTCATGCGCCTGTACAGTTTCGGCGAAAATTCCGGAACGGCTTTCAGATCCGCCTTACGGGAAATGGCGCTAAGCGGCAACCAAAAACTTATTTTAGATCTGCGCTCCAATCCCGGAGGATATCTGGAAATGGCGGTGGACATAGCAAGCTGGTTTTTACCAATGGGTAAAGTCGTGGCCAGAGAAAAATTCGGCGATGACAAAGAAATTTTGTATAGAAGCAGGGGATACGGAGCGCTGGAAAATGTTCCCCTGGTAATTCTCGTGAATGAAGGATCGGCTTCGGCATCGGAAATTTTGGCCGGCGCGCTCCAAGAAAACGGCAAAGCAACCCTGGTAGGCGCCAAAACATTCGGCAAAGGATCGGTGCAGGAATTGATGCCTATAACCGATGATACAGCGCTCAAAGTAACCATAGCGCGCTGGCTGACACCCAATGGAAAATCCATATCCGAAAAGGGATTGGAACCGGATGTTTTGGTACAAATAAGCGAACAGGACAGCGCAAATCATAAAGATCCACAAATGGATAAAGCGGTGGAAATATTAAAAAATCTCTAAAGCTTCGATGAAGGTCATACTATCGCGAGACATTCCGGGCATAGGACGCAAAGGCGAAATTAAAAACGTGCATGACGGATATGCCCGCAATTTTTTGTTGATTAAAAAATTAGCCCACCATAATGTCCAAACTTGAAAATTTGGAAATTATAATAAAAGAAAAAGCGAACGACAAAGGCCATTTATTCGCCGGCGTTGATGAAAAACGCATTTCCGAATCATTATCCGAACATCACATCAAAGGATTTTCCGCTAAAGATATCGCGCTCCCCGAGCCGATCAAAGAAATAGGGGAATACGACGTCAAAATAAAAAAAGACGGGCAAGAAGCCGCCATCAAATTAAAAATCCAACCAAAAAAATAATACCGCTAAACCGCGATCACATCCACCACCTTGGCTTTTCGTTTGGATCCGTCAAAGCAAGCTTTCGTGGTATTGCGAAATTTAACAGTTCCCTCGGCAACCGCGTAAAGAGTATGATCTTTGCCACAACGGACATTTTTACCGGCAAGTATAACGGTGCCTCGCTGACGGACTATAATAGAACCGGGGCGCGCGTGTCGTCCATCAGATAATTTAATTCCCAGATATTTTGGTTGCGAATCCGTAAGATTGCTGGTTGATCCGCCTGATTTTGTATGCGCCATATTAAGTTGAAATAGTTATGTCTATAAATACGCAATAAATTATATGTTAGCAGAAAGAATTAATAAGTTCAAGACCGCGCTGGAAGAGCGTAAAAACGACCTATTTACGGCCGCGGCCATTGTTCTAATAGCAATCATCGGCTTTGGCCTGGGCCGGTTATCCGCTATTTATGAACGAAAAACGCCCGTTACCGTGGAATATTTGAATGATACCGGAACGACAACGAACGCTATGACTTCAAATAAGGATGAAAATACCGGCTTCAGCGTCAACAATACAGGCATAGTTGCGAGCAAAAACGGCAGCAAATATTATCCGGCTGATTGTCCGGCAGCTGCCCGCATTAAAGAAGAAAACAAGATACGATTCAATTCAGCGAAAGAGGCGGAGGCGGCCGGCTACTCCGCGTCCGTAATGTGCCAATAATGCGAACGTTATTCCAACTTTTTCAGTCATTTTCTCCATATGGAGAAAATGACTGGATATTTAAATCGTTTCCGTTTTTATGGTTTTGCGAGAAACAGTGAGCGTTTTGGTTTCTTTTTCGCCATTTAGCGCTTCCGTCTGAATTTTTTGCCGCAACGGCGAAGGCAGGGAATTAACCACTTCTTCCAATTTTCTGTCATCAACTTTTAACGCGTCAGCCCATTTTCCGGCCGCCTCCAGCATTGGACGTATTTTTTCCACATCATAGATCGCGTGCCTTTTGACGGTTCTGGTGATATAGCCGTTATTCCCAAATACGCGCTCCACGCCATTTTGGTTCAAATACGCGTGTATGATCCCTTGGAGCGTTTTTATTTGCGCGCTATTTTCCTCGGATGCTTTTTTCAATGCCAAATATTCATTGGCAATGCCCCTGATCTCTTCTTCGCCCAAGGCATCTTTCTTATAAAGATGCTGCCACATGGGGCACACTTCTTTATAACCGCACCAATCACAAAGCGGTCCGGGTATGGCGGGGAAGTCCTGATCTTTCACCCGTTCTTCAATTTCATTTATGGTGGAAATTATGGATGCTTTGGTTTTCTCCAAAGAATCCGCGTCGCGTTCGGTTGAGATCTTCTCGTTGTGCTTTAAAAAATACAAACTTAATTTTATGTTCTTTGCTTCCAAATGAGGCCAGCGACGCAAAAGCCCTAAATGGTATATGGACATCTGTAAATTATGGTCCAAAATATTTTGCGATGGCATTTTACGCGCCGTTTTGTAATCTATTATCTCGTAGGTATGGTCGTCTATTTTATCTATGCGGTCTATAATGCCGGCTAAAACGTGTTTTTCTCCTGTTTCCGGATCGGCCAATTCCACGTCAAAACGGGATTCCAAGTCCACAACATGAAAATTCCACGGCTGATTTTTGGCATAAAACTGTTTCAACAATTCCAAGCCGTCCTTATAATACGCCTCTTCTTCACCAGTTTGCCACGCGATTTTTATTTTTTTCTCCTCCCAGCGAGTTATAAAAAAATTTATAACCTCGTCTAAGGTGGGGTAGAGAGGGGTCTTTTGGAACATACATCTAAGGGCTTCATGCACAATCGTGCCAAAAACCGCCTCCTTGCTTTTAGGAGCTTTGAGTTTGTCTATGTTCTGATATTTATATTTGAGCGGACAGGTTTTGTATGTGTCTAACGCCGAATATGAAGTACGCATAGGTATATAATACTACATTAGCTTTAAAAGCCGCCACTTTCTTGGTATTATAGAAAAAATATGAACAATGAAACATCAAGATCGCTTAAATTAGTATGCCTCAATGTGTGGGCCGGAATGATAGAAAAACCTCTTATGGATTTTTTAGTAAAATCCGCCGAAGATACGGACATATTTTGTTTGCAAGAAGTGGTGCGAAGAAATGACGGCGTGGGCGACATATACCACAAAATATCATCTGCCTTGCCGGATTTCAGTATTTATTTCGCGCCCATGATATCTGATCTGTCCCGATACAAATTAAGCAACATCACCAACCTAAATACCAAAGACGCCGCCATCGGACCCGCAATCTTGATCCGCAACGATCTTATGATCGAAAAAAACGGCGACCTCGCCGTGTTCGGGGAATATGAAAAGATCCGGCATATAGCCGGACAAAAACATGAATTTCTGGCGCATAATATTATATATGCCGTGGTGGCGATGAACGGTAAAAAATATACGATCTGCAATTTGCATGGTCTTCCTGCTTGGCCAAAAACCGACACGCCGGAACGATTGAAACAATCTCAAAAAATAAAAACATTCATGGATGCCTCGCCATCTCCCAAAATACTTTGCGGAGACTTCAATATATCTCCCGAAGCAAAAAGCATGCGCATATTGGAGGAGGGGATGATTGATCTTATAAAAACGTACAATATTAAAACTACCAGACTTCCGGAAGCAGACGATAAATTTTCCGATTATATTTTGGTTTCGCCCGATATTAAAGTAAAAGAATTTTCCGTGCCACAAATCAGAATATCAGATCATCTGCCGCTTATAATGAAGTTTCGCTAATCATGACGGATGTAGTTCGTGCAGGGAGAGGGTGTCTTTTTATATATTCTTATCGTCGCACAATATACATTTTACGACGTTAAAATAATCCGACCCGCCAACTGGCGGACTAAACCTACTTTTCTCCCGGAATAGCGCTTTGGCCGGACTTTATCTTATCCATGGCGCCCACAAAAGGCTTCCATAGAATATCCACCCATAACTGCCAAGCTACTTTAACCGGACTATGAAGATAATTATCCCACAACCAATTTGAAAAATTCCACGCCACAGAAAAGTTATCCTTCACTATTCTATTATTCACAACATCCAGCAATCTCACTCCCATAAGACTTACTATGACCAATAATAAAACTAAAATTATCACAAATTGTATAAAACCGTTATTCATATTTTATATTATACCATAGTCTTATAAGTAATCCAAAGGATTCAAATAACCTCCGTAAGGCAATAGCGCGCATCGTCCGGATGCGGATGGCCCAAAACGTATTTCTCCCGCCTTTCCGGCGGCATAAACCGTAAAATGCAAATGTGGCCCGGTAGTATAGCCGGTATTGCCGCCATAAGCGATAAGTTGGCTGCGACTGACACGTTCCCCGTCTGAAATTTTTATTAAAGATAAGTGGGCGTAAAGCGTCGCTAAATTATTCGGATGTTCTACGACTATCCATTTTCCATACGATCCTCCCGGACACGACAAATCCGAATTTCCCGTCCGTAAAACCACCCCTTCATCCGCCGCGTAAATCGGCGCTCCCACGGATGCCCGCAGATCAATGCCATTATGCCCGCCCCCCTTATAAACATCCGAATTATATTGCGCGAATTGCGTAAGCCCGAAACCCTGCGTTATGTAAGGATTGGCCACCGGCCAAGCCAGTACGCCTTTTCGCGCCACGGGCAACGCTGACGGATCGATCAATTTGCGCAATTCATTTTCTATGGCGGATATTTCGTTTAAAATATCCACTCGTTCTTTTTCCCGCGCGGCAAGCATTTTCTGGTATTCTGTTTCTTTATTTTTGGTGTCTTTGAGTAAAATATTCTTATCATTGTACGCATTTTTCTGAATAACTTTCCGATCCGTCAGTTCGCCCTTTAAATCTAAAAGATTGGCTTTTTCATTTTGCCGCCTGGCTTCGGTGTTTTGCAAATCCTCTTTAATTTGACGGAGTGAGGCTAAATTATTTCCCACGCTATTTTGCAGATCTTCCATGTATTTCAATTCATTGAAAAAATCCGACAATTGATCGCGCGCCAAGAGTATTTCCACCAACGACTGCGACTCCGTTTCATAAACATTGCGAAGGGCTTGCGCCAACGCGCCGCGATTGCTGTTTATTTCTTCCTCTTTATCGGCGATTTCCAAAAGCAGTTTTTCTATTTCCAATTCTGCTTTACCTATTTTACTTTGCGTATATTTTATATCCGCGTTCAATTTGAAAACGGTCGCGTTAATGGTTGAAATTTGGTTTTTCAAAGTCTTTGCCTGACTTTCCGTGGCATCTATCTTAGACCTGTATTGCGCGATTTCTTCTTCCAGTGCTTTTATTTCCTGATTGCGCTGTTCTATTTTACTTCTAAGATCGTCTGCTTGCGAAGCTCTCGCGTATCCGCTCATAAATAATGCCGCGATAAAAAACACGGCCATTATGTAACTCATTATTAATTTATCGTGTTTTCGCGGCATAAATATTAATTATCCAAAAAGCGCTACGGCGCTTTTTACGCGCGTTAAAACCTCGGATCTGCCCAAAACAGCGGCCATTTCAAAAGGCCCGGGAGAATGTTGTTTACCGCATAGAGATACCCTGAAGGGCCACAATACGTCGCCTCTGCCCTCTTTTTCGGCATACGGCATAATCTCTTTTTCCAAATTTTCTTTGGTAAAATTACTGTCCAAAACAGAGTCCGCCAAGTCATTTATTTTATTCAAATGTCGCACAATATCAGAAGCGTTCTGTTTCCCCTTCCAACGAAGCATTTCTTTAGGATAAAAGGGGTTCTGAAAAAAATAATCCACAAATTCCGGCACATCGCTGAATTTAACTATCCGATCCCTTACCAAATCAATGATGCGTGTCCATAATTTTTCATTATTTTTAATGATCTCCCGCCACTCTGTCGGCAAAAAATCCGCCGCTATCTTCGCGACATCTCGCGCGTCCATGGATTTTATATATTCCTTGTTCATCCAATTTAATTTATCAATATCAAAAACCGCGCCCCCTTTCTGAATCCGTTCAAAAGAAAATTCTGCCACTAATTCCTCGCGCGAAAAAATTTCACGGTCTTCCCGCCCATGCCACCCTAAAAGAGCAATAAAATTTATGAGCGCGTCCGCCACATATCCGTCTTTTTTATATTCATTAATAGAAGTCGCGCCGTCGCGCTTGGACATCTTTGAACGATCCTTACCCAAAATAAGCGGCAAATGCGCGTAGCGCGGCGCCGGAATATTTAACGCTTGTTGTATCAATACCTGCTTCGGAGTATTAGGAATGTGATCTTCGCCGCGTATTACATGTGAAATTTGCATTTCATAATCGTCTATTACCACGGCAAAATTATACAAGGGGGCCTGTAGATGTTTTGCCAGAGAAAAATCTCCCAAAAGCGATGCCTTAAAACTGATCTCGCCGCGAATCATATCATTGAATTTTATATCGCCATCAAAATTATTTTTAAGACGAATAATACCGGTATTCGCTCCGCCTTCGCGCCATTCACAAATATGCCGTGGAGCGTCTTTCCGCTTCATTTGCTCTTCTCGTTCACGGGCAAGCTCCTCCTCGCTGTGCGAACAATAAAAAGCCTTCTTTTCTTCAAGAAGTTTTTTTAAAAATTTCTCGTAAAGTTCCAGGCGTTCCGATTGCCTGTATAATGTTTTATTATCCCAATCAATTCCCAACCAACGCAATCCGTCTATTATATCCTTTTCAAATCTCGGATCCGAGCGTTCCAAATCCGTGTCTTCAACGCGCAAAACAAATTCCCCCTTATTTTGCTTGGCGAAAAGCCAACTAAACAAAGCGGTGCGCGCCGTACCGACATGAAGCATGCCTGTAGGCGAAGGAGCAATACGTGTCCTAATTTGCATGTTCCAGCGCCAAATCTATTAATGCGCGGGCGATTTTTTGCGCCGCGTCAATTTTGGCAAAACGCTCTGCCGCGAACTTCATTTCACGCAACTTATCTTTGTCACGGAGCAGTTTTTCCACCTCCGAAAGCAAAATATGCGGTTTTAGATTTTTTTCTTCCAAAATGTTTGCCGCGCCGGCTTTCACGAAAATATACGCATTTTGTCTTTGGTGGTCATTCGCGGACTCTTCCAAAGGAATCAAAATGCTCGGGATCCCCCACGCCGCTATTTCAAAAATCGCTCCAGCGCCGGAACGCGACAAGATCAGGCTCGTCACCTGCGAAAGATTGCGTAAATCTCCTTCCGATAAAAACGGCGCGGGATGATATCGTTTTGCGTAAGCTGATTTTTCCAAAATAATTCCAACGCGCTGTTTAATGGATTGAAAATTTGCCGCGCCACACTGATGCACGATATTAAAAGACCCCAAAAGCGACGGCAAAATTTCCAACACCACATCATTTATGCGCTGCGACCCCTGCGATCCTCCTAAAATAAGAATGGTGGGAATATTTTTTTCCAAATCAAAAACCCGAAGAGCCTCATCTTTGTTACCTCCGATCAAATTCCGCCTTATGGGATTGCCGACTAAAGCGACTTTTTCCGCCGGAAAATATTCACCGGTATCTTCAAAAGAAATCGCGATGCGCCTCGCGAAACGCCCAGCCCAACGATTAACTAATCCGGGCGTCGCGTCTGATTCATGCACGAGCATGGGAATGTGAAAAAACACCCCACTCACCAACGCCGGAAAAGCCGCGTATCCGCCTTTTATAAAAATCGCGTCAGGCATCTCCCAAAACAAACCCCACAAGGCGCGAAGCACGCCCAAACCAGTTTTAAAAACATCCACTAAATTCATTAAAGAAAAATATCTTCGTAATTTTCCGGCTGGCGATTTTTTGAAAATTATCCCCTCTTCGCGAAGCATTTCCGCGTCATATGGAGCATCTGACATCAGGATCAGATCCATGCGGGCTATACGCTCGCGCTCCGCCAATTCACGAAGCGATCTGGCAACAGCTATTATGGGATAAAAATGTCCGCCGGTCCCTCCTCCGGCAAGTAATATTTTCATGATTTATTAATAAATAATTACGCCTGGCAATATTTGGAAATATTGAGCGCTATGCCCGCCTCCAAAAGCGACAACGCGAGAGACGACCCTCCTTGGCTTATAAAAACCAGGGGCAATCCCGTCAAAGGAAGGAGTCCGATAAGCGCTCCCATATGAATCAATACCTGTACTACTATAAGTATAACAATCCCGGACGCCAAAAGTCTACCGAAATTATCCGGCGCATTCCTCGCGATATAAAGTCCGCGCCACAAAAAAAACATAAAAGCGCCAAGGAGAACCAAACCGCCAAAAAATCCAAATTCCTCGGCTATTACCGCGAAAATAGAATCACCGGTGGATTCCGGCAAATAATCAAATTTCTGCAAGCTCTTGCCGAATCCGCGTCCGAAAAATCCGCCGGAACCGATCGCTATCAAAGATTGATGCAACTGATACCCCGCGCCGCTCAAATCATACTCCGGGTTGATAAAAACTAAAAAGCGCGTTAACCGGTAAGGCTCCAGCGCTACCAAAACGGACAAAAGTATTAACCCCGAAGCTATTAAAAGCAAAATGTGCGATTTTTTAGCTCCACCTATGAAAAACAAAAGCATGGAGGTAATGGCTATAACCCCGAAAGTTCCTACATCCGGTTCTAAAACAAGCAAAATACCGACTAAGCCAGCCATAACGATAAACGGCAACAATCCGAACTTCAAAGATTTTATTTGTTCTTTGCGAGCCGCCATCCATGACGCCAAATACACGACAAACGCGAATTTCATGAATTCCGACGGCTGAAAAAAGAAAAATCCTAAATTAAGCCAGCGTTTCGCTCCACCATGGGTAAAACCCAACTGCGGCACGTAAACCAGCAAAAGCAAAACAATTCCCGCTAAAAAAAGCGGAAAGGCGATCTTCTGCCAAAACTTATAGTGAGTACGGATGCCGATCCAAAACAAAATACCGCCGATCCCGAAACCAAAGATTATCTGGCGGTATAAATAACTGTAAAAACTTTCACCTTCGCGCACCGCGGCGCCGAGCGACGCCGAAGCCAGAGCCAAAAATCCGAACAAAACCAAAAAAAAGACTGTTCCCAAAAAAAACCTGTCCGCGCTTTTATCTATTCTCATCCTTTTTTAACAACTTGACCGTTTAAATTATCACCGTTAAAAAGCGCGTTCTCTATCACGGGACGGCCGTTAACCAACACCCATTCCATTCCTTCCGCGAACAAAAACGGATTGGAATAGGTGGCGACATCGCGCACGCGCTCCGGATCAAACACGACCACATCCGCCATGTATCCTTTTTCCAGCACTCCCCTATTTTTCAATCCCAAAATTGACGCGGGCAAGCCGCTCATTTTATAAACCGCCTCCTCCCAGCTCAAAAGTTTTTTCTCTTTTACGAATTCCTCCAAAACACGGGGGAAGGCGCCAAAAGACCTGGGATGCGGCAAGTCGCGTTCAAGGCCATCACCTCGTCTGTTGTATCCCACGCCATCGGACGCTACGGCAGAAGACTCCCAGGACAAAAATTTCGCCAAATTATCCGGATTGATCACTTCATTGAAAATTCCCACTCGCAGGTCATTTATATCCAAAAGATCCAGCATCACATCCTCGGGACGCTTGCCCGCGTTATCCGCCAACCGCGAAACGCTCTTTCCCATTACATCCGCCGCGCCACCACCCACGGATGCTATAACTATACGCTCATAATGAAGCGTCATATCAACAAGCGACGCCACCAAAAGTTTTCGTTTCTCCGGAGTACGTATGAGCTCCAAGATTTCTTTTTGCCCGCCCGCGAGAGCCCAGGTCGGCAAAAGCATGAATAAATTTGACCCCGTGCTTATATACGGAAAAACATCCGCGCTTACTGCGAGGCCCTCTTTTTTTGCTTCATCCAAAAGAGACACCACATCTTCCGCGTGTTCCCATGCCCGGCGACCCACGGCTTTTAAATGTGAAATGTGGCACGAAGCGCCCTCTTTTCGCGTAAAACCTATTAATTGCGACAAAGACGGCAAAATATTTACGCCCTCGTCTTTCAAATGATGCTTAGCCAGCGCGTTATTTTCTGCCACAACTTGTAAAAGCGCGTCTATTTCCTCATCGCTTGCCATCTCGCCATAAGCGGCGCCCAAACTTGTGGACATTCCAAAGGCTCCGGCTTTGAGTGATCGCGAGAGCAAAAGCCGCATCTGATCTACTTCCGTCTGATTAGGAATGCGGCTTTCCAGACCTAAAACGCCTTTTCGCAAAGTTCCGTGTCCGACCAATGTCCCGAAATTAACGCCAAATTTATGCCCTTCCAATTCTTTTAAAAATTCGTCCATTCCCTGCCAATTGATATTTATTTGTGAAATATCAACCCAACGTTCAATACCCTGAATGTCTCCGCCGGAAACCAATGGCGCGAGAGACGCGCCGCAATTTCCTCCCAATATGGTAGTAACTCCCTGGCGAAGCAAGCTCTCTTGGCTCGGATCCAAAAAAAGCCGCCAATGCGTGTCGGAATGATTGGTGAGGTCCACAAAACCGGGGGCGACATATTTGCCGGACGCGTCTATTTCCATAAGACCGGAAGCGCCGCCCGGCTCTCCCACGAATTTAATTTTATTACCGTCAATACCAACATCGGCGCGGCGTATCGCTCCACGCTTACCATCCAATACCATGCCGCCTTTGATCAAAATATCATAACGAGCCATAAATAAATTAGTGCCTAATTTTTAATCCGCCAACTGACAGATTAGAAATAATATAACCCTGATTAAATTATACAACATTACCGCGCTACGCAAAATGGAAAACTGCCGCTAAATTAGTGGGCAAGTTATGATGTATAAAAATTATTTGCGGTCCCAACCGGAGAATCCTTTGCCTTATATGGGCAAAGCCCGGGATTATGCTATGCCTGTGGCATACAGCATAACCCTTCGACTCCCCACGCAAGCCAAGCAGTTGGCTTACTATGGAACCTTCGTTCGCTTCGCTCACTTCGGTCCCATGGGGAGTCGAACCCCAGTTTTATGGATGAGAACCATATGTCCTAGGCCACTAGACGATGGGACCGTGCATTGATTATTATAACAAAATTTAGTATAATAATCCCAAATATAGTAGCATTTTGACAATCACCGTTCAACCAATCAAGGAGGAACTATGGAGATCTGGACCCGACAAAATACCGGCGAAAAACATGTCTGGAAAAAACAGCCATTCGGCAATTTCCCCGATAAAAATAAAAGCTTAAGAGAGGCCGTTCTAGAACACTTGGAATACCGTAACAATGGCCAATATCCGGAAATATATTGGATCGTATTTTCCGCGAAAGAAGAAGAAAAAATGAACGCTCTGGCAATGTTAGTAATGCCTTACCAGATACTCGCGCCTTATCCGGCAGCCGAAACTTTTTTAAAATATTTGCTTGATTTTGTTGACCGCATGCACGCTAGCGCGCCCGTGGTCGTGTATATATCCGAAAATCCGAATGAATTTGTGGTTCCCCCGTTTCGGCTGGCACTCATGTTCAGAATAAAATAATGATCAAAAATCTGCCGTTTGAAACGGCAGATTTTTTATAATAAATTTTTTATTTTTTACTTTTCCAAAAAGCATCTTGACGGACCAGCAATTTATCGGCATTTTCCGGGTGCAACATAACTTCTTCCACCACCCGTTCCATTCGCATGCTCTGCGAGCCTTTCACCAAGATCAAATCGCCGTCCTCCATAATCTTTTGTAATTTCAATCCCGCCTCCGTGGAATCGGAAAACTCAAAAATATGCCCAACCTCAAATCCCCCCTCCCTCGCCTCTTCGGCGATAAATTTTGAACGCGGACCAACCACCAATAAAATGTCTATGATATTTTTTAACCGCTTTCCGATCTCTTTATGCGCCTCAATGGTAAATTTCCCCAATTCCAACATATCACCCAACACGGCGATTTTTCTTTTGGCCGGAATATCGCGCAAAGTATCTATCGCGGCATGCAGCGCCTGCGGAGAAGAATTGTAAGTATCATCCAAAAGGATCGCCCCTTTTATGCCTTCAATTAGTTTCAGTCGTCCTGGCGGAGAGTCATAGAGCGACAACGCTTCGGATATCTCTATCAGATTCATGCCTTCCGCCAAGCCCACGGCAATCGCGGCAAGCGCCGCGTAGACCTGCTGTCTGCCGAAAACCCCGTGAATGCGAACCGGCACCGTCGCCCCCTGATGATCTACTTTGAAAGACACGCCCAAAGGGATCGCCCTTCCTCCATCTTCTTGATAAATAACCTGATAATTGGACGCCCTGACATCGGCATGTTCTCCGAATCCGAAAGTCAAAACCTGGCTTCGCGTCTTTTCTTTCATATCATAAACGGTCGCGTCATCAAAGTTGAGAATGGCCCAATCACGCACGCCCAAAAAACGCAAAATCTTAGCCTTCTCCCGCGCCACTGCCTCTGAACCGGCGAAAAATTCAATATGCACCGGCACTTCGCCGATTGCCGTAACCACGGCAATATCCGGCGTAACCAAATCTTCCATGCGCGCGATATCGCCCGGCCGATCCACACCCATCTCCAACACCAGCGTTTTGGGGTATTCTTCTTTGCGCGTAAATACCTGCTTAAAGCCATTCCATAAAACCAAAAGCCAGCCAATGGGCGAAGACCACGCGGTTTTTTGTCCCAAAATATCCAAAGGCACGCCCAATTCGCTATTGTAACTTTTCCCACTCGCCCGCACGGACGAGGTCTTGCTCAAAACAGCGGCAATAGCGCCCTTAGTGGAAGTTTTGCCGACACTGCCGGTAATGGCAATAACCCGCGGATGGTATTTTTTCATCACCAGCTCCGCTTCGATCCGCAAAATCTTCGTTATGATTAATTTTATCGCTGATTTAAACATTGGATTCTCCCTACTCTTATTTTACAACAATTTTAACGTTAATCTTATCTGTCCGGCAAAATCTGATAATAATTCAATAAAAAATGCATGGCATCCATAAAAGTCGCGGTCAATGATTGAGAAGCATACCTGACTCCCTGCGGTTTTTCAAGGTAAAGAAATATCAAAAATTTAGGGTCAAATCCCGGGGCGTAACCAAAAAACGTATGCACCATTTCGTCAGAATACCCTCCGCCGCCCGATTTAGGAATAAACGCCGTGCCGGTTTTAGCGGCCATAGTATAATGAGGATCTTTCACCGTACCGCCCGCCAGCGCTTCATCCACCACGCGAACCAACATGCGGTTTATGATTTCGGAAGTTTCTTTTTTCAAAACACGGCGAACTTCTGTTGGTTTTGTAATCTCGTCCGGTTGTCCAGGTTTGATAATTCTGTCCACTATATACGGCTTCATAATGACCCCGCCGTTCGCCAACGCGGAAAAGGCGCGCGCCGCGCCAAGAGCGGTCACCGAAATCCCCTGGCCGTAGGACGCGGTGGCGTATTCAATATCGCGATTCGTATCCAAATTGGACATGCTTCCCACCACTTCATCGGGCAACTCAATGCCCGTCTTTTCATCAAGCCCGTAATTAACCATATAATCGTAAAAATTTTCCTTGCCCAGCTGTTGCATGGCAAAAACCGCGCCAGTATTCAAAGACTCATCCAAAACTTTTTGCATATCAACTTCTCCCCTGCCTTTTCCGTCGTAATTCGCTATGCGTCTGCCGTTTAACACCAAAAATCCGTAATCGTGGTATTTAGTTTCCGGAGTAATAACGCCCCGGTCTATCGCCGCGGCGAGCGTCAGCGGCTTAAATACCGAGCCTATTTCGTAAACTTTTTCTACCGACGGATTCATGAAAGCATTGATATTTTTGGTGTCCTGATAATTATTGGGATCAAAATCGGGCAAGGCCGCCATGGCAAGAATTTTTCCGGTGGACGGCTCAATCACTATGCCGCCCGCGCTCTCCGCACTCCACTTTTTTTTGACGTCACTTAACGCTTTTTCTAAAAACAATTGCGCGTCTATGTTCAAGGTGAGCACTATATCATTACCTTCTTCCGGCGCTTCAAATATTCTTTTCCACAGATCAATCAAAAAACCCTGCGCTGAACGCGCGCCCTGCGCATATCCGCCCTTACCCGACAATTGGCCGTCAAAATACCGCTCTATGCCGTACCGCCCCTCCAATTTATCGCCATTATAACCTACAAATCCAATCACTTGAGACGCCGCCTCGCCCGCCGGATAATAACGCCACTCTGCCGGCACAATACCTACTCCTTCAATGTTCAAATTTTTAATTTTCTCAGCCGGTTCGCGGCCCACATGAGAAACTATAATTTCATACGGATCATCTTTTTTTGCCAAACGCCCCATAAAATAATCGCGATCCATAGTTATTATTCCGCTAATTCGCTCAAATAAAGCATCCGTGTCCGCGCGCCTGTCATTTAACATCTTCGGATTAACATAAATGTCATATCCCTCTTTAACGCCGGCGACCGCGACGCGCTCACCTTCTTTGTTCTGAATATAAATACTGCCGCGGCGCGGAGCCAGTTCCTTGGAATAATTATGCTGACGACCGGCCAGCACTTGATAATAATCTCCCGACACAATCTGTAAAAAAAACAAGCGGGTCATAACCAGGCCGGCCGCGGATACTAAAATTATAAATATCCATTTAATTCTTCCGACGCTCGTTCTATGCATCACCTCATGGAAACATTAATAATGGCCAGCTTACCATCCTCCGCCGTCACAAAATGAGGGCTGTCAACCTGAACAAGCCCATATTTTTCCGCCGTTCCATTATTCAAAGAAGTGAGTTTTTGTATATAAACAGATTCAACGCCCTGATAAGCGCTCCGCGTCAAATTCAATTCAGAAGAAAGACGCCCTTCCGCGTACCCCTCGGAAAGCCGCATATTTACGAAATATATGTAAAGTACGGAAAGTAATGCCAAAGACGCGACCAATAACCACATCAGAAAAATCAGCTGTGTTTCATTTTTATTTTTTATGTTATTTATGATTTTCTGATCTATGGTCATTTTATTTTTTATTGATAGTTTTATCGCATGGAAATTTTTACTGCTGCCCGCAATTTTGCTGATCGCGCTCGCGGATTTCGCAACAATTCTTCTTTTACCGCCACTATCGGTTTTTTAGTCAATATTTCCGCTTCGTCGTTCTGCTTGTTGTCTCTGAAAAAATTTTTAACGATCCGGTCTTCCAGCGAATGAAAAGAGATGACCGCCATTCTGCCGTTTGGAGAAAGCAGATTCCACCCTCCCGCCAACCCTTCCCGTAAAACGCCCAATTCGTCATTTACCGTTATACGCAAAGCTTGAAAGGCGCGCGTGGCGGGATTTATTCTTCCTCGCTCATAATTTTTAGGGACAGCCGATCGGATAATTTCCGCCAATTCCACCGTGCGGCGAATTCGCCCTCTTCGTCTCTCTTCCGCGATACGCCGCGCGATCCTTCCAGCAAACCGCTCTTCGCCATAAACGCGGATAATTTCTTTCAAGCGGTCCTCCGGCCAATCATTCACGATCTTTTCCGCGGTCAAATCTTCCGGCCCCAGATCGCGCCTCAAAGTCATAAGAAGCGGCTCGTCTTTCGTAAAAGAAAATCCCCTACCCGACTCTTCCAATTGCAAAGAACTGAATCCCAGATCATACAAAATTCCATCAACCGTCCCCGCATACTCCGAAAGCAAACTACCGATATCGCGAAAATTTCCGTGGATAAATTCCGTTCGCTTATCTTTGCCGAATTTTTGGCGCAATCTTTCTATCATCTCTTCGTCTTGATCAAGGCCGATCATTTTTCCGTCTTCCGGCAATCGTTTCAAAATCTCCTCCAAATGGCCTCCGCCGTCCGCCGTCGTGTCCACAAATATTTTACCTTGCGAAATATCCAGCAACCGTATAACTTCTTCTAAAAGAACGGGCACATGCGCCATAAATTAATACGCGCCCAACTCGCCCAAACGCTCCGCCAAAACATCGGCATCTTTTTCAACTTCATCGCGATATTTGTTCCATCTCTCCTCGTCCCAAATTTCCAAGCGTTTATAAACTCCGCAAATTATCACTTTTTCTTTAAGCTCCGCGTATTTTTTCAAATAATCCGGAATTAAAATTCTTCCCAACTGATCCATGTCTGCCTCGGACGCGCCAGCCAGAAAAAATCTCGCGTTATCTCTCTTATCTTTTTGATTCATGGACAGAGTGCTTAATTTTTCGGCAAATTTGCTCCACTCATAAAGCGGATAAACAAAAAGGCACTTGTCCAGGCCCCTGGTAATGATCGCCTGCTTGCCCAATTCCTTCCTGAACTTGGCAGGCAAGGAAACTCTTTTTTTGGCGTCTAATGTATGTGTAAATTCACCGATTAGCATAGTTATGCACTTTATCCACAGATTTATCCACAATTTCCCACTACACTAATATCATATCCCACTTTACCAAGTGCGTCAAAACACTTATACACACCGCCTAAATAGGTTTTAGTTGTTAATTCGCCGGCTGGCGGATAGGTTTTAAGAGTAATTCCAAAATTCCAAGGCGGCACCTTGGAATACTATCCGGCTACCTGCCTGCCGGCAGGCAGGTTGGATAGCCGAAAAACAAAAAAACCAGTCCGCCTAGGGCGGACTGGTTTTATCTTGAAATTTATTCTCGCGGGCGCAGAGTCGGGAAAAGGATTACTTCGCGAATATTGTGCGTGTTGGTTAAAAGCATTATCAAACGATCAATGCCCAAACCAACGCCTCCGGCTGGCGGCATGCCATATTCCATGGCTTCCAGATAATCATCATCGGATGGCGAAACTTCCGCCTCGCCCTCCCTTCGTTTTTTGTCCTGTTCCAAAAATCTCGCGCGTTGATCCACGGGATCATTTAATTCCGAAAAAGCGTTCACCAGCTCCAATCCGCCGATAACCAGCTGAAAACGATCTATAAAACGCGAATTTGCCGGATGCCTCTTAGCGAAAGGAGAAGCGCCAACCGGATAATCCACAATGAAAGTCGGCTGAATCAACCGCGGACGACAAATTTTTTTGTAAATGTTATCCATTATTTTTTCAGCGCTATCCGAAGGTTCAACCGCGACTCCCAATCTTTGCGCGGTCAAGGACAAATCTTCTCTTGAACCGATTTCGGGATTGATGATCAGCGCGTATTTTTTCAGCAATTCAAAGTAAGAGATCACAGCAAACTTTTTGGAAAAATCTATTTTCATTTCCTGATATTCAACGGCTGTTTTTTTAATTACCTTTTTCACCAATAATCTAAGCATTTTTTCCACAAACACGCGCTGATGCGCCGCGTCAGAATATGCCTCATAAAATTCAAGCATGGTAAATTCCGGATTATGCGTCACGTCTATGCCTTCATTGCGAAAATTTCTACCTATCTCGTAGACCTTATTCAATCCGCCCACCAGCAATTTTTTCAAATATAATTCCGGCGCTATTCTCAAAAAAATATCCACATCAAGCGCGTTGTGATGCGTCTTGAAAGGAATGGCCGTAGCGCCTCCCGCCAAAGGCTGGAGCATCGGGGTTTCCACTTCCATATATCCGTTGTCATCCAAAAATCCGCGCAATTCGGAGATAATTTTGGAACGAATCAAAAATCTTGCTTTTACCTCCTCGTTCATCAAAATATCCAAATATCTGCGGCGATATCGTTCTTCCACGTCTTGCAGGCCATGCCACTTTTCGGGCAACGGCCGCAAACTCTTGGCAAGCATTTTCCAAGAATTGGCTTTTAAGGTTTTTTCATTTTTTTTAGTAAGAAACAGGCGTCCCGTGATTGATATAAAATCACCAATATCAGTCTGGCCATTGAACAAGCCAAACATTTCGTCTCCCAGATCGTCCTTTTTAAAATACGCCTGCAATTTGGCCGTACCGTCATGTAGATCGCAAAAAATAGAACCGCCGTGTTCGCGTCTTGCCAAAACACGCCCTGCCACATTAAAAGGCCGGGTACGTTTTTTTAGCTTGTTGAAATCAGCAACCGCCTCTTGAAGTGGAATAAAAACAGGCGTCTCCACCGGATAAGCGTCCATTCCGGCTTCTTTTAATTTATTTAATTTTTCCACTCGCCCTTGGCGAATTTCTTCCAAAGAAGACATAAACCGCGATTTATTAATACTGATAATAAAAACATCAGCTCTGCATAAAACACTTGAAGCCGAGCGTTTTTGAAACACTGGGCTGGCCTGCCTGCCGGCAGGTATGGGTCATTAGTGTGGAAACAAGAAGAGTTCTCCCGCATGACAGCCTATATTTCTAAATGCCGTTCCGGCTACATTATTGTGCCTCTCCATCCCAGTCATACGGGAATACTCTTCTTGTTTTCTAAAATAGAGGCTGTGTTGAAAAGGCGCTCGGCGAAAAGTGTTGCGTTTACTTGTTGAGCTTGTCACACAGTATTATTGTAACAAAAAAACCTGACAATTAAAAACTCCCGACAAACCTCGCGGTTTCGGGAGCAAAAAATCAATAACGTAATGTCAAAACAAAGGATTAATGTTCTTTATAAAATATCTAAAATCTTAAAGCAAATCGCGCCTTTGGGTGTTAACACCTTTGCCTCCTCCCCCCTTCTCTTGCCCAAAAGAGCCTTGCCTATCGGAGATTCATGGGAAATTTTGTTTATTTCGGGTCTGGCCTCTTCAGGACCCACAATAAAAAATTCATGCGTACTTCCAACATCCACTTTTTGAGCCACGACTTTAACCCCCACATTTACCTTATCCGTCGCGTGATCTTTGGATATAACCACGGCGCGCTGGATCAGATCTTTAACTTCGGCTATGCGGATTTCATTGGCAGTTTGAGCTTCTTTTGCTTCTGAATATTCGGAATTCTCTGACAAATCTCCCAATGATTTGGCGTATTCAAGACGCGCGGCTATTTCTTTGCGCGATGTATCGCTTAATATCTTTAGCTCTTCTTCCAGCTTCTTCAAACCCTCCTGGCTAATATATTCTGAGTCGTCACGAATCATAAATATTTTAAAAATTTAGTTATCTAACTCTGATACGGGCGCTTTAATTCTACAATACTATATTAAAAAAGCCTCCGTGTCAACTCCCTGCGTCTCTTGGACACCGAGTGTCCAAGCTGCTTTAATTTGGAAGTCGGACTTCCAAATCTTTATTTTTCAAATATTCCGGACGATGAACTTTGATCCATTCATATAACTGTCGCGCCGCGAATGGAGCGCCTACAAGATTGTGAACACTTCCGCGTTCCAAAACGATACTCATGGCCAAATTCGGTTTATCGTACGGCGCGAACGAAATAATCCACGAATTTACATAATCTTTGCCAATCTCCGCCGTGCCGGTTTTTCCGGCCAGATCTATTCCCAATCCGGAGAGCGCCGCCGCCGTTCCAAATTCAGCCGCCATGCGCATTCCCTCCTTAACCGCGGTAAAATATTTCTTATCTATATTTATGGGATCTTCATATTTCGCTTTCGCCTCATAAGATATTCCGCCATCAATATTTTTTATCTCCTTTACCATATACGGACGGACCCTTATCCCGTCCTGGCTTATGGCGGATACGATTGAAGCCATCTGCAACGGCGTTACCTGAAGCCATCCCTGCCCTATGCTTAAATTATAAGTATCGCCCACCCGCCAAATTTTATCGGCAAGCGTTTGCGCCTTCCATTCCGGATCAGGAATAAAGCCCTGCGCTTCCGGCGACAAATCAACTCCGGTGCCGTTGCCCAACCCGAAAATTTTCAAATATTTATTTATGCGAGAAACGCCCAAACCTCCTACATCGTCAAATCCGCCGCCGATCGTATAAAAATAAACATTGGAAGAAACAGCCAGCGCGTGCCTTAGATCAACCCATCCCTGCGGACGCCAATCATAAAATACGGATGGTTCTTTGGGATTATACGGGTTCGGAACGGATATACTGCCGGAACTGAAGATTTGTTTATTTTCATCAACCACGCCTTCGGCAAGCGCCGCCAGCGCCATCACCGGCTTTATAATTGACCCGGGCGAATAAAGGCCGCTTATGGCGCGAAAGAAAAAAGGATTTCTTGGATTGGACATTAAAGACCGCACCTCGGCAGGATCGCCGCGAGAAAGCGCGTTAGAGTCATATTCCGGCCAACTGGTCATAGCTAAAATCTCACCGGTCCGCGGATTCATTACCACTCCGGCTCCCGCGTTAAATCCTCTGTCTTGAATTACACCGTCTAAAATACGGAATAATTCCGATTGCAATTCCGCGTCTATGGTCAAGGTGATGTTCTGCCCGTCTCGGGGCGGTTTTTGCAAACTGGCCGATATTATCCGCTCTTTAGAATCCACTTCTACCAAACGACTTCCCGCGTCTCCCGCCAACACATCATTATATTGTCTTTCCACGCCCGCTTTGCCCGCAAACCCTAAAGAATTATCCGAAACATATCCCAAATAACCCAGTACGTGAGCTAATCCCAACATAGAAGTATAAACGCGAACCGGCTCTACGGCCGCTTCTTCGCCCGGAACCGCCGCATCAGCGCCAGAAGATAACGCGGCGCTATTCCAACTTAATTGCCTGCCGGTACGGTCATAAATTACGCCTCGCGCCGGTGGAAGCGTCACGGCACGCAAACGATTCAGGTAAACTTTATCCGCAAAATCAGATCCGCGCACCACATCTAAAAAACCCACTCTGCCTAAAAGCGCCAAAGAAAGCAGCCCAAAAAACACCGCCAGAAAAAGCGGCGTTTTGAAAGTAATGGCTTTTTCCATAACCCCCTCCAAACTTTCCCGCTCCCATCCCGGCATATTTTTTGCATCCATGAAAATTTCATCGGGCGTTATATCCGAATTAACGAATTTTTTTCTTTTTTTGAAAAACATGCTTCAACTCAAAAACTAATTGCGATACGCCGATAAATAAAAGATGCCAAAAAATGAAGACTAAAAATGATCGCTAAACCAAATATGCCGTAAAACAAAATAATAAAACCTCCGTACCAAAATTGCCGCATGAAATAAACGCCCGTGTGCCAATTAAAAATAATGAAACCGGCCATATTTAAAATAAAAAAGGCGGAAAGAAGCGTTATGGATTTTCCTACGACACTAAACGCATTATCTTCCTGGAAAAAATTACTTATGATCTCGGAAAGCAAAATAAGCGCCGCGAATATGACCGTAAAAAAACCGAACGGCATGCCACTAACCGTATCCAGCGCCACACCGATAAGTATCGCTTCGGCAAACAAACGAAAACGGGCGATACTATAAGCGATCATTCCGAATACCAAAGACCACGGCAATATGAATATTCCCAGCATCATTAGCAATAAAAAAGATATCCTCTGAACCGTGTTTAACATTCTTGGAAAATGAATTTATTTTATTATCAAAACCGACCGCAAATACCAAATATTCAAGGGAACGCGCGAAACCAATGTTTGAAAAAAATCCGAGCTTTTATGTTCCGCCTTTTCCACAAATCCAACCAAATACGGAATACGGCTGGCGGTAAAAATACGCTCCCCCACGGTTATAGGAGCGTCTTTGGGCAAAGAAGCGGTCATCATTTCCGCGCCGCCTCCGGATAATATCGCGGATATGCCGGAATTTTCCAAATACACGTTGGTTTCTTGCCCAAAATTGGAAACCAATCCTACCCTGCTTTCATGGCCGAACACCTCGGTAACACGCCCTAAAAATATGGAGCCTGGTGTTATAACATTCATGCCAACCTCTACGCCATCCGACGATCCGGCATCCACCAAAAAAACGCCATACATGGTTTCGGGCGGAACCAAAACTATATTCGCCAAGATCTTCTGATCCGGCTGGCGTCCCAAAATTATTTTCAGATCTTCATTTTCTTTGCGCGTAATCTCCAAATTTTCTATGTGTCCTTTTAAATTATCCAGCGCCTCCCTTAAATCGTCATTTTCTTTTTGCAAGCGCGTCTTATCCGCCAAAGCGAAACCAACGCTCTCTATGGAACTTTTTACGGAAGAAGACGCGCCGAAAACCGGCTTCAAAAATCCCAAAACAGTATCAGCGACCATGCGTTCCAATGTGTCGCCATAAACAATCAACAATAAAATCAGCGCCACAAAAGCGCCCATGATAATCCTGAAACCGATATTGGAATAAGTCCTATTGCGGAGGTAATTCGTCTTCATGATCGATCAAAGCATCCCTTAAAGAATCTATGTCTTCCAAAATAATTCCCGTGCCACGCACCACGGCAGTAATAGGATCTTCGGCGACTTTGACGGGTATTTTAGTTTCATTTTCTATAATCTTGTCCAGTCCGCGCAACAACGATCCTCCGCCGGCAAGCATTATTCCTCGGTGCATAATGTCCGCCACAAGTTCCGGAGGGGTTTCTTCAATCAATTCTTTTACGGCATTCACCAAAAGACGCGTAGATTTAGAAAGCGCCTCTCTGATATCGGAATCCGTGACTATCACTTCGCGCGGCAATCCGGTAACCAAATCTCGTCCGCGTACCGTAGATTCCATCGGCGCTCCCCCCTTCCATGCCGAACCTATGGCAATTTTAATATCTTCAGCCGTTCTCTCGCCTAAAAGAAGCTTGAACTCATCTCTCGCGTAATTGATTATGTCTTGATTGAATTTATCTCCCGCTACGCGTAAATTAGTAGCCTTTACTATTCCTCCCAAAGACATAA
>JACROR010000019.1 GCA_016214345.1 Candidatus Niyogiibacteriota bacterium
CTTTAATCGTAAACTGATTGATTACTTGCTTTGGTACAATACCAGACGCCCTCATCACTCGCTTGGTCTTTTGTCGCCAATGAGATATATTGTATCTACATTACCGGCTCGGGAGTCTCATATGTTATGGACGAGTACAAATTATTGACAATTTTTTGCTTCGGGTGTAGCATATAAAAATAAATAAAGCAGAGTAAATTGAAGAGCCCGCGAGGGCTTTTAAAAAAGCCAAAATTGAGGAGTCCCGAGGACGGGACGACGAAACCCCTCACCTTGTATTATTGGTGAGCGGTCTCAAAATCAGAGAAAACGATCTAAAATTATTACAAGCTTAATTTTTTTCCTTCAAGGTGAGGGGTTAATTATATGAATATCTGGCAAAAATTAGTTGATTATATTAAGTCTTCACGCTTGGAGTTTAAGCACGTGAATTGGCCGACCCGCAAAAACACCATCAAGTTCACGGCGCTCGTGATCTTGGTGTCGCTTTTCGTGGCGGCGTTTTTGGGATTGCTTGATGTCTTTTTTACTTATATCTTAGAAAAATTCATTCTTTAATCTATGGCACGACAAACATCGGAATTCGGAAGAAATTGGTACGCGCTACATACTTACGCCGGCTATGAAGACGCCGTGGTGAGAAATTTAAAACAGCGCATAGAGTCCTTGGGCATGGAGGATAAGATCTTCAGCGTGCTCGCGCCCATGGAAAAAAGAATAAAAATAAAGGGCGGCAAACGCCGCACCGTGGAGGAAAAAATCTATCCCGGATATGTGCTGGTTGAGATGATCGTTACGGATGATTCGTGGTACGTGGTACGGAACACGCCGCGCGTTACGGGCTTCGTGGGATCGGGCACCACGCCGACGCCTCTTTCGCAGGATGAAGTTGATATATTGTTCAAGCGCATGCAGGTGGAAGAGCCGCGGTACAAGTTTGACGTGAGCGAGGGCGACATCGTGAGAATTACGGACGGACCGTTCAAGGAATACGAGGGCAAAGTAAGCGGAGTGGACGAAGAACGCGGCAAGGTAAAGGTTTTGGTGTCTATTTTCGGCAGAGAAACTCCCGTGGAGCTTGATTTTTTGCAGGTGAAGAAGATATAATCATAATAAAATCTATCATGGCAAAAGCAATCAAAACCGTCATTAAATTGCAGATCCCGGCCGGAAAAGCGAATCCCGCTCCTCCGGTGGGTCCGGTATTGGGCCAGCATGGCTTGAATATCGGAGAATTCTGCAGCAAGTTCAATGAAGCGACCAGAGAGAAGGGAACCGATATCATTCCGGTGGAAATCACCGTTTATGAGGATCGTTCTTACGAATTCAAATTAAAAACTCCTCCGGCCTCGGATCTTTTGAGAAAGGCCGCGGGAGTGGAGAAGGGCGCTAAAAATCCCATAACCGGAAAGGTGGGCTCCATTTCCAAAGATCAACTGCGAGCCATAGCGGAACGAAAAATGGAGGATCTGAATGCCAATGATGTCGCAGCCGCGGAAAAAATAATTTCCGGTACGGCGCGCTCCATGGGAATTGATATAAAATAAATTTTTTAAATTTATCTGATGAACTCCGATCGTTCTATCTCTTGAATGATCGGCGTTTATGATTTAGAGTGATTTGAAGTAAAAATTCTTTAACAATTTTATTGCGTCTAGCGAGGAGCGAAGCGTCCGCCATCTGGCGGATTATGCTTCGTCCGAGTGACGACGCAATACAAGGCTTAACCCCTTTATAAGGGAGCGGTTTATGAAAAAGCCAAAACGGCTGACTTTCGACGAGCTTTTTGATCTGGTAGCTTTGTTTTTTTCATGTCGCGGGACTTGTGACCGGTTAAGAACCGCTACGGTTATCAGGGATGCCAATAATGTTGTGATCGCGGCGGGTTACAATGGAGCTTTGCCCGGCGATCCTCATTGCGATGATGTCGGGCATCTGGTGGTGAATGGCCATTGTTTGCGCACCAATCACGGTGAAGAGAACGCCATATTGAATTGCGTTGATCTTTCCCGCGTGAAAGGCGGAATAGTGACGATCATCGGCAGCCCGTGTTTCCCATGCGCGAGAAAACTTGCCGCTTTGGGCCCGAAAAAAATCAGATACATTGGCACCTATGGCAACGCGCAGGGCGGAAAATTGGTATCCGAGCTGTGCAAAAGGCGAGGCATAACTTTGGAGTACATAACCGTGGAAGAGGTTTTGGCCAGCATGAAAAAGGCGATGGAATTCGCGCAAGGTCCGGGAGGTCCGCTTAAAGATTTTTTTGTACGGTTGGATCACGTGGAATTGCGCACCAAAGAAGACGCGTGATAAAATGAGGTAAATATGAAAATTAGCTCGCATCCATTTCCGTTCATCGTTCTTGAGGGCATAGACGGTTCCGGCAAAAGCACGCTCCTAAAGGGCGTGCAAAAATATTTAGAAGACAAGCGCGTGCCTTTTTACATCACCGCCGAGCCTACGGATCTGGAATATGGCAAACGCATACGCCGTATTTTGGACCATGGCGGGCGCGATGAGGATGGCAACAAAGTCGCCGCAGAAGATCTGCAGCGGCTTTATATTTTGGATCGCTTGAACCACCGGAAAAGCGAGGGAGAATTTTTGAAAACCATGGCGGTGATTTCCGACCGCGACTGGGAATCAACTCTCGCTTATGCTATGGCGTTCGGTGTCAATCCACGGTGGGTTATAGACGAGCATGCACGGTTGGCGAGCGAAGCGGGCATTGAGCTTTTTTTCTCCAATCTTACGCTCATAGTCGATATCACTCCGGAAGAGGCGCTGCGCCGTCAAAAAGCTATGGGCAAGATCTTGGATTATTTTGAAAGTGACATAGCAAAACGCGGCAAACTTCGTGAGGCTTATTTGAGCTTGCCTGCGGTTTTGCGCCAACTTTTACCGGACATTCCGTTTAACATAAAAGTGATAGACGGCATGCGTCCGCCAGAAGAAGTTTTGCAAAGCGTGCTTTTACATTTAGAGCCGCTTTTGATCAGGTAAAACGCATAACGCCTTAAATATTTCGCGGCGAGCTTAAATGCTTGCCGCATTTTTTATTTTCTGCTAATCTTGAATAAATTCGCTCTTTGAAAGGAGGAGTTGTGCGAAAAGTTAAGCCTAAGATTTTTCTTATCGGTGAGACCAAGATAGATGACGTGGTGTTGCAGGATTACCTTCATCATGTGGGGGCGCCGAAATGGAAAACTGACGCGCCGTCTGATTCGGAAAAAGTGATTGAGGTTATGGGACGGATGTGTTATCGGAGTTTTGCTCCGGGACTTAATCCCAATGTAACCAAAGTGCGTGAAGGCAATGCGGCGTATTTGCAGCACATTCTTGAAGTGGGACACGGATCGGTTTTGGAACATGCGAATTTTAATTTTATTTTCGCGGATGTGAGCCGCGTGTTCACGCACGAATTGGTGCGCCATAGGGCGGGCACCGCAATGTCCCAGGAGAGTTTGCGGTTTGTGCGCTTGGATGACTTGGGTTTTTGGCTTCCTACGGTAGTCCGTGAAGACGCGGAAGTTATGGAAATCTTCGTGAGAACCGTAGCAGAATTGGAGGCGCTCCAAAAGCTTTTGGCAAAGAAATATGACATTGATGGCAAGATGCCGTTTTCTAAAAAAAAGCAAATCACTTCTGCCATGCGGCGGATCGCGCCATCGGGGCTGGCTACTTCTATTGGGTGGTCGGCGAACGGGAGAGCGCTTCGCCATGTCATTGAAATGCGGACTGACCCGGGGGCGGAAGAAGAGATCCGGCTGGTATTCGGCAAGGTTGCCGAAATGATGGTAAAAAAATGCCCTAACTTAATGTCGGGTTACGACATTGAGATGGTGGACGGCTTGCCATGGTATAAGACAAGCCATAAAAAAGTTTGAATATAATCCCGCTTGCCTAAGGCAGGCGGGCTTTACTTTTTTAGTAAAAAGAGCTATTATATAAGTATATAGCATTAATTATTTCAAATATGCTTATCATCACTACGGCTATTTCCGGTTCTGATCGCAAAGGATATCTCTCGCGGTTTGAGGAATTTGCCAAGAAAAACGGCAAAAAAATTAAGATATACCATGTCGGACAGATGATGTTTGAGCACGCGCATGCCATAGGTATTCATTTTACGCCGGAGAATGTCTTGAACGCGCCGCCTGCCGTCATAAATGCGGTGCGTTCGGCGATTTTTGAAAAAATCGCGAGTGAACTCCCGAAAGTTTTAAAACAGCATCACGCTGTTTTTATTAATATTCACGCGATGTTTTTTTGGAGAAAAGTTTTTATACGCGCGTGGGATAATTATTATGTGAGCCAATTGAACCCGGATTTATTTTTAGCGTTCGTAGACGACATCATAAGCATTAACAAGCAGTTAAAATCGCGCAAGCAATGGAAGCGCGAAAACCTGACTATCGGAGACACTCTTTTGTGGAGAAATGTGGATGTGGAAATGACGGCGTCTTGGGCGGAGATGATGAGAAAAAAATTCTATGTTATTCCATCGCCGAGCAAAGAAAAACTTTTGTACCGCTTGCTGTTTGAGTCGCATTTGGAAAAAGTTTACGCCGCCATGCCGCTTACCAATTTTACCAGCCCCAAAGATCAGGCGGAGGTGGATAAGTTTATCGCCAAACTGGAAAAGTATTTTATTGTCATAGATCCGCGTGAAATAGAATTGGTGGAACAATGGAAACCGCATATGCGGACCGCGGCGGTACTGCATCAAATAGTGAACCGCGATTTGTATTGGTTGATAAAACAGGTGGATAGGGTAATCGCGTATTTCCCCAAAGCGGTTTCTTCGCCCGGCGTGGTCAATGAATTGCGCGAAGCGCATGAAACCAACAAAGAAGCGTGGCTCGTGTATCCGAAGGGCGCGGCCGTAAGCCCGTTTCTAACTTATTATTCTAATATGGTGTTCCGCGGTCCCAATGAACTTTTCAAGTTTTTGTCGGCGCAAAAAGGCAGCGGATCTTTTAGCGCGAAAGAGGTTGAGCCGGAGATGCGTGAAAAAGGCGAGAAAAATAAAAGAAAGGGGTAGCGCGATGCCGAAGAAGTGCGATCATTTAAGCGTCGGAGTTTTGATTTTTGACAAAAAAGGACATTTGCTTTTGATAGAGCGCGCTAATTTTCCTTTTGGATTCGCGCCAGTGGCAGGGCATCTTGACGGGTTGCCGGCGAGAGAGCGGGCCAAAGAAGAGGCGTTAAGCGAAGTCGGACTTGAAGTAAAAAGAATGTCCGATATGCTGGAGTTTCCATTGAATAGGAATAATCCTTGTAGGCGTGAAGGAGGCAGCCACCATGTTTGGCATATTTATAAGGCCGCAGAATGGGAGGGTGCGTCTTCCCAAACTGCCGAAGCCAAACAGGTGATTTGGGCGGATAGAAAGAAATTAAAAGAATTGGCGGATCGCGCAGAGCTCTATACTAAGGGACAAATCACAGATAGTGCTTGGCGCGCGAATCCCGGACTTGAACCGGTTTGGCGAGATTGGCTCTCATTTTTCAAATTAATATAGTATTTGGCTATCGGATAGCCAAATAGGATTATACTTGTCCGCCAGCCGGCGGACAAGTTTTATTTATATAAGTGGAGCCTATGGGAGGGTAGTTGCGGTTTTTTTATTTTTTGCCTATGATATAGTTTATGAAGTCAGTGGTATTTTGTTCGTCACAACGATTTAAGCATGAGCTTAACGCTTTTGTAAAAAATTTGCGCGCCCTAGCCAAAGAGCGGAAAATACACATAACGGCGTTGGAGCCTGATTTTTCGGGCGACGCGGAGCACTTATCTTCTCTTTCGGAAAAAGAAAGACTGGCGGATCCGAATTATCGCGCCACGGTGGCGGGCAGAGTTTACGACCATCTTTTTCGGAAAGTCAAAGTAGCCGATGTCTGTTTTATTTTTAATAAAAACGGATACATAGGCGTAAATACCGCGGGAGAATTATTCGCGGCCGCCATGGCCGGAAAATTTATTTACGCGCTGGAAGACAAGGTGCTTATGGGAGCGCATCCGGACGGCCTGTATGAAGAGCCGTCGGCTAAAAATTTGATCCACGAGGTTATTAATTCTCCGGAGGATCTGCTTGATAGATTGGCATAAAATATGAAAACCAGAATTATCGCCATAGTTTTACTTTTGTTGGGGGCCGCCGTTGGTTATTTTGATGGCGCTTCTTTTTTGGCGCCTGACAGTGTTTTGGCTAAGTTTCCGTTCCGGCTGGGCTTAGACTTGCGCGGCGGAACGCATTTGGTATACCGCGCGGATATTTCACGATTGCCCGCTATTGAAGTTAATGATGCCATGGATGGGCTGCGCGACGTAATAGAGCGGCGGGTTAATTTGTTTGGAGTTACCGAGCCCCTGGTGCAAGTGGAGAGCCACCAAAATGAAAAAAGACTGGTCGTGGAATTGGCGGGCGTAACTGACGTTAAAGAGGCGATAAAAATGATAGGCGCCACGCCTTATTTGGAATTTAAAACGGAACGCCCCAAGGAAGAACAAGATGCTTTAATAGAAAATAATAAAAAAGAAGGGGCGCACATTGAAGATCCGTATTACGCGCCCTCTGGGCTTACCGGAAGATTTTTGAAAAAATCATCGGTTGATTTCAATCAGACCACTTTTGAGCCGACCATTCTTTTGGAATTTAACGCGGAAGGCGCGGATATTTTCGCCAAGCTTACCCGCGAAAATGTGGGCAAGCGTTTGGCAATTTATTTGGACGGGGTTCCCATCAGTACACCCGTGGTGCGGGAAGAGATAACCGGCGGCAACGCGCAGATTTCAGGAACATTCACGCCCGATGAAGCCAAAACTTTAGCGCGGAATTTGAACGCGGGCGCCTTGCCTATTCCCATAGAGCTTATTTCCCAGCAGAGCGTGGGCGCTTCCTTGGGCAATGAGGCGTTAGCGCGCGGCATACTGGCTGGCATTTATGGTATCATTTTGCTCGCCGTGTTTTTGATGTTGTGGTATAGAATTTTGGGAGTGGCCGCGGTTTTGGCGCTTGGCGTTTATATGGCCATAGTTTTGGCATTATTTAAATTGATTCCGGTCACATTAACCGCCGCGGGCATAGCGGGATTTCTCCTGTCTATAGGCGTCGCGGTGGACGCGAATATTTTGGTGTTTGAACGATTTAAAGAAGAGGCGAGAAGCGGTAAAACTTTGGAATTCAGTTTGCAGGAGGGATTCAGACGCGGCTGGACATCCATACGCGACTCCAATATTTCTTCTTTGATCACGGCCGTGGTGCTTTATTGGTTCAGCACCAGCATGGTGAAAGGATTTGCCCTGACCTTGGGTGTCGGTATTATAGTCAGTCTTTTTTCGGCTTTAGTCGTTACCAAGACTTTTATAGCGGCGTTGGGCGTAAAGCGCGTAGGCCCCACAGCGTCTTTCTTATTCGGATCAGGATTTAAAAATATACCTCAAGAATCACATGAACATAATTAAATTGCGTAAATTTTCATATATTTTGTCTGGCACTCTGGTGGTTTTGAGTATCGCCGCGTTTATTTTTTGGGGTTTTAAATGGGGCATTGATTTTACTGGCGGATCGTTGGTGGAGGTGGCGTTTTTGGGGAACAGGCCGGAAGTTGCCGATCTAACGGCGCGCTTGGAGGGGGCAAATTTTGGCGCCGTGAATATGCAGCCGGTGGGAGATAAAAACATGATTTTTCGTTTGCGGGATATAACCGAAGAAGAGCATCAAACATTTTTGGCGAAGGTGGCGGATGGAGTTGATTATAGCAAAGTATTTGTGGAGACGCGCTTTGATTCCGTAGGGCCGGTTATCGGAAAAGAACTAAAACAGCGGTCTGTTGTGGCGATCATATTGGTCCTTGTTTTTATTATTTTGTTTATAGCTTTCGCGTTTCGCCAAGTGTCCTACATGGTGTCTTCCTGGAAATACGGAGTCGCTGCGATAATCGCGCTGGCGCACGATATTTTCATACCGAGCGGAGTTTTTGCCGCACTCGGGCATTTTAAGGGAGTAGAAGTTGATGTTTTGTTCGTTACCGCGCTTTTAACTATTTTGGGATTTTCAGTTTATGACACTATCGTGGTTTTTGACCGTATTCGCGAGAATCTTAAAAAATATTCCAGCCGCAAATCTTTTGAGGAGGTGGTGGGGGAAAGTTTGGCGCAGATCATGGGACGATCGCTTGCCACGTCTTTTGCTTTGCTTCTCGTGGTAGTCCCCTTGTTTTTATTCGGCGCGGCATCCATTAAATATTTTTCGCTCGTGATGATCATAGGCATTATCGTGGGCACCTATTCTTCTATTTTTATAGCCAGCCCTCTTTTGGTCACCTGGCAGAAATATAAGGCGAAAAAATAATCTTTTCGCGAGTATCCCTGGGCTATCTGATAGCATTCCAAGGTGGCACCTTGGAATTAATCTTAAAAACTAGAAACTATAATCTCTTTGGTTGACATGGGCGCCTGCTCGGGCGTATTCTGATTGCAGTTTGAACGAACCTTGAAATCTTGAAAAGGAGAATTTTGTGGAGAAAAAAGTAGCTTTACGGTTATCCATGGCTTTCGCGGTTATTTATTTCTTCTCTACGAATGGGATGGCGGCCTTACCTGGGTTAACCGTCAATTATTTATTGAAGGATGTATTGCACATGACGGCGACGCAGTCGGCGTATTTTGCCGCCATCACTATGTTGGGATGGGCGATAAAGCCGCTGTGGGGCGTGATCTCCGATTCATTTCCTGTATTTGGTTATAGGCGTAAATCGTATTTGATAGTGACATCTGTGGCGGCGGCGGGAATTTGGTTTACTTTGGGACGGCAGTCGGAGTACACTATTCCGTTGCTTGCCGCGATGTTTATCGCGTCGTCATTCGCTTATGCTTTCAATGACGTAGTTTGTGACGGGTTGATGGTGGAAACCGGAAAGCCCCACGGACTTACGGGAAAGTTTCAGTCGTGGCAATGGGGGGCGGTATACGCGGCCAGTATTATTACGGCGTTGGCCGGAGGATGGGTGGCGGCTCATTGGTCGCCGCAAACCACATTTACCGTTAATGGCATTTTTCCGCTCGTGGTGTTGGCATTGGTGATATGTTTTGTGCCGGAGAAAAAATCCGCGGAGCGAGGGCAGTGGAGGACAAGCGTTAGCGCGCTTAAATCCGCGGCCAAGGATAAAACTCTGTGGCTGGTGGCGCTGTTTCTTTTTTTATGGCAGTTCATCCCGTCTTTCGGAGCCCCTTTCTTTTATTATAAGAATGACGTGTTAAAGTTTGATCCGATGTTTTTCGGAATTTTGGGGGCTGTTGGCAGCGCTTTTTCGCTGATTGGGGCGGTGTTGTTTGCCGGATATGCGGGAAAGATCAAAACGGCGCGCCTTATTAACTGGGCCATAATTCTCGGCGTGTTTACTACGCTTTTTGATCTAGCGTATTTTACGCAGTTCGTGTTGGAAGATGTTTCCCGCGCGCGTACCATAGCGTTGGTTAGCGGAGCGGTGTTGAGCGTGATAGGAACATTTATATTTCTTACGCTTCTGAATTTGTCCGCCGAGGTGTGTCCGAAATATGGTGAAGGCACGGTGTTCGCGGCATTGATGTCCGTATGGAATCTGGGGGGCATGGGATCCGTGGTATTGGGCGGATGGCTGTCTGGGATAATAGGCTTGCAGCCCTTGATCGTGGTTTCAGCTCTTTCCATGCTTTCGGTATGGCCGGTAGCGCGGATGTTGAAGCTGGATGAAAAATCTTCGGCACGAGAATTGTAAACAATAAGTTATGCCGGCATCAGAAATGATGCCGGTTTTTTTATTTTGAAAATAGCGCTTGGGAGTTCGACTTCAACATTTATATGGGCGCCACTTATATATTCGGTTTCCAAGGTGGCACCTTGGACTGGGAATGTTTTAGAAGAAAACCGCCATATGTGTGTACGCATTACTACGCAGGGTTGACAGATTTTTTGGCAGGTATATAATAAGTAAAATTATATAGTAGGTATTTGGGCGCGCCGGGCAGAATGGATGAGTTGTTCACACATTGAAAATTTGACCCCCTCACCCAGAGATGGCAATATTTTTGTATTTATTCAATTATGTTCTTATCGGATTTATGAGCCCAAAAAATTTTGAACATATAATTAAATAAAAACGCAAAAAATAAATACATTGCCACTCCTGGGTGAGGGGTTGACACTGTGGCGCGACAGGCAGTAGTATATAATTAAATATTTATATAGAGTGATTTGCAAACTCTTAGCTTAAGCAAATAAGTTTAAAAAGCCCCGAGAAAGGGAAGGGATGGTGTTTTTGCGTTATTTTTTTGTTAGTATCGTATTAATAACATGTCTATGCAAAAGAAATATTTTTCAAAATATCGCCAGCCTTTCGTTGAATTGCCTAATTTGGCGGAGGTGCAAACCGAATCTTTTGAGTGGTTTTTAGAGACGGGACTAAAGGAGCTTTTTGAAGAATTTTCTAAAATTACGGACTATACGGGCAAAGAACTGGAATTGGATTTTGCCGGCCATTTTGTTGATAAGCCGAAATGCGACGAATATTACGCCAAATCCCATAACCGGTCTTTTGAAGCGCCTTTGCGCGTAAAAGCCCGGTTGAAAAACAAAAGCACCGGTGACATCAAAGAGCAGGAGATTTTTTTGGCGGATATGCCTATTATGACGCCGCGCGGCACTTTTGTGGTAAATGGAGTGGAGCGCGTTTTTGTTTCTCAGTTGGCGCGTTCTTTCGGCGTTTATTTTACGGCGAATACGTGGAGAGGACGTAAACTTTTTGGCGCGAAAATAATCCCTTCGCGCGGAGCGTGGATTGAAATAGAAACGGACACGGACAACTCTTTGACTGTCCGTATTGATCGCAAGAGAAAAATTTCCGCGGCCGCGCTGCTCCGCGTTTTCGGATTGGAAAACAATAAAGATATTGAAGAGAAGCTTCGCAAACACGATACCGGTGAAGAATCTTACGTGACCAAGACGCTGGAAAAAGATTCTACCAAAAATGCCGACGAGGCATACGTGGAAATATATAAACGCATCAGGCCGGGCGAGTTTGCCACGGTGGAAAACGCCCGTGAATTGCTTTCCGCCATGTTTGGCGCTGAGCGTTACGACTTGTCTTCAGTCGGCCGTTATAAATTAAACAGGCGTCTGGGTTTGGATGAAAAAAAGGCGAGCCGGGTCTTGGACGCGGAAGATCTTTCCGCCATTATCGGCCATCTTATTACTTTAAATAATACTCCGCAGGCCATGCCGGACGACATTGATCATTTGGGCAATCGGCGCGTCCGAAGCGTGGGCGAGATGTTGCAGCAACGCTTGCGCGTGGGTTTGACCCGCATGCGCCGCACCATTCAGGACAGGATGTCTACTTTGGATATCGCGGTTTTATCTCCGGCGCAGCTTATAAATTCCAGACATTTCGCGGCGGTGCTCAAAGATTTTTTCACGAGCAACCAGTTGTCGCAATTCATGGATCAGAAAAATATTTTATCGGAATTGGAACATTTGCGGAGGCTTTCCGCTTTGGGTCCGGGCGGACTTACCCGTGACCGGGCGGGCTTTGAGGTGCGTGATGTGCATCCCTCGCATTATGGCAGGATTTGTCCTATCACCACTCCGGAAGGCCAGAATATCGGTTTGGTGGTTCATTTGGCGGCTTATGCCCGCGTAAATTCTTACGGTATTTTGGAAACTCCTTATCGCAAAGTGAAAAACGGCAAGCTTACGGATGAGATCGTTTATTTTACCGCGCATGACGAAGCCAATTATAATATCGCGCATATTGGCGTAGCTATGGATGAAAACGGCAAGTTGCTGGGCGATTTTGTGGAGGCGCGCGTGAAGGGCCAACCGGGCATGATCGCGGCGCATGAGGTTAATTTTATTGACGTGGGTCCGCAACAAGCCTTTGGCATGGGAACTTCACTCATTCCTTTTTTGGAACATGATGACGCCAATCGCGCCATGATGGGTTCCAACATGCAAAGGCAGGCGGTGCCGTCTATACGTCCGGAGGCGCCGTTGGTTGCCACGGGCATGGAAGGAAAGGCGGCGTTGGACGCGGGGCGTCTGATAGTGGCGGAAGACGAGGGAGTGGTTACTTACGCGGACGCGAGAAAGATCACGGTCAAATATAAAAAATTAAAGGAAAAATCTTACGATCTGATAACTTTTCTCCGTTCCAACGATTTCACCGTTATCAGTCACCGTACGCATATTAATGTGGGGGACAAGGTTAAAAAGGGAGATGTTTTGGTGGATACTTCGGCGAGTGACGGCGGAGAGCTTGCCTTGGGGCAAAATCTTTTGGTGGCGTTTTTGTCCTGGAGAGGGGCGAATTTTGAAGACGCCATTATTCTTTCCGAACGTTTGGTAAAAGACGATCGCTTTACCACCATTCACATAGAAGATTTTACTTGCAGTGTGCGTGATACCAAGCTTGGTCCCGAGATAACCACGCACGACATTCCCAATGTGGGAGAAGAAAAATTGAAAGACCTGGATGAAGACGGCATAGTGCGCATAGGCGCGGAAGTCAGGTCCGGAGATATTTTGGTGGGAAAAATATCGCCTAAGGGCGAGTCGGAATTTACTCCGGAAGAGAGACTTATGCACGCTATTTTCGGTGAGAAGGCTAGCGATGTTAAAGATACTTCGCTTCGTTTGCCGCATGGCAAACAAGGAAGGATCGTAGGAGTTAAAATATTTTCCCGAGAACGCGGTGATAAGTTGGATACCGGAGTCATTAAAAAAATACAAATAGAAGTGGCGGAATTGCGCAAGGTTTCCATCGGGGATAAATTGGCCGGCCGGCACGGCAATAAGGGCGTGATCTCAAGGATATTGCCGGAAGAAGATATGCCGCACATGGAAGACGGAACTCCCGTGGACATAGTGTTAAATCCTTTGGGCGTAGCTTCGCGTATGAATTTGGGACAAATCCTGGAAACACATTTGGGCTGGGCGGCTCACGCGCTTGGTTATCAGGCCATAAATCCCGTGATGCAGGGGGCCACTGAAACCGAGATCAGGGAAGAGTTGGTGCGTTCCGGATTTTCCCCTTCGGGTAAAATAAAGATGTATGACGGCATGACGGGCGATATGTTTAATAATGAAGTAGCTGTCGGATATGTTTATATCATGAAATTAAGCCACATGGTGGAAGACAAGCTTCATATGCGTTCCATCGGGCCATATTCGCTTATTACCCAGCAGCCGTTGGGCGGTAAGGCGCAAGGCGGAGGACAGAGGTTCGGAGAAATGGAAGTATGGGCGCTGCAAGGACACGGCGCGTCCTATACTTTACAGGAAATGCTGACCATAAAGTCAGATGATGTTTTGGGAAGAACCGCGGCCTATGATGCCATAGTGCGCGGTGAAGATTTTCAGACTCCGCATTTGCCCGCGGCTTTCTTGGTGTTGGTAAACGAGCTTAAGGGGCTGGCCTTGGATGTTGAGCTAAAAGAGGCGGATATAGATATCAACGAAGGTGGCGGCACAGACGAAGACAGCGCTTTGGAAGCAGTGGTTGATTCAGGGGTCGAGGTGGGCGAGCCGGAATTGGAACAGGCAGCTTAATCATAAGCGGCTTGTAATTTATATTAAAAAATATCATGGAACAAAGACCAATAGAGTTTAAATCAATAATTGTCCGCCTGGCTTCGCCGGAACGCATACTTTCCTGGTCTCATGGCGAAGTTACCAAACCGGAAACCATCAATTACCGGACACAGCGCGCCGAGAAAGACGGCTTGTTTGACGAGCGCATTTTTGGACCGGAGAAAGATTACGAATGTTATTGCGGGAAATACCGCCGTATTCGTTATAAGGGTATTGTTTGCGACAAGTGCGGCGTGGAAGTCACCAAATCCATTGTGCGCCGTGAGCGGATGGGGCATATCAAATTGGCGACCCCCGTGGCGCATATTTGGTTCGTGCGCGGCGTTCCTTCCAAAATTGGTTTGGTTTTGGACATGTCCATTACCGACTTGGAGCGCGTGGTTTATTTTGCCGGGTACATAGTTACCAGGGTTGATGAAAAATTAAGATTAGAGATGCTGAAAAAGTTGGATAAGGACTACAAAGAAAAGCTTAAGGTGGTGAAATCCGCGGAGGATAAGTTGGCTCTTAAAGACGCGAGAGATCGCGCTAAATCGGAATTGGACAGCATCAAAGCCCTGCATGTTTTGAACGAGGTTGCTTATCATCGTTTGAGTTTAAGATACGGCGAGATCTTTGAGGCCGAGACCGGCGCCGAAGCCTTATATAATATTTGCAAAAACATTGATTTGGGAAAAATGGAGACTGATCTCCAGCCTGAATTGGAGGCGGCAACCCCGCAGAACGCCAAGAAAATTTTCAAGCGTTTAAGATTGATCCGCTCTTTCAAGCGCTCGGGCATTAGGCCGGAATGGATGTTTTTGGAAGTTATTCCGATTATTCCTCCGGCGTTACGGCCTATGGTGGCGCTAGACGGCGGCAGGCACGCCACCTCCGATGTTAACGATCTTTATCGCCGCGTGATAAATCGCAATAATCGTCTTAAAAAATTGTTGGAATTGCGCGCTCCGGAAGTTATCGTGAGGAATGAAAAAAGAATGTTGCAAGAAGCGGTGGACGCGCTGATAGATAATTCCATGCGAAGGGGGCAGGCGGCGGTTTCGCCCATGCAGAAAGCGCCTTTGCGGTCTTTGGCGGATATGTTGAAAGGCAAACAAGGACGTTTTAGGCAGAATTTACTCGGTAAGCGCGTTGATTATTCAGGCCGTTCCGTTATTGTGGTTGGTTCGGACTTGCGCCTGGACCAGTGCGGATTGCCCAAGCATATGGCGCTGGAACTTTTCCGCCCTTTTGTGATCCAAAAGTTGCGAGAACGCGAATTGGCTTACAATGTGCGCGGCGCCAATCGCCTGATAGACGAACAGTCTCCGGAGGTTTGGGGAATGCTGGAAGAAGTCATTGAAAATAAATTCGTACTCTTGAACCGCGCCCCCACTTTGCATCGTTTGGGTATTCAGGCTTTTCAGCCGGTGCTCATAGAAGGAAATGCCATACAGCTTCATCCTTTGGTTTGCCAGGCATTTAACGCTGACTTTGACGGAGATCAAATGGCCGTACATGTGCCGCTTACCGTTGAGGCGCAGAGAGAGGCGCGCGAGATCATGAATGCCGCCAAGAATTTGCTGAAACCGGGTACCGGAGAACCCACCACCAATCCTACGCAAGACATGGTGCTTGGTTGTTATTGGTTGACCAAGATAAAGTCGGAAGTTAAGGGCGCGGGCAGCATTTTTTCTTCTCCCAACGAGGCGCTTTTGGCGTATGACATGGGTTATGTGGATGTACAAGCGCCGATCAAGGTACGCGCCACCAAGACTTCCAAATATCACGAATACGCGGGATCCATTTTTGAAACCAGTCCGGGCAGGCTTTTATTTAACAGTGTTTTGCCGGATGACTTTTTATTTCTCAATGAAGAAATTAAGAAAAGCACTTTGGGTAAAATAGTGCGCAGGTTGATCGCCCGTTACGGCTCGGATGCCACGCCCGCCATCTTGGACAAGATCAAAAATTTCGGTTTTAAGTACGCCACTACCTCGGGCATCAGTTGGGGCATGGAGGATCTGCGGGTGCCCGAGATTAAAAATGAGGTTATTAAAAAAGCGCAAATTGAAGCCAAGGTGGTTCAGGATCAATATGAAGAAGGGCTTTTGACCGACAACGAACGTTATAGAAAGATCGTGGAAA
>JACROR010000018.1 GCA_016214345.1 Candidatus Niyogiibacteriota bacterium
CCCTTGTGCCCTTAAATTTGTTGAATTGTCTCATTCTCCTTAGATGTATTAAGGAGTCTCATATGTATCTGAACTTGTGCATGTCGGGCAATCAAACAAATTATTTTTTCAATGGCAATATCTTGGCTTCCAGCATTAAAAATAAAGGTATTTCTTTGCGCGCCGTATCTTCAGCGACTTGCCGCGGGCCTCGTTCGCTTTTTTTATGCGAAATCCACTCTTCCAGCCGCGATACGGCAAACCCGTTTTTGGCAAGCGCTTTGAAAAAATCCTGCAATGATCTGTGATATGAAAAAGTTTGCGCGCCATTTTCTTCACCGGGATGCATGGCAATGGCGGATTTTTCTGAGGAAAGATATCGATCAACTCTCCTATATTGCGTACGGTTTTTTTCATCCCAACCCCAACTGGAACGTTTTGGAATTCGGAACGCCGGATGATTCAATACCATAATAAATCTCCCGCCAACGACAAGCACGCGCCTCACCTCCATAAAAACTTCACTTAAATTTTCCATATTTTGCAGAGCAAATACCGCGATAACCGCGTCAAATTCCCCATTGCGCGCGAAAGATAGTTTATGTGCCGGGGCTACATAAAAAGCGATGTCCGCGGGAGAACGCTTGCGAGCAATCTCAATCAATTCCGGAGAAATATCTGTACCGGAAACTTTGGCTCCCAATTTAGCAAATTCACGCGCGAAAAATCCTTGCCCGCACGCCAAATCAAACACTTTTTCTCCCCGCGAAATATTCAACACGCGAAGTAAATTCGGCAAGATGACTTGCCGCTGATAACTGCCCCCTTCTCCTTCCAAATAAACATCGTACCAGTCGGCAACCCGGCCCCATGAAGTAGTTTTTGGTTTGCGTCGCATGATCATTTTATCACATCTCCGTTTATATATTTTCCGATTCTTAAATAAACATTAAAAAAAACCGCAATGTTTGCAGTATAACACATAAAAAGCGGATGAAATAAAAAAACCCGTGATCGGGGTTTAATTGTTACCTCTTGAATGAATCCATGATTTTAGATATCGTCTCATCCACCTCTAACCGATCTTTCGCGGTAAGCTCGTCGCGGCTCTGAACGCCACATTCGGCCAGGAACCTTTTTTCCAATGTTTCGCGGAGAGTTAACTTGAGATGTTTGGTTAATTCCCGCATGCCGATTTTATCCAACTCCGTAACTTTAGTAAGGCCTCGGGCTTTTAAAAACTCCCGCGTGATCGGAAAAGATGAATTTAATTTATCAAGTTCCGCCAAGGAATCTTCAAGGATCATGTTACTTTCAAAGAGCTCTAAAGACAATAAGGCGTCAATATCTTTTTTGCCTTTATCGTTATCTTTTTTACTGTCATTATCTGCCGGCATCAGCGCCTCCTTTGCTTTATAGAAACAATATTACTTTCTAAATTTTTTGTCCAGCACGCCCGAAGCCGCGTTTTTCGTTCTTTTTCGTTTTATAAATTTTATTAAATTATATATGACAACTGTGATAATTCCGCCAATGCTCGCGAATATGACGGCATAAATAATGAGTATTGCCGGCGCTAAAGCGATAATTCCTAGTCCTACATCTTTGGTGGCAACGCGCTCCAAAAGCGGCTTGGCAAACAACGCAACGGCGAACAGACCCAAAACTCCACCCGCCACAAAAGCCAAGAGGTTTTTGAAAAGCACGGCAAAAATTTTATAAAGTTTTTGTTTTAAATTCATGTTGGACCAATGCGTCATTCTTTAATTATTTCTCCAGATCCAAAATTTCGTCAATGCGTATCTTTTCCACAAATTCCCGCGCGTGAGAAACCAGGATCATCGCGCCCTCATATTTATCCAGCGCGGAAGCAATAAGCGGAATATGACGGAAATTAATATGGTTCGTCGGTTCGTCTAAAATAAGCAGTCCGGGCTTTTCCAAAACCAGACGCGCGAACGCGACCAGTCCCTTTTGCCCCTCGGAAAGATTTCCGATTTTAGTACGAATAACTTCGGCGTTGATAAGAAACCCCGCGGCAATGCTTCGCATGCGTTCTTCGTCGGGCCTATCCATCGCCGCCATCAAAGATTTGTGAACCGTATCTTCAAAATTAAGCGTGGAAAAATCCTGCCGATAATACCCGATCTTTACGCCATCGGCGATTACCGATCCTTTGCTGTCGCCTTTTGCGACAGATTCAAGCAAGGTGCTCTTTCCGATTCCGTTTGGACCGCGAAGCAATAAATGCTCGCCGCGTCTCAAAACTATATTTGCCTTCTTGGTAACCGGCTGGCGGCCATGGCTAATCACAATGAAAGAAGAAATGCGCGCCACCTCACCCATAAGCCCCTCCTGCGCCGGAATGTTAAAAGGCCTGATGGTTTTATCTTCTTTACGCACGTCTACTTTTTCTTCTTCAAGTTCCTCGGCCTTGACGCGCATGCGTTTGGCGACAAGGCGCATCTGCCCACCTTTCATCGCGAAAAAATTCGCCTTATCTTTGTTTTCCTGTATTTCTTTGGCCAACTGGGCGTTCTTTCTGTTTTCCTTTTCTATGCGGGCGGAAATCTCTTTTACCACATCAAAATAGTTGCCAAAATATTGTTCAACTTTGCGCGTGTGAGCGTCCAAATATAACACACCATCGGTAAACGCGTTCAAAAAATCAGCGTCATGGGAAATGACGATAACCGTTTTTTTATAATCCACAAGAAACCGCGTCAAGTGCGCGATTCCTTCTTTATCCAAATTATTGGTCGGCTCGTCCAAAAGAAGAAGATCGGGGTTCTGAATCAGCGCCGAAGCAAGCAAAATGCGCGCCTGCTGGCCTCCGGAAAAAGATCTTATGATCCTGTCGTAAGGCGCTCTCAAATTAACCGCTTCAAGCGCCGCGTCAATTTTAGGGTCAATATCATATACTTTTTGCGAAAAACATTTTTGAAAGAATTCGCGCACCGTAAGTTCCATGTTTGATCGCGGAATAACTTGCCGCGACAGCGCGATAGTCAAACCGTTCACCACATTCACCTTACCGGATTCCGGTTGCAAGACGCCAATGATAAGCTGAAATATCGTGCTTTTGCCGGCTCCGTTTTGCCCCATAAAAGTTATTTTCATTCCGCGGCGAATCGAAAAATCCACCTCGTCTAAAATAGGTTTGTTATGGCCATATTCAAAAGACGCCTTTTCAAATGAAACTACACTTTCCGCTTTTGCCATAATTATAAATTATTCATTTCCTCTACCTGGCTATCCGATAGCCAGGTAGGGATGAGAATCAAAAGAGCCGCCCCCTCAAAGAGAGCGGCCCTTTCTATCGGCGCTTATACGCGCGAAACGCCCACGGCGGCCGGGCCTTTATCGCCCTGCACGACATCAAAGGTGACGGTGTCGCCAACCTTCAATTCGTCGTAAGTCACGCCTTTCAATTCCTTGGAGTGGAAGAAAAGATCCTTTGCCTCGCCTTCGCGAGAAATGAATCCAAATCCTCTATCCGTAAGAGTCTTGATTGTTCCTTGCATGTGAATCTACTTATAATTGCTATTTATACAATACTGCGAAACTCGACACTTTGTTTCCGTATTTATATTTAATGTTTTATTATAACTTATAAACAATTTTATTGCAAGCGTTTGTACTCGTCCATAACATATGAGACTCCCGAGCCGGTAATGTAGATACAATATATCTCATTGGCGACAAAAGACCAAGCGAGTGATGAGGGCGTCTGGTATTGTACCAAAGCAAGTAATCAATCAGTTTACGATTAAAG
>JACROR010000024.1 GCA_016214345.1 Candidatus Niyogiibacteriota bacterium
GATCTGGCGGGCTTTAATCGTAAACTGATTGATTACTTGCTTTGGTACAATACCAGACGCCCTCATCACTCGCTTGGTCTTTTGTCGCCAATGAGATATATTGTATCTACATTACCGGCTCGGGAGTCTCATATGTTATGGCGACATTGACAAAATATATCATTTGATATATTATATGCGATAAGAAAATCTCACCGGCGCCGCAGGTTCTAATTGAAGCGGCTTCTTGTACGGCTTTCGCACAATTATGTTTAAAAGGAATTTCAGTAAAAAAAGATCTTTTGGAGGTGGCGCCGCTTATGGTCGTCCTAAGTTTGCTTTCAGCAGCAATAAGCGGGGAGGTGCCGGTAAAAGACAGGGTCAGGACGAACATATAAGCATTTCCAAATTCATAAAACGGGCGGAAATAACCGAAAAATCCGAAAATTTCGTGCCCGAACACAGCTTTACGGATTTTAATATCGCGGAGATATTGAAGGGCAATATTTTGGCCAAGGGCTATACTGTTCCGACCCCCATTCAAGACCGTATTATTCCGTATATTCTCAAAGGCCTTGATGTGGTTGGCATAGCCAATACCGGCACTGGCAAAACCGGCGCCTTTCTCATTCCGCTTATTCAAAAAACGCTTTTGGATCCAAAGAGTAAAATTTTGATTGCGGTTCCCACGAGAGAGCTTGCCGCGCAGATAAATGAGGAGTTAAAAAGTTTATGTCCCAGAATGAAAATATTTTCCGTATGTTGCGTCGGTGGCGCGAATATTAACCGCCAGATAGCGGACTTGCGATACTATAATAATTTTATTATAGGAACGCCTGGAAGATTGAAAGATCTGATAGAAAGAAAATTTATTGATCTTTCTAAATTCAGCACCGTAGTGCTGGACGAAGCCGACAGAATGCTTGATATGGGATTTATTAATGACGTGAGATTTATGATGGCTAAAATGCCTCAGCCTCGCCACACGTTGTTTTTTTCCGCTACCATCTCAAGAGAGATTGAATATTTAATAAATGAATTCTTGAAGGAGCCGGTAACCATTTCCGTCAAAACCGGCGATACGGCGCAAAATGTCACGCAAGATGTCGTGAAGATCGAACGCGGGAAAGATAAATTGGATATTTTGCACGATCTTTTGATCAGACCGGAATTCAGCAAGGTACTTATCTTCGGCAGGACCAAACATGGCGTGGAAAAATTGTCCAAACTTTTGGAACGAAGAGGCTTCAAAGCAAGCTCCATACACGGCAATAAAAATCAAACGCAACGGCAAAGAGCGCTCGGACTTTTCAAACAAAGCAATATTCAGATATTGGTCGCGACGGATGTGGCCGCGAGAGGACTTGATATTCCGGATGTCAGCCATGTCATCAATTACGATATTCCGGCAACTTACGACGATTATATTCACAGAATAGGGAGAACCGGACGGGGAGACAAAACCGGCAAAGCTCTTACTTTTGTAGAGTAAATAACAGGCTTATTTATTGACTATTGTTAATTTTCCGCGTATTATATTATGACTGCCTTGGTCGCAAGGCATTTTTTTATGGATATACGAAATATCGCCATTATCGCGCACGTTGACCATGGTAAAACCACCATTACTGACGCTCTGCTTCGCCAGACCGGAGTCGGCGGAGAGGGGGTTTCCATGGATTCAAACGCTCTGGAACAAGAGCGCGGTATTACTATTTATTCCAAAAACGCCGCCATATTCTATAAAGATACGAAAATAAATATCGTGGATACTCCCGGGCACGCCGATTTCGGCTCGGAAGTTGAACGAGTGCTCCGCTCCATTGATTCCGTGCTTTTGGTGGTGGACGCGCAAGAGGGGCCCATGCCGCAAACCCGTTTTGTGTTGAAAAAATCTCTGGAACTCGGATTAAAGCCCATCGTCGTCATAAATAAAATAGACAAACCGGCGGCTGATCCGGCGCGCTCCGAAGAACAAGTTTTGGAGCTTTTTATGGAATTAGGCGCGAACGACGAGCAAATAGATTTTCCCGTGGTTTACGCGATAGGCAGGGAAGGAGTGGCTAAGACGCGCCTTACGGACGAGTCGCATAATTTAACTCCGCTTTTGGATGTCATACTTAAATACGTGCCCGCCGCTTCAATGTCCGTATCCGGCGCGCCGCTTAAACTTCAACCGTTTAATTTGGGTTATGATAATTTTTTAGGCAGACTCGCGGTGGGACGCGTGTACGAAGGAACGGTTACGCCAAACCAAAATGTTTTTATTAAAAAACCGGGTGGCGAAACAAGGAGCGGCAAGATAACTAAAATTTTTACTTTCAAAGGATTGGAAAAAATTGAAGCCAAAGAAGCGGGCGCCGGCGATATAGTGCTGATCGCCGGATTGCCGGATATTTATATCGGCGAGACCGTGACGACTGACGCCAGCACGAATCCACTGCCGGCCATTGCCGTGGATGAGCCGACCATAGAGCTTAATTTTTTAATAAACAACTCTCCTTTCGCGGGACGGGAAGGGAAGTTCGTAACTTCGCGCCAGCTTCGCGAGAGACTTGAGCGCGAGTTGGAAATTAACGTAGGGCTTCGCGTGGAATTCAGCGCTTCGGATATTTTCGCGGTTTCCGGCCGCGGAGAATTGCATATCGCTATTCTATTGGAAAATATGCGCCGTGAAGGTTTTGAATTGCAAGTTTCCCAACCAAAAGTTATTATCCGCGAGGAAGCGGGGCAAAAATTGGAACCTTTTGAGGAGGTTATTATAGATACCCCGAATGAATATCAGGGCGTAAGCATAGAACGTCTGGGTAGCCGCGGATTTATATTAAAAAATGTGCGCACCGTGGGAGAAATTATACGATTATCATTTGAAGGTCCGACGCGCGGTTTGTTGGGTTATCGCAATCAATTTATGGTGGATACGCGAGGCTTGGGCATAATGTCGTCTCGCGTTCTTGGTTTTCGTCCTTACGCGGGAGAAATAAAAAAACGCACTACCGGTTCCATGATTTCCATGGAATCCGGCAAAGCGTTAAGTTACGCGCTGTGGAATTTACAGGATCGAGGGACCATTTATATCGGACCAAATATAGAAGTGTACGAGGGAATGGTAATCGGCAATACCGCCAAAGGGGAAGAGATGTTCGTTAATCCGACAAAGGGCAAGCACCTAACTAATGTACGCGCGTCTTCGTCGGATGAAGCCATAATGCTTACTCCTCCGTACCAATTAAGCATTGAACGCGGTTTGGAAATCATGGTGGAAGACGAATATTTGGAGATCACGCCAAAGAGCGTGCGGCTTCGCAAACAATATTTAACTAAAACGGAACGCACCAAGGCGGCCCGATCAAATTAAATAATATCCTATTTGGAGGCTTAGCCTCCAATGTTAAAAATTAAATAAAATTTTTTATTGAAATTTGCCATGGTTTTAAAATTTTGCTTTTGGTAGAATTATTTTATATGCCAAATAAAAAATTTTCTTTCAAACGATTTTTTAAAGCGCTCGGTCCGGGATTCATAACCGGAGCGGCTGATGACGATCCGTCGGGCATCGCGACATATTCTCAAACCGGAGCGCAATTCGGCTATGGTCAACTATGGATCGCCCTGTTCTCTTACCCGTTTATGGTGACGGTTCAGGAGATGTGCGGGCGCATAGGATTAGTGACGGGGAAGGGCTTGTCCGGCGTCATTAAAGAGCATTACTCGCGGAAAGTTCTTTATTCTGCCGTATTGTTACTTTTGGTCGCTAATACCATAAATATAGGGGCCGATCTGGGCGCCATGGCGGCATCCGTACAACTGGTATTTGATATTCCTTTCGCCGTCTTGCTTATTGGCATTACGGTCTTCACGATCTTGCTTGAAGTGCTCGTTCCTTATCCGGTTTACGCCAAATATTTAAAATATCTGACTTTTTCTTTGGTGGCGTATATTATAACCGCTTTTGTGGTAGGACCGGATTGGTGGCTGGTGGCGAGATCCGTTTTTGTGCCTCATATAATATTTACCAAACAATATCTTTTTAATATAGCGGCGCTTCTTGGCACCACCATTTCACCGTATTTGTTTTTTTGGCAAGCCGATGAAGAAGTGGAGGAGGAAATTGTAAATCACAAAATACGGGGTATCGGGCAGGGCGCGCCTAAGATCAATGCTTCGGATATAACGCAAATGAGGCTGGATACTTTTTTGGGAATGTTTTTTTCCAATCTTGTTACTTTTTTTGTGATCTTGACCGTGGCGTCAACTTTAAGCGTCGCGAACATTCATCAGATCAAGACCGCCGCGGACGCGGCGGAAGCATTGCGGCCGTTCGCGGGCGACTTCGCTTTTCTTTTGTTCGCGTTGGGAATTTTGGGGACTGGACTTTTGGCCGTGCCGGTATTGGCGGGTTCGGCGGCTTATGCCGTCTCCGAAGCGTTTAATTGGAATGCGGGCTTGGGCAAACGCTTCAGGCAAGCGCACGGTTTTTACGGAGTTATTACCATAGCCACTCTTATCGGGCTTTTAATTAATTTTACTTCCATCGGATCCATGACCGTCCTGTATTACGCCGCGATATTGAATGGAGTTTTGGCGCCGCCCCTTCTAATTTTGATTTTATTAATCGGCAATAACAAAAAAATTCTTGGAAAAAATACTAATTCTGCTTTTTCAAATTATCTTGGCATTACGATAACGGCCATAATGAGTTTGATTGCCTTGGCTCTTTTCGTGAATTTGGCGAGCGCGAATTTTTAAAGAGTCTTGCCCTTGAAAATACATGAAAAAAATAGTATAATAAATTAAAATTCTTTTACAAATAAATAAAAACTGGGAAGGAGTTGCCTTGTGAAAATACTGGCTAAAGTAATGGTCGCGGCGATTTTGATGCTATTTGTAATTCTTGTTCAGGTTAGTTGGGCGAAAAATTCCGAGACGATTAAGTTGCGCGCGTTGTTCCAACAAAATGTCGGAAATATTCCAATAGAGGCTGATTATTGGCAAGACGTTAAATCCTACGCATTAAAAACCATATCAGGCATAGGCGCGGATTTTAATGTGTCGCAATATTTTGTCTATGTTGATCGCAATCCACAAAAACAATTTATTTTTGTGTGCTATTACGACGCGAAAAGCCGTGACATTTCGCTTATAGGAGCGGATAAAGTGTCCACGGGTAATCCGGCCAGAGGCAGGGGATTTTTTATAACGCCTTTGGGCGTTTATAAAAACACCGTTGATATAATCGGTTACCGTGCTTTAGGCACTAAAAATGACAAGAATTGGCGCGGTTATGGCATCAAAGGAATGCGTATCTGGGACTTTGGATGGCGCCGATCACAAGACGGACGCGGCACGATCGTTGATATACGCCTTTTAATGCATGCTACCGATCCTGATTTTGGCGAACAGCGGTTGGGCAGCGTGGATTCAAAAGGATGTATTCGTATATCGCATAGACTAAATCGGTTTTTGGACCATTACGGTATTTTGGATAAAGAATTTGAAGCGAGTAAGGATTCAAAAAAGATCAAATGGTTACTGAGGGCGGATCGCGAACCTGTCGCTTATGCCGGCAAGTATATAATTGTAGGAAGCTCCGGTTTTAAAAATAGCAATTTAAAAAGGCCTTGATTTAAGGCCTTTTATTTTTTAATACAAACCTGTAAACATTGGTGTCGCGGCGGAGAAACCCCATTTTTTCATACATATTATTTGCCGCTGTGCGATGCGGACGGCTGGTAAGATCTAAATGCGTCATACCGAATATTTCCGCGCGGGCTATTAATGCCTGCGTAAGCCAACGCCCAAGGCCTTTTTGCCTGTGTTTTTCGTCTACCACCACATCTTCTATCAGACCAAAGCGTCCCATCAATTGTTCCTTAAAAACAAGCGTAGCCATAGCCACGATATGGGCATTGCCATCTAATGGATGGTGGCGTATTATGACGACGCGTCCGTGTTCCATGACTTGCTTAATGCGGTCTTTGGTAAGTTTGGGCGCTTGAGGGTCCAGTTGTGACAAAAGCGGTCGCATATCTGCGATATCAGCGTCAGATAATATAAAACTTTTCAAGGCTTGTAGAAAGTACGGCATAACACCTCCCCTTACTGAAATATATAAATTTTTAAGGCGCGATCTTAATCACTATATCGCTGGTTTTCCATATAGTCAATGGTCGGGTCAGAGTAAAATTATCGCAGGATCTGTCCTAAAATAGAGCTATTACCGCGTAAAAATTCTTCAGAAGAAGTTGTTTTTTTGCCTTCCGCGCGTAAATTTTTTATGGAAAGAGCGCCGTTGCCGCACGCGATAGCCATTTGTCCATCAATCAGGAAAACTTCTCCAAGTTTCTTATCGGCCGAATTTGAAACAATATCGACATTGACAATAATAAGTCGCGCCTGTTTTTTATTTTTAAACCAAAAAGTAAAAGTTCCCGGCCAAGGATTAAGCGTTCGTATTTTACGTGACAATACCGCCGCATTCTCGTTCCAGTCCAAATGCCCGTCTTCTTTTAATATTTTTTTGGTGTAGGTGGCATCCGCGTGCTTCTGTTCTTGCGGCGTAATTTTTCCAGCAATCCATAAAGGAATGGTTTTTACCAAAAGTTTGCCGCCCAATTCCGCAAGTAATCTTTCCGCTTGCGCGAAATCCAGATCGGATAGGGGGGCATTCAATTCTTCTTGCGCTAAGATCGGTCCATGGTCCATTAATTCGTCTGTTAACAATATGGTAACGCCGGTTTTTTCTTCATCGGCCAACATTGCGCCTTCAATAGGAGAAGGTCCGCGATACTTGGGGATAAGCGACGGATGTACATTGATCGTGCCTTTGGGCGGAATGGCCAGAAGTTGCGGAGGCACGATCTTGCCGTAAGACGCCACCACGAACAGATCAGGACGCAGATCTTTCACGGATGAAAGAAATGATTCGTCTTTGAGTTTTATCGGCTGCAAAATGGGCGCCGCGTTTTCTTGCGCCCATGTTTTGGATAAAGAAGGCGCAGGGTTAAGGCCTCGTCCGGCTGGCGCGTCAGGTACGGTAATTATGGCAATAGGTAACAGTCCTTCATTTTTGAGCGCTTCAAGCACGATCACGGCGAACAGGGGAGTGCCGAAAAACACAATGCGCGGCTTATTCATTGGACAATTTTTCTAAACCTTCCGCTTTATCTATAAACAGTATGCCGTCTAAATGATCCATTTCATGTTGAAGAACTTGGGCAAAAAGGCCCGAAGCCCCCACGCAGAACGTTTGGCCGTTTTCATCCAAAGCTTCAACGGTAACCTGCTTCGCTCTTTTCACCTTCCCGAATATCCCGTCAACGCTTAGGCATCCTTCCGGCATCAGTTCTTTTTTGCGCGAACTTTTTATAAGCCGCGGATTTATAAAAACGAAATGTTTCCATATTTTTTTACGTCGCTCTTTTTCATCGTTAATGATGTCGGCTTTTTTTTGCACAGCCCTGGCTTCTTCCGAGACGATAAATATGGCCAATGGCGCGCCTATTTGGGGCGCGGCAAGTCCTATTCCGTTATGGCTCGTGGCTAAAGCCGCGGACATTTTATGTATGGTGTCTTTGATCTTCCGCGATCTTATTTGATCCGGAGGGATTTCTGCCGCGCGTCGACGCAATACCGGATCTTCTTTTTGTACTATTTTTTGTGGCATATTTATACCTGGCTATCGGATAGCCAGGTGGTAAAATCATCAATTAATTCTTTAGCATTGATGTCAAAAAGCTGTAAAAAATTATTTTGGTCGGTAATATGTAAAGACTGGTTATTTTTTATAAGCTCTGAATAACTTGACCATTTATAATTTTCTAAAAATTTAATAACTTTGTTTTTGTTTTGGATGCCATTATCTTGCCATCTCGGTTCTACCAATTTTATAGGATTAGCAAGAATATAATAGGGAAGATGGTAGAAATGCGCGTCTTTTTGTACGGGTATTATTTTTGATTTGCCTTGAAATAATATTCCGCTTCTTTTGTTTCTTAAATTAAAATACTGCGTGTAACCGCTGGAGACTTTTTTAGAAAACATGCTTGCGCCACCTTTGATTTTTTCTTGCACCAAAATATGATAATGGTTTGGCATTAAACACCAACATAAAATATTCACAAGCTGTTTACCCGGCTTTCGGATAGCCAGGTAAGCGCGACGGTCAGAATACGGCCCCAACACAGGATCGGTTGAATTAAAGTCCTGAAAATTATGCGTAAAACGCAAATAATCTTTTTGGTCTGAAAAAATTTTTCTTTTTTCTACTCCTCTATTAAGAATATGAAAAATATCGCCTTCCATTATTAATATATTATCATTATTCTATTCACCTGGCTATCGGATAGCCAGGTGAATTAGAAGATGCTTATAGGGTCAACTTGCACGGTAAAGCGGGGTCCGAGGTTTCGCAAGACCTCCGAAAGCGCTATGTTTTTATAAGGCCACGAACTTGGCGGAACTTTTAATATTATATTATGAGTATAAGTATTTTTTATTTTATGTATAAAAGACGGAAAATCCAACGGTTGGAATGGTTTTAGCAAATTTTTTATTTTATCCACCTCCGAGTTCAGCGACACAAGAGATTTCGCGGACGAACTCAATTTGATGATACGCGATGATGGGGGATAATCGAATTGTTTTCTGTTCTCTAATTCTTCGCGATAGAATGAAGCCAGGTTGTCGTTTAACGCGTCTCTGAATATTTTTTTATCTTCCAAGCGGCTTTGTATGCCGAAAAAATTACCGGAGAGGCATTTAAGCCGGAGCAACATGCGGAATATTCGTTCGGACGCGCGAAAATCCGGCAGCGTAAAAATATTATCAATTGATACCACTATTATATTATTTATAGGTTCATGAAAATAAGAAAAGATCAATTCCGTGGCAATCAGAATGCCGCGCGGGGTTTTTAGGAATTCATCACGTACACGCTCTCCTTGTTTGCGGCTTTTTATGCTATCGCTATTTAGTTGAAAGATTTTGGAATTTGGAAAATACAACTCCGCCTCTTCCGCCACTTTTTCCGTTCCTATGCCGTAAGATTTTAAGTTCCAGCTTCCGCAATGCAAACAACGATCTTCCAGCGTTAATTTGACGAAACATTTATGGCATATGAATTGCCGCGAAGCATCCTTGGTTTTGTGTAAAACAACGGGCGTTGAGCATTTAACGCAAGTTATGGCCTGACCGCAATCCAAGCATAAAGTAATGGGGGATAGGCCGCGACGGTTCACGAAAAGCACCACGTTTTCATTGCGTTCCAGCATTTGTCCGATAGTGTCCTTTACGTTCTTTGAGATCGCGGTGAATTCAGTATTACGGCTATTTACTGGAAAAAACTCCATTTTGCGCGAAGTGGTATGCTGGGAACCGACGGTCATTTTTTGGTATAAACCGTTTATTGCCGCGTATTCCGTTTCAATGCGGGGTACCAGGTCTCCCGCTATAAAACGTATCTGGGAGCAATTAGCCAGGCATTCCGCGAAAAAGCGAATATCTAAAAATGGCCGTTCTATTTTTTTATAATTGGCGGAAGCTTCATGGTCCACGATAATAGTTCCCAGATCGGGCCGATCTACGAATAAATGCATGCCTGTTCCTATGAGAAGTATCGGATCTTTAGAGCGCGCGACTTCTTGATATATTTTTTCAAATTCCGATATTTTCAATCCACTGTGTAAAATGAAAGACTTGTGTTGTATGCCTTGATTGAGTTTTATGAAAGCGTTTTTGGCTTCTTCTATGGTAGGGAAGCACACGAACACAGATTCATTTTTGGCGAAAGATTCGCGAATAATATTTTTATAATAACGCACGCGCTCATCCGCGTTCGCCTGAAAAACTATGGGTTGAAAATATTTACCGGAAGATGTTTGCGCGCGCTTCGCGGCAACGCCGCCTTTTTGAAGTATGCGAACCGGAATAACTTGCTTTAAAACACGGCCGAGGTCGGAGACATAATAATCGCTGACATAATTGGCCGCGCTTAAAAAATATTCCGACAAAAATGGTTCGGAAATTATTCCGGAAATTTTTTTTAACTTGAACGCGGCGGTTTTCAATTCCGCTTTTTTATTTTTGATGTCTTCAACCGCCGTAACCAACGCGGGAATATTTTTATTGCGAAGCGCTACGAAAACCAACGAACCCGGCTTTATATTTTGCACGGCAAAATAAGAAAGCGGTTGTCCGACAAGCACGCCTTTAGCGATTGGTATAACGGTGAGCAACTTCATGGTAATATCATAACATGGTGAATAAGAAGAGAGTATTTTTGGCGATCATTCCTCCACCGGAAATAATTGACGCGATAAAACAAAGCATCGCTCCTTTGCAAATTTTGCCCGTAAGGTTTCTGGCGGAAGAGATGTGGCATGTAACTTTGCATTTTTTAGGGTATACGGATGAAGCGGATATCCATGAACTCAATGCTATTGCGCGGCAATGTGTGGAAAACATTCCGGCTTTTGAAATAGCCCTTTCCGATCTGTCTTGGGGGCCTTCTGATAATACGCCACGCATGATATGGCTTAATTTGGATGTATCTAAGGAGTATTTAGATCTGGTTCGCTGTTTGCGGGTAAAACTGAAAACGGCACAAAAAACAGGGCGACTTCCGCAATTTGTGTTAAAAAAAGAACAATTTGGCGAAAAAATACATTCACATATCACTTTAGCCAGATTCAAATAGGAGGACTGGGGAGAAGTACAGGAGATTTTTGAGAAAAATAGATTGCGCATGCCTAAATTAAAAACCAAGTTCCAAGTAAGCATAATTTATGTCATGGAGAGCCATTTGAGCAAAAAGGGGAGTAAATATAGCAAAATAGGATCTTATAAGCTCTACAATCCTTCATAAACCTTAATAAATACTAAAAATCTCGTCAATAACGTTAAAAATCTCGCGAAATTATAATACAAATTATAGATCGCGAGATTTTTTTGTTTTGGTATTTTCCAAATACGAGATTTTTAACGTTACTCAACATTATAAATTTGAGAGTTTCGCGAGAAAAAATCGTATTACAATTTTTTAGCAGACAAACAATCTGTCCGGCTTTCGTATAACCAAGCAGGTTATTTGCATTTTTAAAATTTTAAAGATAGCAACCAATTTGAAATAAAGTCAAAATAATGTCATAACTTTTTCTAAAATATATAGAGTTATGCACATTTTTTACAGGTTTAGCCTATCTGATACGAGATAAAAATCTTATAATAAATTATATAAATACCAAATCTTGTTTATACAAGATGTGACCTCACGATAAATTTTGATACATTTCACGGTAAAAATTTTTTAGAAATATCTTACGAAATATTTAAAGTCAAAAAATAAGCTTAGGTTGATGCAAAAAGAACACGAGATAAATCTTGACGATAAGAAATTTACCTCTCTCAAAGAAGCCGCAATAATTTCTCGTTATGCCAAGGATTATATTGGCCAGCTTTGTCGTAATAAAAAAATAGAGGCAAAAAGATTCGGTCGAGACTGGTTCGTTAATCTGGAAAATTTAATCTCGTATAAACAAGAAGTGCATGGAGAGCAGTCTACGATATTTACGCCCCCGATAAAAAATAAAAGCGAGATGCAAATAGTTGGTGTGCGTAATTTTGATATTGCCGCAGAAAAACCTACCGCGAGATTTTTGAATGAACAACCCGCTTTTGAGAAAGTAATTTTGACTGCCGACAAGAAACAATATCTGGAAAAATTATTTGATAAAAAAATCTCGCCACTTACGCCAAACGTCTCGCCTAAAAGAGATGTTTGGGACGGCATGCTTTTTTCAGATCTAGTGGACGACGTGCCCAATCACGAGAAAAATTTAACTGCGAACAACGAGCATTTTGCACTAAAAGAAAGAATCTCGCCAACAAAATCAATTTTTGATTTTAATTTAAAGCGCGCACTCTTCAAACCTGCCTATATTCCTTTATTAATTTTAATTATCTTAATTGCAGGAGATCCAATACAGGCGGCAACGACCTTAAGCAAAATAGGACGAAATATTCAGCAAACGACAAATCATTATACTGACAATATTGGTGCCGCGGCAAACCAAACTTTCAATAAATTAAACGATATTGGCAAGCCAATTATTCAGGCCATACACACTACCAATGTAACCGAAACAATTTATGGCGCGCTAGCGCAATTACCGGATATTAGACCACCCGACATGGTTTTGTCCGATATAAGCTGGCCGTACATTATATCTCTGCCTGAATCGCCTAAATTCCCCGGCCAGCAAAGCTTCACAATCTTCGCGGAAACAGTCTCCGGTTTCGTGGATATGATTCACAACAAAGGCGGAGAAGCAATAACGGCAGTCAAAAACAACGTTATTGCGGCAAGAGACAAAACAACCCAGAGCGTCGCAAATTATCTGCGCCGTCTGTTCGGTCAAACCTCCAGATTAGCCGTACTCATCAAAGAAAGATTCTCCGGCATCACTCAAAAAGAACCCACACCAAGTTCAACATTGAATGTTGAACTTACTCCAACCACGCCCAACCTGGCTATCCGAAAGCCAGGTGAAACTTCCGCCCCTATTCAGCTTACTTCGGAAGAACTGATTCAACTGAAAAATATCGTGGTGGCGGATCTTCAGGGCAAAGGACTGATAGTTGAACGCACCATAGAAAAACCAACCATCATAGAAAAAACTTTGGAGAGAATTATTTCCGGAGTTTCGTTGCAAGATCTGGATGAAAAACTAAGCATACTCAATAATAAAATACTTTCGCAGATCGTTGACCTTAAAAACCAGCTTGCCTCAAGAACTCAAGAAAACTTCCAAGCCATCAGTCTCACTAACAAAATTGACCAGCTTACCGGAACGAAACTATACAGCGTAACCGTATCCGGAATGTCGGGATTGACGGACGCGGATATTCCCAATGACCTTACGGCTTCCAACTATTTGCC
>JACROR010000021.1 GCA_016214345.1 Candidatus Niyogiibacteriota bacterium
TATCTCATGCCAATCAATAAATCGGACGTCCTGGTAATATAATCACGTTTTTCTCGTTTTCAATTTTTTCTCTTTATATTTTTTCTCGCTTCTCTCGTTTCCCTTGAAAAATATAGCAAAAAAACCCCCACTTAGTGGTTCAACCACTAAGTGGGGGTTTTGTTATATTTTTAATTACATTTCAATTAAAACGATTCATGGCGGTTGCTCTGCCTTCAATAATAAGCGCTTCAATCGCTTGGCTGATTAATTTTGAGGTTTTTTTGATTGTTTCCAATTCTTTTAGTTTGAACGTACCAATAATAAAATCAATAATCGCTTTCTCTCCTTTTGGTTTTTTAATCTTTCCGCTTGGCGTCGTGGGAGCAATACCAATACGAATTCGCACAAAATCCTTTGTCTTAATAGCGCGAATGATTGATTCTACGCCGCAATGTCCTCCTGAACCCCTGCCGAAAACAATTTTGAATGCGCCGAGCGGTAAATCAAGGTCATCGTGCACTACAACCAGTGTTTCCGCCTTTTTTGCGCTCGTAATAAGCGGCTTGACGCTTGCGCCAGATTTATTCATAAATGTTTCCGGTTTTAAAAGGAGCGTCTTTTCTTTTTTGATAACTCCGGTAGAGATGAGTGCCTGCGTTTTGCGGTCATTTTGCCACGGAGAAAAATCGTGCGCATTCGCAAAATAATCAAGCGCGATTCGTCCCGTGTTGTGCCGCGTATGTTCATATTCTTTTCCCGGGTTACCCAACCCGACAATTGTGTAAGACATGTTCGTATCATAACATACGAATTATTGAACGCTAGGTGTTGGATGCCATCATATGGTATCATTGCGAAATATGAACGAAGAACGGGCAAAAGAAATATCTTATGAAAAAAAAGAAGGCGTGGAAAAGCTTCCGGAGGGCGGTGATTTTTTTTGGCGCGATGTTATACGATTTACCCTCATCGCCATCTGTATCGTATTGCCCATTCGAATTTTTATTATCCAGCCGTTTATCGTGTCGGGCGCGTCCATGCACCCTACTTTTGAAACCGGTGATTACTTAATCGTCGATGAAATCGGGTATCGGCTGCAGGAACCGACGCGCGGCGAAGTGGTGATTTTTAAATATCCGAATGACCCTTCGAAATTTTTTATAAAACGGATTATCGGATTGCCCGGAGAAACATTGCAGTCGGTCAACGGCGCACTCGTGATTAAAGACGCTGTCGGCAACAAACAGGCGCTTAACGAAGCCTACCTCCACGAATTACCTAAAGATACTTTTTCTATCACCCTCACCAATGATGAATATTTTGTTATGGGCGATAACCGTGGGGCAAGTTTTGATTCGCGCATCTGGGGTGCCCTGCCGCGTCATTTCATCGTCGGCAGAGCATGGGTGCGTCTCTTTCCCCTCTCTGAAATCGGTGTCTGGCCGGGCATCAGCGTGCGACAATAATTTTTATGGTATACTTCTCTATCATTCATCGCTAACTCAACGCAATACATGCCAACATCAAGTAAAAAAACGCGGATAAAAGAGCCACCGACCTCTCCAAAAGGAATGGCCGACATTGTGGGTGATGCCTATTATCGCTATCAGGGATTTTTTGAAAAAGCGCAGGAGATCGCGGTCTATTATGGATTCGGCCCGATAGAAACGCCGATATTGGAAAAAGAAGAGGTATTTACCTCTGGAGTGGGGCCAGATACCGATATCGTAGAAAAAGAAATGTATTCGCTCAAAACCAAAGGCGGTACTCACCTGGTCCTTCGTCCGGAAGGAACCGCGGCGGTAGTCAGGGCCTATATGGAAAACGGCTTCCAATCGCTCCCCCAGCCGGTCATGCTCTATTATTACGGACCTTTTTTCCGTCACGAAAATCCTCAAAAAGGGCGGATGCGCGAATTTCGACAGTTCGGACTTGAAATACTGGGGACGCCAAAAAGCATCGCCGATGCAATGGTTATACAAACCACAACGGCTATTTTGACCGAGATGGGTTTCAAACAGCTGCGGGTCAATGTGAATTCGCTGGGCGACAAAGAATCACGCAACGCCTATGTGCGGGAACTTATTTCTTATTACAGAAAACATGCGGGTACGATTTGCGCGAATTGCCGTCAGCGTCTAAAAAATAATCCGCTTCGGCTCCTGGATTGCAAAGAAGAAAAGTGCCAGCCGTTAAAAACCGAGGCGCCGGAATCCGTAAATTTTTTGACGCCTGATTCCCAGCATCATTTTAAAGAGGTGCTGGAATATCTTGAA
>JACROR010000025.1 GCA_016214345.1 Candidatus Niyogiibacteriota bacterium
GCAATGTATTTGTTTTTTGCGTTTTTATTTAATTATATGTTCAAAATTTTTTGGGCTCATAAATCCGATAAGAATATAATTGAATAAATACAAAAATATTGCCATCTCTGGGTGAGGGGGTCAAATATAAATCCCCCGCTTTGTAAGCAGGGGATTTTGAGAGATTTCGGAGTTATTCCGATTTCTCGGTGGTTTCAGGCACGATCGTGACCTGTGCCGTTTCGGGCTTTCTTTCTTCCATGGGCGTCATGCCGGGAAGGAGGATGCCTTCGGCGCGCGCGAGCCTTTGCAACGGAACCTTGATCACGGGCAGGAAGTTCTGGGTGAACTGTTCCCACGGCAATGCCCGTTTATAGGCGATTTCGGGGATGAGCTTGCCGGCTTCTCCCACGACCTCCATGATCTGGACACGGCCGTCAGCGTTTCTCCGCGCGAGGAACGCTCCGAAAACGGTGTATCCTGTTGCCCGGTTGAGGAACCTGTCTATGGGCACATAGAAGGTGCCGGCATCGCCTTCGTTCGCCCGTGTGAGCGTGATGTCGGCTTTGGCCGCAAGCGCCTCGCGGTGCTTTTCGGCTTCGGCTTTGCGGTCTTCGCGGCGGCGCTTTTGGGCTTCCATGTGTTCCTGGTCCGTTTGGACCAGTTTTTTGAGAAGTCCGGGGATGCTGTCCGTGTTGTCCACGGAAAATTCCCTGAAGCAGCCGTGCTTGGAGAGTAGCGATTCCACGCGCTCCGAGGTCGGTTCGGTAACCTTGGCGGTTTTGCCGTCGCTTTCTATGACGAAAGCTCCCAGCTCATACCGTCCGTCGCGGTCGCGTACCACGACGATCATGGATCCTGCCTGGCCGGTTACAAGTTCTCCGTAGGAGATCTTGTCGTTGCGGTCAAACAGACGCTGTTTGGCGGCCTTTTCTTCCTGAATGCGGGCCTGGAAGGCGGCTTTTTCGGCTTCCTTCTTTTCGGCGTAGATCCGGTGAACCTCAATGGAGATCATTTTGTCGATGCGTCCGGTAAGGCCGTTGGCTTCGTCAAAATAAATCTCCTTCTTTTCTTTGCCCTCCATCGGGATGACGAAGTAAAGAGAAGATCGCGAGTCGCCGGTCTGCGTCAGAGCGCCGTGTTCGCGCGCTGAGGCGGCGAGTTTCAGGATGATCGGCCAGTCGGCTTTGCCGCCTTTCACCGTTTTTAGGCTCTGTAAGAACAGCAGTTTTTTGGCTGTGTTCCCGACAGCGGGTGCCGTGCCGTGGCTGGCCTTGTTCATCTCCCGCTCCAGTTGTTCAACTAAGCCGAGGAGTTCAGGATTCTCTTCCAGGTTGGGAAGAGCTATTGCCTGATTGATGGCTTCGTCAGCCGCGACAGACAGCCTTTCCTGCTGTTTCTTTTCCGCCACGGTCTGGTCGTGGCTTGCGGCCTTTTCCTTGATCTTCGCGGTAAGCTGTTCTACCGTGGAGATGCGTTTCTCCGTTTTGGAGACAGTTTGCTTGGCAATTTCTTTGAGCACTCCTTCAGCGCCCAAGTCTTTGATATCGCCTAGCCCTAATCTTTTTCCCATGGTCGTATCCTCCTGCGTTTCGTTAAGAAAGTTTTGTCCGCCGGCTGGCGAACACCAAAAGTTACCCTAGAGAACCGGTCATTACCTCCTTTCAATAATATAAAGTTTTAAAGTTACTTAACTCTGTTTGGCCATATATTACACTATCGTCTTATAAAAGTCAAGGTCTGGCTTGCCAGTACGGCGCATAGCTGTATAATAAGGAGATTATGAATATGAAAGATTTGAAAAACTTTTCTTTTAGTAAAAATATATTGGTCGCGACGCTTATTTTTTTAATTTTAGCGACGACTTATTCGCTGTTTGCCGGAGAATTTAAAAAGATTCCGGAAATTTCCTTTTCCGAGTTAGTGGCGAAAATTCAGGCCAGTGAAGTGGAAAAAGTAGCCATTCAGGGAAGCGATTTGAATGTTTCGCTCAAAGACGGAGGTCAAGCAACCGCCAAAAAAGAGAGCGAAGCGGCATTTTCGGAAATTTTGCTTAATTACGGAGTTAGCCGCGAAAAGATCGCGTCTTTGAATATTGTAATTCAGGAGCCGTCCGGTTTTTGGTTTTGGATGGGGACCATTTTGCCTTTTGCTTTGCCGTTTATTTTGATCGTGGTTTTCTTTTGGCTGGCGGCCAGGCAAGTTTCGCGCGCCAATGTCCAGGCTTTTACTTTTGGTCAGTCCAAGGCGAGGATGGTTATGCCCGATGACGGTAAAGATCGCGTAAGTTTCAAGGATGTGGCCGGAGTGAAAGAAGCGAAAGAGGAGCTGATGGAGATAGTTGATTTTTTGAAAAATCCCAAGAAATTTTTGGATATTGGCGCGCGCATTCCCAAGGGCGTGCTTTTGATGGGCCCTCCCGGGTCCGGCAAAACGCTTTTGGCGCGGGCGGTGGCGGGCGAGGCGCACGTGCCGTTTTTGCATATTTCCGGATCGGAATTCGTGGAGATGTTCGTGGGCGTGGGCGCGTCCCGGGTGCGGGATACTTTCAGTTTGGCGAAAAAATCCGCGCCGTCCATTATTTTTATTGATGAATTAGACGCCATTGGCCGACATCGCGGAGCGGGATTGGGCGGCGGGCATGACGAGCGGGAGCAAACCTTAAATCAGATTTTGGTGGAATTGGATGGCTTTGAGCCGCATGAAAAAGTGATAGTGATGGCGGCGACCAACCGGCCGGATATTTTGGACCCCGCGCTTTTGCGTCCCGGAAGATTTGACCGGAGGATCGTGGTTGACCTGCCGGATTTAAGCGGCAGGGAAGAGATTTTAAAAATCCACGCGCGAAAAAAGCCGTTGGCAAAGGATATTAATTGGCATACGATTGCCGAGCACACTCCCGGGCTTTCGGGGGCCGATCTGCAAAATATCGTGAATGAAGCGGCGATCTTGGCGGCGCGGGAGAACCGCAAAGAAGTAACCCAGCGGGATGTTTTGAATTCCATAGAAAAGGTTTTATTGGGTCCGGAAAGAAAAAGCCACATACTTTCTAAAAAAGAAAAAAGGATTTCCGCGTATCACGAAGCGGGGCACGCGCTGGTTGCGACCGTTTTGCCTCACGCCGATCCGGTGCACAAGGTTTCCATTGTTTCGCGGGGTCGCGCCGCCGGATATACCATGAAGTTGCCGGCGGAAGACAGGCATTTGTATTCGCGCGCGCATTTTTTGGCGGAGCTCGCGGTTTCCGTGGGAGGTTACGCTTCCGAGAAAGAGATTTTTCATGAAATCACGACCGGAGCTTCCGATGATTTGCGCAGAGCTTCGGATATGGCGCGAGCCTTGGTGACGAAATACGGCATGTCCGAAAAGATCGGGCCCGTGGCTTTTGGCGGTGACGACGAGTTGGTTTTTTTGGGCAAAGAATTGGGGCACGCTAAAAATTATTCCGAAGAAGTTGCCGCTCTGATAGACCGAGAAGTGAGCCGTCTGATGCAAGACGCCTTTAAGACGGCCACGAAAAAAATAAAAGAGCATAAAAAAGCGCTGGACGCGATTGCCGATTATCTCACTGAAAAAGAAACCATAGAGCGCGCGGATTTTGATAATTTAATCGCTTCTGTCGGTTTGAAAGTTAAAAAAGAGCAAATATAAAATAAATGGATGCGTAGCTCAACGGCAGAGCATCGAGCTTATACCTCGGTGGTTCCAGGTTCGAATCCTGGCGCATCCACAACATTTGTTTTTATTTCCGAGTGAATACAGATTATACGAAGTATACCTTACGAAGTATACCTCGGTGCCTGCCTGCCGGTAGGCAGGGTTCCAGGTTCGAATCCTAGTGCGCCCATAAATATGCAAAAAGCCGCATTTTATCGCGACTTTTTGTATTGACTTATATGGCTTATATTCTATCATTTAAAGTAAATCGCTTTTTGACATTTGTATAAAACAATACGCGCTGACAGGAGGTAATGATTATGGAAGAATTAATGGTTGCGTTGCGGGAATTGCTGGACGGGGGACTTAATTTGTTGCAAGGCAGAATGACTAAAATTCAAAAAGAACGCATACGCAAATTTTTGGCTGACGCACGGGAACTTTTGGAAAAAATATCTGTTCGCGCCGCGGAATCACAGAATTTTGATGTTGCGCAGAAAAAAATATTGAACAACTGACCGCCGACATTTCGCAATTAACCGCTGATTTGGAAAAAGCCAGAACCACGATAGGCGGCAAGGTTGCCACCATGGAACAATTATATAAAGAAATACTTCGTTTAAGGGCGCTTATAGAGCCGCCCTTAAGTTACGGATATTTCGTCCGCGTGTCGCCCGAAGTGGTTCGCGGAGTGGATCCTATTTTGGGCGAACCCGAGCCGATTAAGGTGGATATTTATGAACCGCACGGAAAATTAATTACGGTAAATTTAAATCCTGCCATAAATGTTGCTTTGTTGCGGGTCGGACAACGGTTGCGGCTTTCTCCGCAGGGCAATGTGATGACAGTCTTAAATGAATTCGCGAATTTGGGAGTTACCGCCACGGTGGCTGATGTTTTGGGCAAATTGGTGCTGGTGAATTCTTCCATGGATGAACAGCGTCTTTTACAGGTCGCGGCCAATGTAGATGCCACGCAGATCAAATCCGGTTCCAAGATTCTTTACGATCCGATTACGAATATGATTGTCGCCATACTTCCCAAAGAAGAAAAGAGCAGTTTGCAGATGGAAGAGGTTAAGGCGGTTACTTATAACAGTATAGGCGGCATGGCGGAACAAATCGCTCAATTTGAGGAAAATATAGTTTTTCCGCGGCTTTATCCGGCCATTTTTCAAAAGTACCAGACCGACGTGCCCAAGGGCGCCGCTTTTTACGGCCCTCCGGGTTGCGGCAAGACTCTTTTGGCAAGAGCCGCGGCTTACCGCATAAAACAAGGCGATAAAAAAGTGGTAATTTTCGTGGCGAGCGGTTCGGAATTTCTCGTTAAATGGGTGGGTGATTCCGAGTAAAAAGTTCGTGAGCCCGCCGAATACGCCAAAGCTCATCCGGATATCATAGTTTTGTATGTGGTGGATGAGATTGACGCGGTGTGCCGCACCAGGGGATCAAGCGGACATGCCGGAGTGAACGATTCCATTGTTACGCAATTCAATAGTTTGCTTGACGGTTTTGTGGAGATACCGAATTTAATTTTCATCGGCATTACCAACCGGTTGGATTTGCTGGACAGTTCGCTTTTGCGTCCCGGGCGCATGGATCTTCAATTAAAGATTCCTCGGCCTGATCGCAAGGGCGCCAAGGAAATTCTGAAAATTTATTTGCGGCCGGATTTGCCTTTTCACGCCAAATATTTTAACGCGTTGAAATATCCCGATTTAAGCAGTCCTGAAACCGTCGTAGGTTATTTGATTGAAAAGACGCTGGATCACATCTATGGAGAAGTTGGTCCGAATGATGAGCGTCGCCGCAAAATCGCGACCATTGAATTTTTGGATACGGAAATGAGGCAGACGCTTTATATGGGCGATCTTATTTCCGGAGCCGTATTAAAGAGCATAGCCAATCGCGCGAAATTAACTGCCGCGTTGGCGGAGAAAAACGGAAAATCTGCCGGCGTGCGCTTAAAATATTTGCATGACGCGGTAGACGAAGTATTCCGCACGGTGCGCGACCAGATAAGCAAGAGCGGTCCGGAAGAATGGGCGCGAATGGCCGACCTGCCGTTAGATAAGCCATTTAGAGTTATAGCCGAAAAAGATGATAATGACCCTGACAGCGGCTATAGTCGTACGGCGTAAGTATTGACTTAGCATTAGTAAACTCTCATCATATGATGAGAGTTTTTTGGTCTTTGAAATACGAAATAGACAGGAGGAATTATGGCTTTGAGCAGTATTTTCGGTACGGAACATGAATACGGTATTTTTGCGCCTGACGTAAAAAAATCCGGAGAAAATTATTATATGGCATCAAGACAGGTGTCATACGATATTGTGCGTTTAGGGGCGGATGTTATCGGCGGATCAAACAGACAAGGCAGCCTGCCTATCTCCATGGAATCGCTTTTGCGGGAATATGGCTGGGATGCCAAGGATTTCATTGGCGGCAGAGATGTCGCTGACGCGTTGCGTTATATAGGCGGTAGCGGCTATATGCTTTGGAACGGAGCGAGGTTTTATGTTGACGCAGGTCATCCGGAATATTCCACTCCGGAATGCAGTACGGCTTACGAGCTTTTAGTCGCTGAAAAAGCGGGAGAGAGGATTGTGGAAGCGGCGGGAAAAAAAGCCGAAGGTTTAATGGGTCGTAGAATTTATCTGCACAAAGATAATTCCGATCGCCACGGCCATAGTTACGCGGCGCATGAAAATTATCTGGTAACTCCGAAATTGTTTGATTTGCTGGCGCGCGCCGAAGCGTCCGGTATTTTTAACGCCTGGATTAATTTTTTGGTTACCCGGCAAATTTGGGCCGGAGCAGGGAAGGCAGGGTCTGATTTTGGCGATGAGGCAATTTTTCAATTGTCCCAGCGCGCGGAGTTTTTTTCTCGGATCAGTTCGTTAAATACCATGCAATACAGGGGGATTGTTAACACCAGAGATAATTCTTACGCGGACGATTCATCGCATAAACGTTTGCATGTCATTTTGGGCGATGCCAATATGTGTGATGTGGCGATTTTTTTGAAAGTCGGCGTGACCGCCTTGTTTCTCAAAATGTTGGAAGACGATTTTTTCGCGGAGCATAAAACTTTTTTGACGGAGCCGTTACGCTCTCCCTTAGAAGTTCTTCACGATATATCGGTTGACGCGGAAATGCGTAAAAAATTTTTGTTGCGGAACGAAAAACGTATCGGCGCGTTGGAGGCGCAGGAAGAAGTTTTACGGCTAATCAAAGAATACGGCGGACAAAACCTTTCTTTATTAAACGACACGGAAAGAAAGGTGGCGGAACATTTTGAGGAGGTGATTATTCGTTTAAGGCGCGATCCATCTTCGCTTTACGGATGGCTGGATCACATTACCAAGCGCGCGATAATCGCGCGGCAGCTTAATCGTTTGGGCAAAGATGCGGGCGATCCGCTCGCGGTGCGTTTGGATTTTCTCTATCACGATATAAACCGCTCCGCCGGGCTTTTTTATAAGCTCTGCGACGCGGGGCAGATTGTGCAAGTCGCGCAAGAAATTGATGTGATAAGGGCTATGACGGAACCTCCTGAAACCACGCGGGCGTGGTTACGCAGCCAAATTTTGAAAAAATTTCACGGCTCTTACGGGCGTTGGAATTTTCTCAATGTGAAAATATCGGATGGCTGGCAAGGGCTGGTATTGGATAATCCTTCCGCGGGTAGCCGGCAAATGTGTGAAAAATTATTGGAAAAATCGCGTACGGCGGAAGATTTTTTTAAGTTGTGGAAGGAGGAAAAGTGAAGAGAATATATTCCACGGAAGTTGAATATGGCAGCACGGTCATAAAATTATCCGATGGGAGCTGTCATTTTGATATTCCCGGAAGAGTTGAGTTAAAAAATGCCATGTTGACCAATGTGGTCAGTTCAAAGCGATTAATGGAGCAAGAATTCCAATTTCCGCAGTTTATGAAAAATGGCAGCAGGGCTTATCTGGATTTAAATCACATTGAATATGCCGCTCCGGAATGCATTACTCCGGAGGATGCCGTAGCCGCGGAATTGGCCGGCGGCGCTTTGCTTGCGGATGGTTTGGTTCACGATGGTTTTCGCTTGATTCTGATAAAAGACAATGTGGCTTTAAAAAAGTTTGAAACTGCCGGCAGGGATTATCGGGATGTTGGAAGCTATGCCGCGTTGCTTACTTCCTATGTTTATGACAGTGAGCAGAGATTGGCTACTTGCGGTTGCCATGAAAATTACTCGTTTAATTTGGATAGGATTGCCCGGCTTGCGCAATCGCCGTTATCTCCAAAAGAGAATCCCGCTTTTCGATTGGCGCATGCCGATTATTTAGCTCAAAAATTGGCCGCGTTTTTGATTGCCAGGCAGATTTTTGCCGGTGCCGGAACTTTTTATTTCGGCAGGCCGTCTATTTCCGTGCGCAGCCTGTTTATTGATATGTTGCATAGCAATATTACTACACAACATAAGCCTCTCATTAATACCAAAAATGAACCGCATGGCAAAGTTCATCGTCTGCATTTGATTCTGGGAGACGGTAATATGGCGGAAGTCGCGTCTTTTCTTAAGTTGGGGACTACCGGTTTAGTGCTTCGGCTGCTGGAAGACGATAAAATAGGCCCGTCATTGGAGCTGGAGAATGTTTCTGACGCGACAGCTTTGGTTAAAGAGATCGCGTTTGATCGCGCTTGCTCCGCACGGTTGCTCAAGATGAAAAATGGCGACTTATTGACTGCCTGCGAATTGCAAAGAAAGTTTTTAGATCTCGCGGCGAGTCATTATCCCAAGGAAAACGACTCCGAAGCGGTTAGGTGTTCCACGGAAAAAGTATTTGAATGGTGGAATTATGTTTTGGACAAATTGGAGAACGGTGAAATGAAAGACTTGGTTGGCGTGCTTGATTGGCCGACTAAATTCCATCTTGGGGAATTGCTTTTGAAAAGATACGGGATTGCCATGTCTGATTTGCCGAAAGCGATTTTGCGGCACGAAAAACGCGCTGAAGTGGCGGCTCGTTTGAGAATGCTGGAACAGAGATACCACGAATTGTCGGAAAACGGATTATCTGCGCGTTTAAAGGCGCAAGGTATCATGACTCGTATAATTGATCCCGCTAAAATAATTTATTTCAAGGATCATTCTCCCCGAGAAACGCGGGCTTACGGGAGAAGCGAGTTGCTTAGGTTTGTGGAATCGCGATGTCCCGTTTTTCTCCTAAGAAAGTGCGATTGGGGTCAAATTACTTTGGTAAAAAAAGACGCTGATGAAACCATCTCGGAAGTGTTGGAGTTTGAGATGGATGACCCGTTTGTGTCCATGGCCTTGCCAATAGAGCATTTTTTAGTTAAAAATGGTTGGAGAAAGGAGTGAGGGAGATGTTCGACAACTTAAAATCTACTACTGTGGTTTCCGCGGTTTACGGTTCCGGAGCGATTATTGCCGCGGACAGACAGGCCACCGGCGGTCATGATTTGCATAAGTTGCCGTACGACGTGTTCAAAATCGTAGGGCTGACTGATTTTGCCATGGCCGGCATATCCGGTTTTCCCAAGACTTTGGAGACTTTGGAAGAAGTGAAGCGGGTGTTTGGTCTCTGGAAGATTTTATACGATCGGGAGGTGTCTATTGAGGGCCAGTTTAATTTTCTGAAACGGGTGCCTCTGATAGTTCCTGTGGGCAAAGAAGTAACGGTGAGTGGTATTTTAATGGCTGCTTTTGACCGTGATATTGGCAAGGGCAGAGTATTTTTATTTGATCCCGCGCTTGCTATGGAGATTCCCAACTATGCGGCTATCGGCAGTGGCGGTACGGCATGTTTCAGCGCTTTGGAGCTTGGCCAATACCGTACGGATATGCGTTTTGAGGAAGCCGTCAGGAAAGTTTCCGGGGCGCTCCGATATTCTCATGAACATAATGCCGGAGTGGGAGATAATTTTTTCGGATTTCAATTGGATGCGGGCGGAATTAGGGAAATTTCTTCTTTGCTTAATGCCAAGGAGGTAGGATAATGGATCGTCAGTTTGGCAAAGAAAAGGCGCGTCGCGAATGGGTTGGTTCTAAATTAAAGAATGCCGCTCCGATTGCGATAGTTCCTTTTAAGGACGGTTTGGCGGCGGTAACTGCCAAATCGCATTTTCGCAAAGTGCGCGCGGTTGACCAACATATTTTGTTTGCCGCTACGGGCGAATATGAGAGCGTAAATATATTGCACAGCTGGCTGGTGGAAGACGTGTTACGTATAATAAAAACCTTTTCCGAGCGCGATGTGTTTATGGAATCGGTTGTGGATAATCCAGACGGAGCAATAGCGCATGTGGCGCGCGCGTTTTATTCGGATCCGGTAGTCGCGGAATTAGCGCTGTTGTTTGCGGAAAAAGGGAAATTTTTCGGTGTGGTGATCAATTCGTTTGGAGAACGGAAATATTTAGACGGCGATGGCGCGGTTATCGGAGGCAAACCCGAAATGGGAGAATTGCTTACGAAGAAATTACGCGAAGCTCCGCCGTCCACGGAAAAAGAAGCTGTCGCGCTGGCAGCCGAAGTTTTGAAAATAAATGGCGAACAGCGTGAATGGGAAGTCGGAGTTTTGTCCGGTTCCGGCATAAGGTTTACGAGAGGAGGAGAATAATGGGCGATCAGGATCGCAAAACGCGAAGGCGCCCGCCCGGCGTTAAACCGCCGAGCGAGGAAGATAAGCGCGAACAGGATAAGGAGATAGATAAGGGCATAGACGATCTTCTGAAAGAAGATGAAGATCTGGCACAGAGACGGAAAGAAGAAGAAGGGGAATAATTGTTCTTTGCAGAATTTTTATAAAAATCCCGCTATGATATGGCGGGATTTTTTTTTATTTTGTAAGATAAGATGATGCCTTACGAATATTTAAATATAGCTACGGCGCGGGATCTCTCCGGCCAAGATCGCTTGATTTACCGTTTTTTTGAAATCATTCCCGGTTTGCTTTCCTGGGGAACTATCGCGGGGGCGATTATTTTTTCCTGGCTTTGGCCTGTTGGAATGGCGATATTCATTATCATTTTTGATATTTATTGGCTGATCAAAACCGCGTATCTTTCAGCGCATTTGCGCGTGAATTGGCAGAGATTGCGTCATAATTTAGGCGCTGATTGGAAGTTAAAATTAGAAAATTTCAAATACGGTCACATTTGGCAGTTGGTGCTTCTGCCCATGTACCGAGAAGACCAAGAGGTGATAGAAGAGTCTTTGAATAAAATTATGGAAAGCAAATGGCCCCAGGAGCGGATGATAATTGTTCTGGCGATTGAAGAGCGGGCCGGAGAGTACGCGCGGACAGTCGCGGAGGATGTGCAAAAAAAACATGCCGCGCGCTTCGCCCATTTTTTAGTAGTGTCGCATCCCGCGGATATGCCGGGCGAAATTCCCGGAAAGGGATCCAATATAGCTTTCGCGGCGCGGATGGTTAAAGAAAAAATTATAGATCCGGCCGGGATTCCGCATGAAGATATTTTGGTTTCCGCTTTTGACATAGACACCCAGATTTATCCGCAATACTTTTTTTGTCTTACTTACCATTTTTTGACCGCGGACAATCCGCATCGCGTGTCTTTTCAGCCGGTGCCTGTTTATAACAATAATATCTGGCAAGTGCCGGCGCTTTCCCGCGTGGTTGCCACCTCGGGAACTTTTTGGCAAATGATGCAGCAGGAAAGGCCTGAAAGATTGACCACATTTTCTTCGCATGCATTGAGTTTTAAGGCTCTGGAAGATATCGGTTATTGGCAAAAAAATATGGTATCCGAAGATTCGCGCATTTTTTGGAAAGCCTTTTTGCGTTTTGACGGAAATTACGGAGTGGTGCCGTTATCTTATCCCATTTCTTTGGACGCCAACGCGGGAAGTAATTTTTGGTCTACGATCAAAAATGTATATAAACAACAGCGCCGCTGGACCTGGGGCGTGGAAAATCTTCCTTATTTTATGTTTGGCTGTCTGAAAAATAAAAAAATGCCTTTAGGCAAAAAGATTCGCGCGCTTTTATATCAATTGGAGGGTTTTTGGTCATTAACGACCAATCCGCTTTTAATTTTTATATTGGGATGGCTGCCGCTTTTTTTGGGAGGGCAGGAGTTTAATGAGATGCTTTTATCTTATAATTTGCCGCGCGTGACGCGGACCTTGATGAGTATTGCCATGACCGGACTTATTGCTTCGGCGATTATTTCCACAAACCTGCTTCCGTCACGTCCGCCGCGTGCCCGCAAATCCAGCTATCTTTTTATGGTATTGCAGTGGCTTTTGATTCCCGTGACTATAATATTTTTTGGAGCGATTCCCGGATTGGACGCCCAGACGCGCCTGATGTTTGGCAAATATATGGGTTTTTGGGTAACGCCCAAAGGGCGGCAACCAAAAGTTGGTTAGCTTCTCTTGTTTTATTTGGAATTATGAAACTCTGTTTTAGACGCGCTTATTTTTCCAGCGGAAATAAGCTTTGTCCTCGGCGCTGGGTTTTTTGGTTCGCTTCGCGGATATTTATTATAATAACTTTTAATTATAAAACTCCGTTAAATGTGAAGAAATTGATTTTTTGCATCAATCAAGGGGGTTTCCATTTGGGTCGTGTTAGCGACCTTTCTAAAATAGGGGGGTTGTAAGTGCTCCCCCTTGCCTGATGAAAAAATCAATTTTGGAGCACTAAAGTGCTGCGTTTTGTAACCAATTGCTTTGCTCTTGGACAAAACGGGAGCATAGGAGTTTTGTAATTCAAAGTAGCCAAAAAAACACCAAGCCCAGCGCCTGCCTGCCGGCAGGCAGGCCTGCGGGCGGTCTCACAACAGAGCTTCGTAATTTAAGTATTTTATTCAAAATGCGCGTTTTGAGCGCGATTTTCCATGCGCGTTTTTAACGCGGGATATTTTTTGAGTTCCAAATCTTTTTGCAGAAGTATGCGCGCTTCATTCCTCGCTGCTTCAACCATTTTCAGATTTTTCAGGGCTTCCATTCCTATGTCGGATATGCCCCATTGTTTTTTTCCGGACAGTTCTCCGGTGCCGCGGAATTCCAGGTCATATTCCGCAAGTTCAAAGCCGTTTTCGGCCTTGGTCAGGGCGGCCAGACGGTCGGCGGTTTTTTTGCTTTCTGATTCGGTAAAAATAAAGCAATGGGGCTCATGCGCGCTTCTCACTACGCGTCCGCGCAGTTGATGAAGTTGCGCCAGGCCGAATCGTTCCGCGCCCTCAATCAATATTATGGTGGCATTGGGCACGTTAACTCCCACTTCTATAACCGAGGTTGCCACGAGAATGTTGGTTTTGCCGTCTCGGAATTCATTCATCGCTTTTTCTTTTTCCGGAGGAGTCATTTTTCCATGGAGCATGCCGATTTTAAATTCCGGAAAAATTTCTTGCGCGAGTTTTTTATGTTCTTCTTTTACGGCTTTCAGATTCAGCGAAAGCAGTGAATCGGCTTTTTCTTCGCCGGGATTTATTCTTGGGCATACCACATACGCTTGCCTGCCTTTAGATATTTCTTGCCGCATTTTTTCATAAGCGATAAGCCTCTCGTGCGGCGGTACTATTTCGGTAATTATTTTTTTTCTGGACGGAGGCATTTCATCCAAGAGCGTCAAATCAAGGTCGCCATAGATAGTTAAAGCGAGAGTTCGCGGTATGGGTGTGGCGGTCATGCTAAGCAGATGAGGCATCACCTCTTTTTCTTTTTTGGTGAGTCGGCCGCGCTGTGAAATTCCGAAACGATGTTGTTCATCCACGATAACCAAAGCGAGATTTTTGAAACGGACTTTGTCTTGGATTAGGGCGTGCGTTCCTATAAGCATCGGGGTTTCGCCTTGAAGCGTCCAGCGCAGGAGCTGGGATTTGGAAATGTGCGTGGCTTCATTCGGTCTGACTTTGGAGGGAAATTTCAGGCACTCGGAAGAGGTGATCATTCCTATTTTTATTTTCTCTCCCATGGCAGAAAATCTCTCCGTAAATTCTTTGAAATGTTGGCGCGCGAGGATTTCGGTAGGCGCCATGTAGGCGACTTGGTAGCCATTTTTAATGGTTGCGTAACTCGCGGCCGCGGCCACTACGGTTTTGCCGGATCCCACGTCTCCTTCCAGGAGGCGCGCCATGGGCGAAGGGCCGCGGAGGTCCTCTAAAATATCTTGAACGGCTTTATTTTGAGCGTTGGTAAGTTGGTAGGGCAGGGATTCCAGAAAATCAAGAACATCCGTGTCAACGATGGAGAGAGCGGGCTTTTCGTCGCGCAACATTTTTTCTTTCACGCGGGAAAGCTGTATCAAAAATATTTCTTCAAACGCGAATCTTTTGCGCGCGGCCTGGGCGTCGTTTAAGTTCCGCGGCGTATGTATATATAGAAGAGAGTCGCGCAAATTGGGCAAATGATATTTTTTCAAAATTTCCGGCGGTATCAAGTCATGGTAGGCGTCGGGATCTAATTGCGCGAGAGTTTTGCGTATGGCGTATTGGAGCCACCGCGATGACAGCCCCCTGGTTTCAGGATAAATGGGACTCAAAGCGTTTTCTTGGTAATTTTCTTTCGCGGCGATAAACGAATAATTCGGATTGGAGAAATATAGTCCGCGCCCATCTTCTTGCACTGTTCCAAAAATAGAGGCATTAACCCCTTTTTTCAAAGCATGGGCGATATACGGCTGATGGAACCAGATGGCGCGGATTACGCCCGTGCCGTCGCTTAACTCAATTTCGGCGATGCGCAACTTTTTTTTCCAAGTTTTTCCAAGTTTAGAAGCTATTATTTTGCCGGACACCTCGGCTTTGTCGCCCTTGCTTAAATCCGCGATGCTTTTGACGGGCAACACATTTTCGTAGCGGGCGGGGAAATGCCAAAGCAGGTCGCGTACGGCGAGGATGCCAAATTTTTCCAGCGTTTTTTCTTGCGCGGGCTTTAGGTGGAGATAGTTTTTGATGGGTCTATCCATTGATATGGCTTTATTTGAATTATGCCCTCAGTAGGAATCGAACCTACATCGCAAGCTCCGCAAGCTTGCGTCCTGTCCATTGAACGATGAGGGCGATTATTTATTTATAAATGTTATGGCTGTGCCTGTCCATTGCCCGCCCGAGGCGGGTCAGCCTTGGGCTGAAACGATGAGGGCGTATAATTAAAATTTTCAATTTTATAATACACAATTTTCAAACGCGAAACAATAAAAGCAGGGTTTGGAAATTAGAAATTAATAATTGTAAATTATCGTTGATATCAGAATCCTATGAATCGGGAGAGCGATTCCGCGATGCTTTCCGTATGCGGCTCTTCGGCTACGAATTTTACGAGGTGCCCGCGTATTTTATTGGGGTCCGTATCGCCGGTGGGAACAACCATCCTCGGCATGAATAATTTTTTGGAAATTATTCCTATTTCTTTTTGATGCGGCGGATTGTAATGAACCCAAAAAGATTCCAAATCTTCGTAAGGGAAAATTCGCTTGTCTATTTTCAATCCGCGCGTGGTTACCGCGAAATTGGTCATATTTGGTTTTCTCGCGCTAAATAACGCCATACTGAATCCGGACAGAAGGATTATAATAACGAAAAGAAAATTTTGCATCCAGATGCCCATGATGATGAAAATTGCCGCGACAATTCCCATTGCCCAATACCATTCGTTGGTTTTAACGGAGTGATTGTATTCCGGCGCTTCCCACTCTATAAGCGCGTTTGTCGTCGTTGTCTTAGTGTCTGTTTTAATCGTGGTGTCTATCATAATAGTATTTTAACTCATTCGCGGTTTAGTGTTAATAGCGGGCAGACCTGCCTGCCGGCAGGTGATCTAAAATGAATTTGGCTCTTTTTGCCACGCTGTCCATTGGTACATTTACGCACGGCATGCTTCGCGTCTGATATTCTTGACGAATAAGGTCGGCGATGATGAGAGCTTCTTTTTGATTAGCTTCCACGCGCAGACCGTCGTGTTCAAAGTCGTTCAACGGCTCTAAAAAGAAAATTGTGTCGTAACGTACGTTTGTTTTGCATATTTCCGGAATATTTTCCAGACCGAAATATTTACAGTAGGCTATTCCGTCATACAGGCCTCTGTCCGTAAAAATGATGTCATGGTTTGAAGCGCGGATCTCTTTTTCGCGCGAGAGGTGTCTTTGCGCCAATTCAGTTTGGAATTCAATGGTGCGGGGAGCGAGAGTTTTTTCTTCTAAAATATCGCGCGCCGTTTCGCGCGACACGGGATAGCCGAGTTGCCGCAAATAGTTGATAGTGGTGGTTTTTCCCGATGACGCCGCGCCGGTTATTACGAAAATTTTCGGCATGTTTTTATTATATACAAAAGCGTAATGATATGCTAAAATGCTTTTAGTTTTTTGACAATGTAACTTGATAATACAAGGAGGGCTAAATGCTTGTTCAAGACAATGCGCGTTTGCCGAAGACCGTCAAGCCGGTATGTTACGATCTGGTTTTTGAACCTGATCTGGAAAATTTTATTTTTCGGGGAATGGCGCAGATTGACGTATTGATCGCGGAGGATGTTTCTTCAATAACTCTTCACGCGAAAGAGTTGAGCGTTGATTATGTTATTTTGCAAAGAGACGGAAAAGCTTTTGTTCCGTCAGTGGTGTTTGATCAGGAAGCCGAGCGCGTTATTTTCGTTTTCAGCGAAAATATTTCAGCGGGTGACGTGCGATTACTGATCCGTTTTCAGGGCGTGTTGAACGATCAGATGGCCGGTTTTTACCGGAGTGTCTACGAGGTTAGCGGCGAGAAGCGGATCATGGCGACAACGCAATTTGAAGATACTTCCGCCCGCCGCGCGTTCCCATGCTGGGACGAGCCGGCGATAAAGGCGCGATTCAAAGTTACTTTGAAGATTCCCAAACATCTGCAGGCCGTTTCCAATATGCCCGCGGTTTCGGAGAAGTTATGCCGGGACAAGAAAATAATCCGTTTTGGCGTCACGCCCCTCATGTCCACGTATCTGCTGGCGTTTGTCGTCGGAGAATTGGAACACATTGAGGCAACGACCAAGGACGGTATTTTGGTGAGAGTGTTCACTACTCCGGGCAAAAAAGCACAGGGCGAGTTCGCGCTCTACGTGGGCGTGAAAGCGCTTGAATTTTATAACGACTATTTCGGGATAGCGTATCCGCTGCCCAAAATGGACATGGCGGCGATTCCTGATTTCGCGGCCGGAGCGATGGAGAACTGGGGACTGATTACTTATCGTGAGTTTGACTTTTTAATTGATCCTAAAAATTCTTCCAGCGCGAGGCATCAGCGCGTTGCCATTGTGGTGGCGCACGAGATTGCGCATCAGTGGTTCGGCAATCTGGTGACCATGGAGTGGTGGACCCAGCTGTGGTTAAACGAAGGTTTTGCCAGTTGGATGGAATATTTCGCCGTGGACCATGTGTTTCCGGAATGGAACATTTGGGAGCAGTTCATGTCCGATGCTTTCGCTTCGGCGTTGGCGCTGGACGGCTTGCGAAGTACGCATCCCATAGAGACTGTCATAAAACACCCGAGCGAGATCGGGCAAACTTTTGACGCCATAAGCTATGAAAAAGGCGCGTGCGTCATTCGCATGATACACGACTACATTGGCGCGGAAAATTTTCGCAACGGCCTTAAGCTTTATCTTATATGGTACGCTTACGGTAATGCCGTGACCGAGGATCTGTGGCAGGCGTTGGAAGAGGTGTCGGGCAAGCCGGTGCGTAAGATCATGGATACCTGGACCAAGCAGCCCGGTTATCCGCTGATCTCGTTGAAACAAACATCAGACGGCAAGTTTGAGCTGGAACAGTCGCGTTTTCTTTCCAGCGGAGAGAAGTTATCGCCGGAAGAAGCATCCGAGTTGTGGCAAATATCTTTGCCGTTTCAAAATGCAGCGGGGGACAGCCAAAAAGTTTTGCTTTCCGATCGCGCTTCGTTGGTTAAACTTCCGTCGGATCATGGCGGATGGTTCAAATTAAACGCCGGACAAATGGCTTTAGCGCGCGTGAATTACACGCCCGAGCTTTGGGATAGATTGAAGAAAGCGCTCCGGAGGGGCTTGCTTTCTGTGGTAGATCGCGCGGGTTTGGCAAACGATATTTACGCGTTAACCGAGTCGGGTGTTTTACCTGCCACGCAATTGTTGTCTGTTCTCACGGCATATCAGGGAGAAACAGAATACATTGTGTGGGACGACATTGTGGGAAGTTTGGGCGGCATTAATTTGCTTTTGCCTAATGGCGGTGTGCGCGCGAATTTCGATTCTTTCGCCCGTGATTTGCTATCGCGGATCGTGGCAGAAAAAGGATGGGAAGAAAATCCAAACGAAACACACAGCCAAAAGCTTTTGCGTCCTATGGTTTTATCGGCCACCGGTTTTTATGGCGATGTGGAAGTAATTGAAGAAGCGAAAAACCGTTTTCGTTTTTTCCTGAAAGATCCCGAGACACTTGATCCAAATTTGCGTTCCATGGTGTATGGCCTGATTGCGAGATATGGCGATACTCGCACGCTTGAAACTTTAATTGAGTGTTACAGGAAAGTGCCAAGGCAGGAAGAAAAAATGCGTTTTTTGGTAGCGCTTGCTCAATTTCAGGACATGCGGATTTTGGAAGAAGCGTTGAAATTCGCTTTTTCCGACGAGGTGCGTTCGCAGGATCTGGGTTATTTTGTGGGCAGTATCGGAAGAGATGGGCAAGAATTGATGTGGCGCGAATTACAAGTTCGCTTCCCTGAATTGATGAGTCGCTATGATGGCAAACTTTCCGGCATTATTAGAAGCACTATTGAAGGTTTTGGTTCCGAGGAGAAGGCGCGGGAAGTGGAAGAATTTTTCCGCGTGCACCCGGTGCCTGCCGCGAGTCAGGCGATAAGCCAAGGCTTGGAGCGGATCCGTGCCCGAGCGGCGTGGATCGCGAGGGATCTGCCCGCGATCACCGCGTGGCTTGAAAAATGGTCCTTTGATAATATTTTGAAATAAGAAAAACCCCTCACCTACAAAGCAGGTGAGGGGTTTTTATTTTGGCGGAAGGGGGGTGGCCCCGCAACAGCGGGATTGCTGTTTGTTACTAATCGCTTCGCTCTTAGACAAACAGGGAAGATTCAATTTTTTTTGGAAAATTTCGCGAAGCACTCCTAGTGTTTCGTTCAAGTCCTATGCTTTTTTCAATTTACTTCGCTCATTTCGGAAGGGGTGGGACTCAATTTTCTTTTGGAAAATTCCGGGGAATGCCCCCGGCATTCCCTTCTCATCCCACCCCTTCCTTACTCGCTTCGCTCATTTCGGAAGGGGTGGGACTCGAACCCACAAGCCCCTTGCGGGGCGCTGGTTTTCAAGACCAGTTCCTTACCATTCGGAGCACCCTTCCATAATTTTTTTTAACTTGTTTTATTTTGACAAGCAAGGAGCGAGTGAATCCGCCATTTAGCGGATTAACATCATTCCTGCCTACCGACAGGGAGGCGAGCGCCGTCAAAACAAAGGGTTTTTTTTTATTACCCTTTATATTATAGCAAAACGCTCCGTATGTCACGGAGCGTTTTGCGACCTAATTTTTTTGAGCCTGCCTACCGGCAGGCAGGCGAAGCGATTAGAAAATGGAAGCACTCTCTGTGGTGCGATCTGATCTCGCGGCGTTTATTGGTTTGTGGTCGGCGTTACTGATGTAGGAATTGGTTTGGTTTCAGTTTGTGTTTGAGTAGTAGCGCGTTCCGCCTCTTTTATCTGCAATTGTTTGTAGTATTCTTCCATATTTATCGGTTTGGGCGTCAGTGTGGGCATTGGTTTTATCACATTGGCGCACGCGCCCTTGCTCGCGATAGCCGTTCCCGCAACTTTAGCCTTGCAGATGTTGCTGTAAGTTTTGCCGTCTACTCCGCATACCGGCTCCCAGGCTTTTGCACACGCAGCGATCGTTCCGGTCTGTGATTTGGCATCAATGCGTTTCTGTTCTTCTTTTCTCAATTCAATTCTTTTTTGGAGTAAAGATCCCACATCTTCGCCGTTTGATGTCGGTTGCGCAGAGCTTGTTTCCGCTTTCTCCGCGTCGATCTTTTCCAGATATGCTTTGCGCGTGGCATCATCTTCTATGTTCATCAATCTTTTTTCCACTTTATTGATCACTTCTTCACGCGAAGATTTTATCTTTTCTTTAAGACCCGCGGGCAACCCTTGTTTTTCCAGTCGGTTGATAATTTCCGCCTGTTTCAATTCATCGCCACCGATTTTTTCCAGATAAGTTTTGAATTTGGTTTGATCTTCGGGAGACATCTGGTTTAGGTCGCCATGCAGGCGATTAAGCGCGTTTTCTTGGGCTCTTTGGATCGCTGCTTTGGCTTGTTCAGGCAATTTTTCTTCCAGTTTCAATAACACTTCCAAATTTTTGAAGTTTTTGAATTGGCCGCCCTTCTGTTCGTCCAGCGCTTTTTCCATTCTTTCTTTGATTTTTTCCGGGTTTTCTTTTTGCATCAATTCCGCGAATTTTTCCAGCGTTTTTTCCTGCGCTTTCAGCACTCTTTCCTTGGCCTGTTCAGGCAATTTTGAAGCAAGGTTATCCATCAATTTTTGGCGTTTTAGTTGGAAGTCGGTCAGTTTGTTTAACAATTTTTCGGCAGCCGGGTCCGTGGATGACAGCGCGCTTGCGGCATCTTTGGCTTTCTCCATTTCTGTTTCGTAGTTTTGCATCGCGCTATTTAAAACAGCCGGGTCCTGCGTCTTCTCGGAGAGTTTTCGCGCTTCCACTAACTTTTCATTGGCGAATTGCGCCCGTAACTCCGCCTTTTTGATTTTGTTGAAAGTCAGAGCGGATTGGACGCCACGGCTCCAGTTTTTGAAGAAATAAAACGGGCTGTCCGGAAGAACGGTCGGTTCGGCAACGTTCAAGTCTGTCGCGGTTACGGTTTGGTCCGCCGCCACAGCAGCATCTACCTGGCTGTTGGTTGCGGCCGCGGCATCGGTTACGACGTTAGTCGCGGTGTCGGTTACGGTCGCGGCCTCTTCCGCGAAAGCGAAAGAAACGCCTGCGAGCAACACAAATATTGATAATAACGCTATTTTTGTCTTCATATTCATAGGCTTTGCTTAATTAATAATACTAATAATGTTATTTTACACTATTTCTTAAAAATATTACACAAATAGTTTTACACAATCCGCTTTATGAGCTTAATTTTGAAATAAGGATTTTTGGTGAGGGACGCCAATTTTTGTTTGGCTACGCGTTTCAAGCTCGCGCGCGCGTGAATGATCTCGTTGTTTCCTATATATATGGCGACATGTCCGATATATACTTTTTTGCCGTGGAAAAGTTTGTGCGCGTAATGTCCTTGTATTCCTTCAAAAAAAATCAGATCTCCGGCTTGGAGGTCTTTGGCGCGCGTTATGGCGCGTCCGCGGGCGGCTTGAAGCACGGAACTGCGGGGCAGATTAACGCCCGCTTGCTTGCAGACATATTGTATAAAAGATGAGCAGTCCACGCTTTCTGGCTTGGAGTTTTGCTTGTCCGCGGTTGCGTAAGCTCCATATTGGTAGGGCGTTCCCAAAAGTCCGATAGCCGTGTTCATAATTTTTTCAATTTTTTCTTTGCGGTTCGGCATTTTATTTATTATTTCTAGGCAGACTTTCTTTAAATCCCGCGTCCGTCATTTTTATAAACTCGGCGTTTTGCCGGAAAGTTTTCAAATTTTTGGCTCCCAGGTAGCTCATGGATGATCGTAATCCCGCGATGAGGTCCGCTACCACGACTTTGGCGTATCCGTGATAGGGGACGCGTCCGGATTTTCCTTCGGGCGCGCGGTGGAATCCGTCCTTCGCGTTGTCCAGGTTTTTTTTATCTTCCGCCGCTTCGTAAGACGCCATGCCGCGATAGAATTTGTAGGCTACGCCGTCTTCCATCAGATATTCTCCGGGCGCTTCGTCGGTGCCCGCGAAAAGGCTGCCTATCATTACGCTGTCGGCTCCGGCCGCCAGCGCTTTGGCGAAATCTCCGGAATTTTTTACTCCGCCGTCGGCAATGATGGGAGTGATTGATTTTTGGGCGGCTTTCGCGGCGTCCATGATGGCGGTAATTTGCGGAACTCCGACACCGGTGACGATTCGCGTGGTGCAGGCGGCTCCCGGACCGATGCCTATTTTAATCGCGTCCGCTCCGGCATTAATCAAATCGCGCGCGCCTTCATAAGTGGCGATGTTGCCGGCGATAATATCCAATCCCGCGAATTTCTTTTTTAATTTTTTAACAGTCTCCGCCACTCGCATATTGTGTCCGTGCGCGACATCTACCACCAAAGCATCCGCTCCCGCGTTGGCCAAAGCTTCCGCTCTTTCTATCATATCGCTTTTTATGCCCAAGGCGGCTCCTACCATGAGGCGGCCTTTTTGATCTTTGGTCGCGAAAGGATTTTTCTCTCTTTTCAATAAATCTTTCAGAGTAATCAGCCCTTTGATTTTTCCGTTTTTGTCTACCAATGGTAATTTTTCTATTTTGTGTTGGCGTAAAATATTTTTCGCCGAAGCGATGGAAATTTTAGGCGCCGCGGTGATCACTTTTTTGGTCATAATGTCGGAAACCAGCGTATTTTTTCCTTGATCAAACATCAGGTCGCGGGCGGTGAGTATGCCTATTAATTTATTTTTAGCGTCAACCACCAAAAATCCGGAAATATCCAATTGCGACATTTTTTTGCGCGCTTCCGCGATAGTTTTTTGCGATTCTATGGTGTAAGGTTCGTCTATGATAAAGTTTTCCGCGCGTTTGACGCGGCGCACTTCTTCGGCCTGCTCGGCAATGGATAAAAAGCGGTGAATGATACCCAAGCCGCCCAATTCCGCCATGGCGCGCGCCATTTTGGATTCGGTTACGGTGTCCATATTGGCGGAAACAATGGGCGTTCGCAGTTTAATATTTTTGGAAAATCTGGTTTCCACGGCGATGTCTTTGCGGGAAAACACGAAAGATCTTTTCGGTATAAGCAACACATCGTCAAATGACCAGCCTTCTTTTATTTTAAAATTCGCCATGAGTTTTTTTACCCTGTTAAATAATTTGTTTTACAAATTAAAATCTTTGATTTTATTTAACAGGGTGAATTTTTTAGATCAAAGATAATGACCTGTTGTATTTTATCATTTTTATGGCCAGCGGCAAATTTTTGAAAATTTGGGTTTTTCACGTTAGACTTTACCTATGATTTCCACAATTATAACTTTTTTGGTCAAGTTCGTGGTTACGGCGGTTACCTTCGCCGGATATTGGAGCGTTTTTTTGCTGATGGCCCTGGAGAGCGCCGGTATACCAATTCCGTCCGAAGCGATCATGCCTTTTTCCGGTTTTTTAGTGGCCAAGGGGCAATTCGTGTTTTGGCCCGCGGTATTTTTCGGAGCGTTCGGTAATTTGTTCGGATCCTGGCTGGCTTATTGGATCGGACTGAAAGGCGGTCGTCCGTTAATTGAAAAATACGGCAAATATATTTTTCTTTCCGAGCATGATCTGAATATCGCGGACCGCTGGTTTTCGCGTTATGGCGAATGGATCGTTTTTTTCGGGCGGCTTTTGCCGGTCATCAGAACTTATATTTCTTTTCCGGCCGGAATCTCCAAAATGAATTTTAGAAAATTTTCCATTTATACATTCATCGGAGTTTTTATCTGGTCATTTTTGTTCGCTTGGCTGGGGGTAAAATTGGGCAACAACTGGGAAATGATAAGAGAAAAGCTTCATAATATTGATGTGCTGATCGCGGTTTTGATATTTTTGGGCATCGTGGGCTTTATTTACAAACACCGAAAGCATTCTGCGCGCGCGACAGATTGAGAAAATTTAGTTTTGTTTTGGTTTTAATTTAAATTTTTTTCAGAGCTTGCGACAGGTCGTCTATCAGGTCTTGGGGGTCTTCGCGCCCGATGGAGAGGCGGAGCGTTCCGGCAGAGATGCCGGCCTTTTTTAATTCTGGGGGAGTTAATTGTCCGTGAGTGGTGGTGGCGGGGTGTATCACCAGAGACCTTGCTTCGCCGATGTTGGCCGCGTGCCAGAAAAGTTTGAGCGATTCCAACACTGCTTTCGCTTTTTTCTCGCCGCCTTTGACCTCAAAAGCCATAAGTCCGCCGAATCCCTGGGGCATGAGACGCTGGTTCAATGTTTTGCGCACTCCGTATTCGGGATAAAAAACTTGAGCTACTTTCGGGTGGCGGGAGAGAAATTTCGCGACTACCGAAGCGTTGCGGCAATGTTCTTTCACGCGGCCGAAGAGCGATTCTATGTGATAGCAAAGAATGGCGGCATTGTCGGGCGCGATGCAGGGACCGGTGTCGCGAAACCATCCGGCGCGCATATCGTCCATCAATGATTTTTTCCCCAAGATCGCGCCGCCGATCACTTCTCCGTCGCCCATGTATTTGGAAAGGGAATGGATAACAATATCCGCGCCCAGTTTGATCGGTTGTAAAAGTATGGGGGTCGCCAAAGTATTGTCCACTACCAAGGGCAGTTTATGTTGGTGCGCTAGTTGGGCCAAGTGTTTGATGTCAAAAACATCCAGCGTCGGGTTGGAAGGATTCTCCACAAATAAAAATTTGGTGTTGGGGCGAATGGCGGCTTCCCATGCTTTGTCATCAAACGGATCTTCCACGAAAGTGGTTTGGATGCCTAAGGCGGGCATGCGTTCACGGAATAAATGAAATGTTCCTCCGTAAATACGATTGGAAGTTACGATGTGTCCGCCGGAATGGGCGAAGTGGAGCGCTAATAGTTCAATCGCCGACATGCCCGAAGAGGCGGCAAGGCCCGCTTCGGCTCCTTCCAGAGCCGCCAGCCGTTTTTCCAGTTTGTCCACGGTGGGATTGTTGACGCGGGTATATATGAATCCTTCTTCTAGTCCGGCAAAAAGCCGTTTAGCTCGTTCAAAAGAGCCCAAAGAAAAACCGATGACCCGATGCAGTCCCGGTCTGATCTCTATATCGGCTATGGATCCTCCGCCGTGAATTTCCAAAGTCTTTGGGCGCAATTTTACGCTCGCGCTCTTTCTGATTTTTTTAGATTTTTTTGGCATGAATAAAAATGATCTAGCTTTTAATCATAGCAGATCACAGGTGTTTTTAGAAATTAAGAAAGTTATTTCACTGCGGAGAGGGCGGCCTGCTTGCCGGTAGGCAGGGACTTGGTCACAAATAATTTTCCTGACGGAAAATTTTCGCGACCCCGCCTCGCTGCGTCAGCCTTCGCTTCGCGAAACTGACGCAACGCTTCGGCTTTCAAGTCCCGCACGCAAGCAAAGCAGTTTGCTTGCTCCCCTCCTTCATTCACTCGCTACGCTCATTCACTGCGGAGAGGGCGGGACTCGAACCCGCAAGCGGCTTTTGGACCGCTACAGATTAGCAATCTGCTGCCTTACCATTCGGCGCACCTCTCCTTAAAAAAATCAAAATTACGATATTCCGCCGAAGCGGAATAATTCTTAAATTAGCACGAAAATCTTTGTGGGGCAATCCGCGGATAATGTTTTATTTTTTTAAGTTTTTAGCTTTCAGTTTTTAGTTTTTCTAATGCGCCACAACGAGGGCGATGATGTTTTTCGCGCCTGCTTTTTTGAGTTCGCGCGCGCACTCTATGATGGTCGCTCCGGTGGTCAAGATATCGTCCACCAAGATCGCGGTTTTGCCCGAGATCCTCTCCGGATGTGGCACGGCAAAAGAATCGCGCAAATTTTCCAATCGCTTCGCGCGTTCCGCCACCGCCACCTGCGAAGCAGTATTTTTTATTTTGAGCAAAATGTCCGTGGCGAGCGAGATACCGCTCTTGCGGGAAAGGGCGGCCGCGAGAATTTCGGATTGGTTAAATCCTCGTTCTCGCAACTTTCTTGCGGTTATGGGCACGGGCACGATCACGGAGTTTTCGTTTTTCAGATTTTGTAGCGCGAAATTCGTATTATCGCAAAAAATATCGCCCAATGTTTCCGCAACCTTGGTCGCGGACCGGTATTTGAGATCATGGATCAATGCTTTGATCGGCGGCTCGGAATAGCGGGCGGCCCAAAAGACCTTGATGGGGGAGATGCCGTAGGCGCGGGCGCAAGCGGCGCATATTCCGCAGTCGGACTCCTTGCCGCACGCGAAGCAAAATATTTCCGGAGGCCGGAGTTTCCGGCGGCAATCCTCACATAGCACCACACCCGACAAGCCGCAACCGCGGCATTTTTCGGGGAATAAGAGGTCAAGTGTTTTATTCCAAAAATGTTTTAACATAACGGCAATTACCTTTTATCTAAACAGCGCGGGTATGTGGATAATTCATTATTATAGCATCAGGGTGTATGATATACTTAAATTAGCAATTATGTTCAATGGAAGACACATCCTTTCTAAAAAGATTGTTGTCCGGAAAATTTTTGATTGATCTTTGGCAAAAAGAAAGCGAAAGCATTCTTGGCATTGATTTGGGCTCTTCTTCGCTTAAAGTGGTGCAGATACGCAAAACCAAAGAGCGCGCGGTTTTAGAAACTTACGGGGAATTGAGCGTGGCGCATTACGCGGGAACGGATATGGGCAAGGCGGCGATTTTGCCCGAAGATAAGGCAGTGGAGATGATCGCGGATGCCGTGAAAGAATCCGGAGCCAAGTCAACTGACGCGGTAGCGTCCATTTCGCTCCGCAACAGTTTTGTTACGGTCATAGACATGCCCGTGATGTCCGATAAAGAATTGGCAAAGTCTATTGCCTACGAGGCAAGGCGTTATATTCCGGTTCCTATTTCCGAAGTGGAGATGGATTGGTGGATTTTGCCTCATGGGATAGAAACAGAGGGCGAAGAAACCGAAATTGCCAAGAAAAAAACCACTGTTCCGGTATTGCTGGTCGCGATTCATAAAAATGTTTTAGACCAGCAGAAAAACATCATTAGGAGCGCCAATTTGAAGTTAAAAACTTTTGAGGTGGAAATATTCAGTCTGGCGCGCGCCTGCTTGGGCCGGGAACTTGTTCCGGTGTTAATCATTGACTTGGGAGCGTCTGCCACCAAAATGACCATAGTGGATTACGGGATAGTGAGAATGGCGCATAGCTTTGATAGCGGAGCGCAAGACATTACCGCGACATTATCCAGAGCGCTACGCATAGATTTTGGCAGGGCGGAAAAGTTGAAGCGGGAAGTCGGACTTTCGGACCGTCCGGAGCACAAAGAGATGAAACAGGTCATGAGCCCGATGCTGGATTATGTTTTCGCGGAAGCCGCGCGCTTGTCGTCCGATTACCGGATGAGACACGGCAGGTCCATTAGCCGCGTGATATTGGCGGGCGGCGGGGCGTTACTCCCGGGCATCACGGAGTACGCGGTGAACAGGTTCGGCGTGGAAGTAAGCATGGCCAATCCGTTTACTAAAGTGGAGTATCCGGCATTTTTGGAGCCGGCGCTTCGTGAAATTGGACCTAATTTCGCGTCAGCCATAGGTTTGGCCCTGCGCGGACTTAAATAACGGTTATTAAAAATTATTTAACAGAGTAAATTAAGGCGAATATGTCTTTAGATACCACGTCTTTTATATCAAAAACCACAGTTTTACCCAGCCCGGTTTATAAATCAAAGGGCTTGGGTTTTTTGACCATAATATCCGTCGTGCTTTTAGTCGTGTCGTTCGCGGCTTTGGCGGGCGTGTGGCTTTATATGGGAGTTCTGCGGGGAGACATGGACAGGTTGAGCGCTGATTTTGACAAAACTAAAAAAGAATTTGACATCGCGTCCATTCAGGATTTGTCCGCCGTATCAACCTCTATTGATGTTTCCAAAAAAATATTGCAATCGCACGTCGCCGTATCCAGGATAATGGATATGTTGGAGCAAAATACTTTGCCCGACGTAAGATTTTCCAACTTTAATTACGGGGGAGGCGGAGGTAATCTGATAACTCTCGCGGGAGATGCTAAAAGTTACACTACGCTGGCGGAGCAGGCATTGGTCTTGGAGAGTATCAAAAATGTTGAAAGTTTGTCGCTTTCCAATTTATCTTTGCGGGGAGGCGGGCGCGTAGGTTTTGATTTGTTCATTACTATCAAACCGGACCTTATAAACTATCAGGTAAAATAAATTCATGAAGCAAGCTATCGTGGCGGTCATCTTTATAAGCGCGGCAGTAGGAGTATTTTGGGGCTGGACCATGCCCATGTTGAGCCAAATGCAAGCTTTACAGAAAGATATAGCCGATCTGAATGGAGTGATGTCCCGTTTTTATGATTTGCGGCAGATTAAAAATGATTTGACCACCACTTATAATTCCATAAGTTCCAAAGATTACGCGCAATTAAATCAGATCGCCCCTCATTCCGTCAAAGAAAGCGACTTGATCGTGGAATTTGAAGGACTGGCTTCAGCCAATGGAATGGTGTTGAAACGCGTGGACATCAAACCCACGCCCAAAGAAGAAAGGGGCGTAAAGCTCGCCACCAAAGATTCGGCGGAAGGTATTTCCATCAATTTGGTGATAGACGGTTCTTACGCTTCGCTCAAGTCATTTTTGCGGCAGGCGGAAGATTCGCTTCGCGTGATAGACGTGAGGGCGCTGTCTTTTTTGGCGGGAGAAAAAGATTTTTATGAATTTAACATAACGGCCGAGGCCTATTTTCAAAAACCATGAAGACTAATATTTTGACCATCATTTTAGTAATAGCGGTATTGGTGTTCGGCTACGTCGGTTATGGCTATTTTAAGCCCGCGCCGGCTTTAAGCGTGGAAAAAACCTCTTCGGTCGCGGGATCAAGCACGGAAACGCGCGCCCTTTTGGATGCTTTATCCATCATGCAGGGTTTGCGCATTGACACGGGATTTTTCAACAGTCCCGTGTACAAGAACTTAAAAGATCTTTCTCCGGAAGTTAGCATTCCGTCTGTGAGGGGCAGAACCAATCCATTTCTACCTCTTCAGTAAAATAATAGTTTCAAAGATATTCAAATTATGGACGATACAAGATTTGCCGATCTTCTGGTAGAGCGCGGCGTTATAACGGCCGATAGCTTGAATAAAGCGAAACAAGAGGCATCCTCCCGAGGCGTTACGCTAGGGGATATTTTGCTGGAACGCGGAGTGCCGGAGGCGGAAATTTTGACGGTCAAGGGCGAGATCGTGGGCGTACCCACCAAATCTTTGGGCAGGAAAAAAGTTCCTTTTGAGGTGTTAAAAATGATCCCCGAAGAATCGTCCAAACATTATCAATTCGTGCCGATCGGTCTGGTGGACGGGGTTTTGGAAATTGGCATGTTAAATCCGCAAGATATTACGGCGCGGGAGGCCCTGAATTTCATTGCCGCGAAAGTGAACATGCCGTTTAAAATTTTTTTGATAGCCAAGTCGGACTTTGACGTAGTGGTTGAAGAATATAAAAGTTTGGGCGGAGAGGTGACCAAGGCGTTGGGCGAATTGGAACAGATGCTGACCGAAGCGGAAAAAGCCGTACCGGATAAAACCAAAAAAGAACTTGGATTTATTGAGGAAACTCCGGTCACCAAAATGGTGGCGGTGATGTTGCGGCATGCCGTAGAGGGCCACGCTTCGGATATTCATATAGAACCGCAAAGGAATCAGTTGCGGGTGCGATTTCGCGTGGACGGCGTGCTACACACCAGTTTGGTGTTGCCCTTGAAGGTGCACGAAGCAGTGGTTTCCAGAATAAAAATACTCACCAATATGCAGCTGGATGAAAAAAGAAAGCCGCAGGATGGGCGTTTTGGCGCCATGATAGAAGGGCGCGAGATAGACTTCCGCGTGTCCACTTTCCCCACTTATTTTGGAGAAAAAGCAGAAATAAGAATTTTGGATACCGAGGAAGGAGTTAAAAGTTTGGAACAGCTCGGCTTGTCGGGACGAAATTTAGAAACTATAAAAGAAGGGTTAAAGCGTCCGCATGGGCTTATTTTAATCACCGGTCCGACCGGATCGGGCAAGACCAGCACGCTTTATTCCATGCTGAAAATGATCAACCAGGAAGGAGTTAACGTAGTTAGTTTGGAAGATCCCGTGGAATACAATATTGAGGGTGTGGGCCAGTCCCAAGTACGCCCCGAAATAGGATATGATTTCGCGAGCGGCTTGCGTTCCATTCTCCGTCAGGATCCGGACATTATAATGGTGGGCGAAATACGAGATAAAGAAACCGCGCAGTTAGCCATTCATGCCGCGCTTACCGGACATTTGGTTTTATCCACGCTTCATACCAATTCGGCCATCGGAGTAATTCCCCGGCTTATTGACATGGGAGTGGATCCGTATCTTATAGCGCCGACTTTGATTTCCGCCATTGCCCAAAGATTAGTTAGGGTTTTGTGCGAGGATTCCAAAAAAGAGATCGCGGTGGATGGTTTGGTAAAAGAGAAGTTGGAAAAAGAAATAGTCGGCGTTCCGATTTCCGCCCAAGAGGACTTTAAACTGCCTCCGCGGATTTATCAGGCGTCGCCTTCGCCGCAATGTCCCAAAGGAACTTCGGGGCGAGTAGGAGTTTTTGAAGTTATTAATATGACGCCGGGACTGGAGCATTTGGTTCTGGCCAAACCCAACGAGTTGGAGGTTTTAGACGAGGCGCGCAAACAGGGAATGATCACCATGCGCGAAGACGGCATTTTAAAGGTTTTTCAAGGAAAGGTGGGTCTGGAAGAATTAGAGGAACTTGTATGACGCAACCACAAAAAGGAATGACAATTTTGGAAATAATGACGAGCGCGGCGCTGGTAATTATAATCGGCGGAGCATTTTTTTTCGTATTCTGGAAAATGAGCGCGAAAAGCAGAGACTTACAACGGGAGCAGGACGTAAAACAAATACAAAACGCTTTGAATCTTTACATAACCAGCGTAGGCCGTTTTCCGGTTTGCGGCGGTGACCTAATCGTAAACGGGATTGATGATTGTCTGACCGTGGAATTGAAACGGCTCGGTGTTTTAGCCGGAGTACCGGCGGATCCGTTAAAGAATAAGGACGGAAAGTGCGGCGCGCCGGATTCCCATGTTTATTGTTATGGGTCTTTGGACGGATCGGATTATGTATTAAAATATAATTTAGAGACGGACGGTATTGCCGGGCACGCGTCCGGCTGGAATTCAGTCAGCCCTTGATTGCTAAACTTTGAATATTTGAATAAAATATAGAACTTTATTTACCCCGCCCTCTAACGCGCTAATATGAGTAATTTTAATAAAAATGCTAAAATAAAAAAGCTAACAATTATTAAATAAAAATAAGAAAATCAATCATATGGCAAAAGATTATAGTAAAGAATTAGCGGAATTAATAATGATAGTCGCCAAAGAGGAGGCGTCCGATTTGCATATTTCCGTGGGACGGCATCCGACTGTGCGTATTTCGGGCGCGCTGGTGCCGCTGATTAAAAGCGCGGTGATAACGCCGGAAGACGCCGAAGGGCTGGTTTACGCCATGCTATCCGAAGAGCAGAAGAAAGAGTTGATAGCTGAACGGGAACTTGATTTTTCATATAATTTTGAAGACAAAGCGCGTTTCAGGGTCAACGCTTTTTATCAGAGAGGCTTTATCGGCGCCGCGCTTCGTTTGATTCCGGTCAGCATCAAAGATTTAAAAACATTGAATCTTCCCGAGTCAATCGCTTCTTTTACCAGAAAAGAGCAGGGATTTTTTTTGGTGGTGGGGCCAACCGGACACGGCAAGTCAACTACGCTCGCGAGTTTGATAGACATTATAAATCATGAAAAGGCGACTCATATCATAACCATTGAAGATCCCATGGAGTATATTTTTACGCAGGATAAATCCATCATAGATCAGCGCGAGGTGAGAAGCGATACCAAAGATTTTCACAGGGCGTTGCGGTCCATGTTCCGTGAAGACGTGAATGTGGCGATGATCGGAGAGATGCGCGATTACGATACCATATCTTCGGCCGTAACAGCCGCGGAAACCGGGCATTTGATTTTTTCTTCTTTACATACCAATAACGCGGCGCAGACCATTGACCGTATCATTGATTCTTTTCCTCCGGAACAGCACAATCAAATCCGCTCCCAACTATCCAGCACTATCTTGGGAATATTTTCACAGAGACTTGTGCCGCGCGTGTCCGGAGGGTTGATACCGGCGTACGAATTATTGATTGCCAATAACGCCATACGCAATCTTATCCGCGAAAACAAGATTCATGAGATTGATCTGGTCATAGATACCAGCGCCGATCTGGGTATGGTTAGTTTTAACCGGTCTTTAATGGAGTTGGTGCGCCAAGGAGAAATAACCATGGAGAGCGCGCTTACTTATTCGTTGAATCCGAGCGCGTTGCAGGCGCTGTATAAATAATTTGGAAACCGAGTTTCCAAAAATGTTAGAATAGAATTATGCTTTTTAAATATCAGGTTAAAACTCCGGAAGGAGAGGTAAAATCAGGAACCATAGACGCGGCGTCCACGGAGGTGGCTTTGGCGTCTTTGCATCGCCGCAATCTTATCGTGATGACGCTTGTATCCGATGAGAGCGCTTTGCCGTGGTATCGGCGCGGAACCACTATGTTTGAATTCGTAAAGGCGCGCGATGTGGTTATTTTGTCGCGTCAACTATCCACCTTATTTGAAGCGAAAGTTCCGGTGGTGGATGCCTTAAAGGTGCTGATAGCCGAAACGACCAATGCTACGCTGAAAAAAAATCTAAGCGAAGTTTTGGATGACATTCACAGCGGTATGTCCATTTCTGGCGCGTTGGCGAAACATCCCAAAGCGTTTTCCAAATTTTACGTGAGCATGGTGAGATCCGGTGAAGAGTCCGGCAAGCTGGATGAAATATTTCTATATTTGGCGGATTATTTGGAGCGTTCTTACGACTTGATGAACAAAGCTAAGAACGCGCTGACTTATCCCGCTTTCGTATTGGTCGCTTTTTCGGGAGTTATGGTGGTGATGCTTACCGTGGTCATTCCTAAATTGAGCTCCATATTGATAGAAACCGGACAGGCCCTGCCTTTTTATACCCGCGCCATCATCGGGTTTAGCGATTTTATCAGAAATTTTGGAGTTTTTATTTTAGTGGCGTTAGCCGTCGGCGTTATATTTTTATGGAGATATTTAACAACTGACGCGGGTAAAATGACTTTCGCGCAGTTTCAAATATCTATTCCTGCCATAGGCACTTTGTATAGGAAACTTTATATCGCCAGGATATCGGACAATTTACAGACCCTTTTGGCGGGAGGGGTTCCGGTGGTGCGCGCTTTGGAAATTTCGGCGGATGTTGTGGGCAATGAAGTGTATGCCGCCATCATGCGTGACGCTACCGCGGCGGTGCAGGCCGGAAGTCCGATTTCCGAAGCGCTGGCCCGTTACGATGAAATTCCCAAATTAATGTCGCAGTCCATTAAAATAGGCGAGGAGACCGGAAAATTGGATTATATTTTGGGAACTTTAGCGCGTTTTTACAGGAGGGAGGTGGATAGCGCGGTTGATAATATTGTTAGCTTGATTGAGCCGATTATGATTATTGTGCTGGGCTTGGGCGTGGGGCTTTTGGTGGCCGCCATATTGGTGCCCATATACAATATTTCGTCAGGATTATAATACTGTTATCCACAGCCGTCTTTATGGTGAAGTTTTCTGACGAAGTGATATAATATATACGGGTTTAGTTTTTAGTTTTTAGTTTTATGTTGAAAAGATATAAACCGGGGGGCGGTTCGGGTGGTTTTACCCTTATTGAGCTTTTGGTGGTCATTGCCATTATTGGCATTTTGGCATCCGTGGTTTTGGCGTCTTTGAATGACGCGCGCAAGAAAGGTCGTGATGTTCGTCGTTTATCTGATCTAAGAGCAATGGGCAATGCGATTGCTATGTTGGGAGAAGCCACGGCCTTTGTCGGTTGTACCGCGTCAGGCCTTGCCAATGCTTGTACGACGCCGAACTTTGCATCCCCGGCCTTTACCGATCCCAGCGGCAGCGCGGTTTGTGGCATTGGAGCGACAACGGCGGCATGTAATTATCGTGTAGCGAAGCAGGGCGCTTCTGGAGCTCCCACGGCGGCTGATTGGCAAATTTGCGCTTATTTGGAGGCAGGAGCGGGAAGTTTGGCGGCAGGGCCGGTGCATATAGGCAGCGATACCAGTTATAGTATTATTGCCGGTGGTTGCACCTTTTAACTTCTTTAATTTTAATTTTGAGTTAAAGAGTTGCGCCTCGCTTTGTTAAAAAAGATTGAATTAGTATACATAAGGTCGAAAGTTTTAATTTTTACGATTTAAAAAAACTATGAAAAATACAAAAAAAGGTTTTACTTTGATTGAGCTTTTGGTGGTTATTGCCATTATCGGTATTTTGGCATCCGTGGTTTTGGCGTCTTTGAACAGCGCGCGTAAAAAGGGCCGAGACGCGAGACGCGTTGCCGATATCAAACAGGTCCAATTGGCGTTGGAGCTTTATTTTGACGCCATGAAGAATTATCCGCAAGCATTAGGTGGTACGGGTAATTTAGTGCCTGCTTATTTGCCAGCGGAGCCCAAAGATCCTTTGACCGGTGCCTCTTATAATTATGCAGTAAATGCTGCTTCAGCAGCCTCTACTTATCATTTAGGAGCTACCCTGGAAGAATCTACCAACCCAGCCTTGAGTTCCGACAGAGATTGCACCAGCTTAGCTGCGGGTTGTTTTGCGGGGGCGGCCACATCCGGTGGATTTAACGGTGCTGGCGCAGGGACTAACGGTGATGACGCAACAACTCCTGTTTACGATTTAACTCCGTAATTTAAAGCGCCACGCTTTAAAAATACTTAAAAACAGCTTCGGTTTCCCGGAGCTGTTTTTATAGCGGCTATGTTATAATTTAATTGATGGCATCTTTTTTTGTTTTAATTTTAGGCCTGATAGTCGGAAGTTTTCTGAATGTGGTTATTTTGCGTTTGAATACCGGAGAGTCCGCGATGACCGGACGTTCGCGGTGTTTTTCCTGCGGCGCGCAACTTCAATGGTTTGACCTCGTTCCGCTTTTAAGTTTTCTTTGGCTTCGTGGCAAATGCAGGACCTGCGGCAGTCGCATATCTTGTCAATATCCTTTGGTGGAATTATCTACCGGATTGGTTTTTTATGCCATATATTTTAAATGGATGGTTTTTGCGGCAAATTTTTCCGGCGTGATGGGCGCCATGTTTTTTTTATGGGGTTTTGCGTTTTGGTCAATTTTTTTGGTTTCGGCGGTTTACGATTTGCGGCACAAAATTTTGCCTGACCAAAACACTTATTTGCTGATAATTATCGCGTTGCTGGGGATAATTATTTTTGATCGGGAGAGATTGTGGCCATCCGTTGCCATAGGCGGCGCGCTTTTTTTATTTTTCGCGGGGCTTTGGTTTATTTCACGGGGTCGTTGGATGGGGTTTGGCGATGCCAAGCTTTTTTTCGGAGCGGGTTTATTTTTGGGTTGGCCGCAGGCGCTTTTGGCCCTGTTTTTTTCTTTTTGGATAGGAGCTATAATAAGTATAGCGGTCGCCCTCTGGCGAAAAAAGCTTAATTTAAAAAGTGAGATTCCTTTCGCGCCGTTTATTTTTTTGGGTTCGTTCATTGCCTTTTTATGGGGTGATGCCATATATTTTTGGCATTTAAATTTATTAATATGATAAACAAAAAAACGATTATTTCGATTCTTGCGGGCTTGTTAATAATTTTAGGCGGCGTATATTTTCAAGATATTATCCGGCTTTTAGGTGGCGGAGGAATGGTGAAGACAGTGTCCGATGATAACTATATGCTGGTCATTGATTATGGCGACGGCCATACGAGGAAATTTAAGGGAGACATGGAGGAGGAATCGGCTAAGGCGTGGGATTTGCTTCAACAGGCTTCAGCTTTTGGTGTTTCGGTAAAGATTGAAAAAGATTTTGTGCCGCGCTCCATTGATGGGATTGCCAATCAGGGCGATAAAAAATGGATTTTATATATAAATGATTTCAGGCAAAATAAAGGACCGTTTGAGGCGCGCGCGCAAAAAGGAGATATAGTTACGTTTAAATATGAATAAGGGCGCGAGATCTTCCGATGCTTTTACCATAGTGGAAATGCTGGTTTCCATTTCTATTTTTACGATAATCACTTCTCTGGTTCTGACGAATTACCCGAAATTTTCGGAACATTTCGCGTTGGAGCGCACGGCGCAAGAAGTGGCCCAGTCGTTCCGCGAAGCCAAGACCCTTTCTTTGGCAGTTACGGTCACAGCCACTGAATTAGCTGTGGGTACTAAGACGGGTTATGGCGTGCATTTTGAACAGAATTCCAAAAACTATCTTATTTTTTCGGACATTTATCCGGATATACCAAATAAGATTTTTGACGTAAATAGTGATCGCATAGACAGCAGTTATAATATTCAGGCCGACGCCACGGTAACCGGTTTTTGCGCGGGCAATGATTGCATTTTGAATTCTACTTTTCAAATGATGGACATAGTTTTCACTCGGCCGGAACCCGCGATAACTTTTTTTGCGGGAGATAGCGGCGCGATGTTGGAGCAGAACGAGCAGAATATTAGTATTTTTATAACTAACGGCAAGGGAGAGACTAAAAGAGTTGTGGTGTGGAAAAGCGGACAAATATCGGTGAAGTAAGCGCAAAACTAAAAGCGAAAAGCGTAAAAATAAAAATGCAAAATATTCTAAAAACTAAAATCTATAACCTAGCCCCTAATTCCTATCCCCTAAAACCTAATTCAGGTTTTAGTCTGCTGGAAACTTTGGTGGCTTTAGCCATTTTGAATGCCGCCATGTTGGGTCCCATAACGCTTGCGTATAACAGCATTCGTTCGGCCAGTCTGTCGCATGACAAGACTATCGCCGCTTTTTTGGCGGAAGAGGCGGTAGAATTGGTACGCGCCAAGCGCGACGCCAATATTTATCAGGGGAGTAATTGGCTGGACGGTTTGTTGGGTGTTTGTGTCGCGGGTAATCCCTGCCTGGTTGATGCGACCGTGGATATGAGCACGGCTATACGATTGTGCGCCGGTAATTGCGTCGTAAAATACCAATATGACGCCTTCACCAATTCCGGATTTTACAAGCATCAGGCGGGAGTTGATACGGTTTTTAGCAGGCAAGTCGTGGTGGACGAAGTAACTGCTGGTAAAGAGGCCAAGATCACGGTTACGGTTAGTTGGAAGGAACGTTTTTTGCCGTTAGAATCAAAAGTGGAAATAGAAGAACATATTTTTAATTGGCACTGATGATAAAATGCAAAACGCAAAATTAAGAACTAAAAACTATAAACTAAAACCTAATTCGGGTTTTACCTTGTTTGAAATAATCGTGGCTGTGGGCGTTTTTTCCATGGCCATTTCGGTTATTTTAAGCGCCATGCTTTCCATGACCGAAGCTCAACGCAAGGCCATTACCTTGCAGTCCGCGGAAGATAATTTACGTTTTGCGATAGAGGCGATGTCTAGAGAAATTCGTACGGGAAACACTTATGATTGCAATAATGCTGGTAACGGTATGCCCAGTAATTGCAATGGAGGAGGAAATAGCCTGGCCTTTGTTTCCGCTAAAGGAAATCGGATAATTTATAGATGGAACAGTTTAGATTACACCATTGAAAAATCCGTTGATGATGGCGGCGCTTATTATCCGATCACCAGTTCGGATATTAAAATTGAAATGCTCCGGTTTTACGTTTTTGGGGCTGGCCAAGACCAAGAACAGCCGAGAGTTTTGATATCCATCAGAGCAACCGCGCAAGATTTAAAATCAAAAGTCCAATCGCAGTTTAATATACAAACCACTATCGCCCAGCGCGAGTTGGATTCATAATATGAAAAAAAATCGCGGGATGACATTGCTTTTATCTCTACTGATGCTTTCCATGGTTTTGGCGACCAGCTTGAGCGTGTCGTATTTGATCATAACAGGCATAAAATTATCGGAAACCGTAGAGCAGTCGCAATTGGCTTATTACGCGGCCGACTCAAGCATTGAGTGCGCGCTTTATGTTGATTTGAAATTGCAGAAATTTGGTCAGGGCAACCCTACTAATGATGTGGAGGGAGCGTGTAGTGGTGTAGTCGGCGGTAGCGTGCAAAAAATTCCGGACCAGTCTTCGCCATGGAGCAATGGGGCGATTTTTAAGGTGGATTATATCAATGGCGCGTGTTCGGAGGTTACGGTGGACAAAAGAACCGGTACTGTTATAACGGCCGTTAGTTTTAATGATTGCCGACCGTCCACTCCTCGCAAAGTCAACAGAAGTTTGGAAATCTCATACTAATTAAGTAATGGCTAATAAAAAAGTTAAAAAAGAAATTGCGGATCGCGTAAACCGGTTAAAAAAAACCATCAATCATCATCGTTATTTGTATCATGTTTTAGATAAACAGGAGATTTCAGACGCGGCGCTGGATTCTTTGAAGCACGAATTAAAGCTTTTGGAAGACGCCCATCCGGATCTTATAACTTCGGATTCTCCCACCCAGCGGGTGGGCGGGGAGCCCGCGGCCGGATTCAAAAAAGTGCGGCATGTTATGCCCATGCTTTCTTTGGAAGATATTTTTGAAGAAAGCGAATTTATCGATTGGCTTCAACGCGTTCAAAAATTGCTGGGGGGCGGGAAAATACCGACTCTTTTCGTGGAAAATAAATTTGACGGGCTGGCGCTAAGTTTGGTTTACAGAAATGGCATTTTGGAACGGGCCGCTACGCGCGGCAATGGTCTGGTGGGAGAGGACATCACGCAAAATGCGCGGACCATTGAAGCCATTCCGCTTAAATTGGAAATACATAAAGATCCGTCGCCGCGTATATTGAAAAAATTGTCAGCCGTGTTGCGCGATGGGTCGCTGGAGATCCGCGGCGAGATTCTGATTGATCAAAAAGAATTCAAGAGAATCAACCGCGAGCAAGAGGAGCGGGGTGAAGCGGTCTACGCCAATCCGAGAAATTTGGCCGCCGGATCCGTACGGCAATTGAATCCCAAGATCGCGGCATCGCGGAAGCTTACTTTTTCCGCTTATGATCTCGTGGGGGATGTGGGGCAGAAGCGGCACTCCGAAGAACATGAGATTTTGTTTGCCTTGGGATTCAAGTCGGACAGCGAAGCTAAAATATGCGTGAATGAGGCGCAAGTTTTTGAAGCGCGGAAAAATGTTGAGAAGCGCCGCGAATATTTGGGCTATGGCATTGACGGGTTGGTGGTCACGGTTGATGAAAATTTGCTTTTTGAGGGCTTAGGCGTAGCGGGTAAAGCTCCGCGCGGAGCCGTGGCTTTTAAATTCCCGCCGTTGGAGGCGACGACCACGGTAAAAGATATAATTGTTCAGGTGGGCCGCACCGGTGCGCTGACTCCTGTGGCCTTACTTCAGCCGGTAAATATCGGCGGAGTGGTGGTGGGTCGCGCCACGCTTCACAATGAAGATGAGATCAACCGCTTGGGCGTTAAAATAGGCGATACGGTAATCGTGGGCCGCGCCGGAGACGTTATACCTGATATTAAAAAGGTTCTTACGGATTTGCGGAATGGCCGGGAACGCGCGTTTCGTATGCCTAAATCATGTCCCGTGTGCAAAGGAGAGATAAAAAAAGATAAAGACGGCGTCATGCGCAGATGTATTAATAAAAAATGTTCCGCTCGTTCTTTGCGATCCATTTATTATTTTGTTTCCAGGCAGGGATTTGATATCAAAGGGCTGGGCCCTAAAATAATCAAGGCGTTATTTGACGCGAGACTTATTCAGGATGCCGCGGATTTGTTTGAATTGAAAGAGGGTGATTTGACGCCGCTGGAGAGATTCGCGGAAAAATCCGCGGAAAATTTGATCCGAGCTATTGTGGCAAAAAAAGAAGTTGAACTCGCGATTTTTATACAATCTTTAGGTATATTGCATGTGGGGGCGGAAACGGCGGAAGATCTGGCGAGCCGCTTTCAATCTTTTGAAAAATTGCGAGAGGCGACCGTGGAAGATTTAGGGCGCGTGCCAAATATCGGAACGGTGGTGGCAAAAAGTATTTTTAGTTGGCTACAGGACGCCCACAATAAGGATTTTTTACGAAAGCTGTTGCGTCATGTTAGTATAAAATATAAAAAGGTGGAGCGATCCAAGAAATTGTCCGGAAAAGTATTCGTGTTGACCGGTACTTTGGCAGCTCTGTCTCGCGATGAGGCGAAGAAACGTATCAGGGAATTGTCGGGCGATATTTCGGAGTCGGTATCGCGAAAGACCACTTTCGTGGTGGCAGGCGAGGAGCCGGGATCAAAATTGGCGCACGCTAAAGAGTTGGGCGTACAAATTTTGAGTGAAAAAGATTTTTTGAAATTATTATTAAAATGAACTTGGACGCTCGGTGTCCAAGTTGGGAATTTTGCGTTAACTAATATGGATATAGAAAAAATCAGTCAGCTGGCGCGGCTAAAATTAAATGACCAAGAAAAGGAAACTTTAAGTAAAGAGCTCAATTCAATTTTGGCGTACATAGATAAATTGAAAGAATCCGACGTGAGAGAGGCGCCGCCAGCCCAAGGCTGGTCCGCCTCGGGCGGAGAAGATTTTGCAGGGGCGTTTAATGATCTTCGTGAAGATGAGGTGCCGCCAGCCCAAGGCGGATCCCTGCCTACCGGACAGGCGGGCGCCTCGGGCGGAGAAGATCTGGTGGAGGCGTCTCCGGAAAAGGCCCGCGGATTTATCAAGGTTAAAGGAGTTTTTGATGTCCAGAATTGATTTAAATTCATTATCTATAGCCAAGACGCGAGAGCTGGTCACGGCGGGCGATATTTCTTGTCGGGAGTTGGTGGAAATTTATCACGGACAGATAAAAGAGCATCGCGATCTTAACGCTTATTTGGAGGTTTTTGACGACGCTTATGAGTTGGCCGAAAAAGAGGATATTGCCATAAAAAGCGGGCAATCTCCCAAATTATTGTCTGGCGTGGCGTTGGCCATTAAAGACAATATGTTGATAAAAAACAAAAAAATTACGGCCGGATCAAAAATGCTGGAAGGTTACACGGCGTCTTACGATGCTTATGTAATTAAAAAATTACGCGACGCCGGAGTCATTTTTTTGGGGAGAACCAATATGGATGAGTTTGCCATGGGATCGTCTTGTGAGAATTCGGCATATGGCGTTACCAAAAATCCTTGGGATCATTCGCGCGTGCCCGGAGGATCGTCGGGTGGTTCGGCGGCGGCTGTGGCATCGCACCAATGTTTGGCCGCGCTGGGTTCGGATACGGGAGGATCTATCCGCGAACCGGCGAGTTTTTGTGGGACAGTAGGATTAAAGCCAACTTACGGTTCGGTATCGCGCAGTGGGCTTATCGCTATGGCGTCATCTTTGGATGTGATCGGCCCTTTTACCAAGAGCGTGGACGACGCGGAAGAGATTTTTAAAATTATTCTGGGAAAAGATCCCAAAGACGCCACCACCGTAACTTATATTACCAAAAATTCGGGCAAGCATCCGGTGATAGGCGTGCCGCGCGAATTTTTTTCACTAAAAGAGCGAGGCAAAGAAGGGGTGGATGGCGATGTCGCGAAAGCGCTGAGTGAGGCGATAGATTCGCTTAAATCCGCCGGTTACGAAATAAAAGAAGTATCTTTGCCGAACGCGGATTACGCGTTGGCTTGTTATTATATTTTGATGCCGGCGGAAGTTTCTTCCAATCTGGCGCGCTTTGACGGTATAAGATATGGCGCGAGAGCAAAGGCGGAAAATTTGTTGGAAATATACGCCAATACGCGGGGAGAGAAGTTCGGCCGGGAAGTCAGACGCCGTATTATTTTGGGAACTTATGTGTTGTCCGCCGGATATTATGATGCTTATTACAGCCGCGCGGAGAAGGTGCGTTGGCTGATTAGGCGTGATTTTGAAAATGTGTTTCGCGATGTGGATGTTATAATTTCTCCGACCGTAGCCACGCCCGCTTTCAAGATCGGAGAAAAAACCGCCGATCCTTTGTCTATGTACTTGTCGGATATTTTCACCATTCCCGCAAATTTAGCGGGAATTCCGGCAATGTCCGTGCCGTTCGGTTTCGCGGAGCGTGATGGCAAAAAGCTTCCGATCGGCGTGCAATTGATGGCGCCACGATTTGCCGAGAGCGTATTATTTGATGTCGGACGCGCGTTGGAGCGCGCTCGCAGCGTGTAATTATTTATGATGGACACATTTCCCGTTTTAAACAGCGCAGCTCGTTTTATAAATGATATTATTTTTGGTATTGCCGTTTTTCCCTGGCAGCCGTTCATTTTGAAGTTAAAAATAGTCGCGCTTATTTTATCGGCAATATTCATATCGGGCATTATTTATGCTTCCCGCAAGGCGTTTGCTTTGATGCAAAAAAAGAATATAGCGACTTTTTTTGATGTTTGGAGCGAGCTTCCTGTGGAGAAGAGGGCGTCTCGTTGGGCGAATGTTAAAAAACGCCTGGATTCGGATAATGTTTCTGATTGGAAATTCGCCATTTTGGAAGCGGACGGCATTTTAGATGATATTATGAAAAAGATCGGTTATAGGGGAGAAACTTTGGGCGAGCGGCTGATGAGGATAGAGCCAAGCGATTTTGATTCTTTGCAGGAAGTGTGGGCGGCGCACAAAGTGAGAAACCGCATCGCGCACGAAGCGGCGACTTATCAGATTTCTAAAACCGAAGCGGAGCAAGTAATCGCCTATTACGAAAAAGGTCTTAAAGAACTGGAATATATCTCTTAGAGTTAAGACGGTTTACAATCCCAATAGACCATGCTAAGGTTCCGACAAGTTCGGAACTTTTACAATTTTAGGAGGTGTTATGGGCACTAAAGAAAAGGACGATATCAATAGCATGTTGTTGGCAATTCTTGAAAATTGTCCCGAAGACGCTTATCTTCGCATGAGGGCGGGTCAGGTGATTGATTTGCAGGAGCGGCTACATGTGGAAGAAACAGAATTGTTGAGACTAATTCAGGAATTTCAGGTAGAGTGCCGGCATGAAGCGATAACGGAAGTCAAGAAATATGATTTTGCTTACAGCTCGCGCGTGGGCGGAATCGGTATTGGCGGGCTGCATGTAATGTTGGGACATAGGTGCTCCAAGTGCAAAATTTTTAAGCCGAGGAAAGAAGGGCCGCCGTTTGAGGTTTGCTATAGGTGCGGCGGTGATATGAAATTTGATCGCCATGACTTATATTGTGGAGATAGTGTGCATACTTATAAATGCATCGCTTGCGGCCATGAACACGATGCGACCTAATTAAGAATAAATTAAAACCTCATCAGCTCAAAGCTGATGAGGTTTATTATTTTGTTTTAATGTGATAGATTAGTGTATAGAAATTCAATGCGGCGGTAGTTCAGCCCGGTTAGAACGCTCGCCTGTCACGCGAGAGGTCGTGGGTTCAAATCCCATCCGCCGCGCATAGTTCGGAACGAACAATAAAATATGATGGGATTTGAACGGAGCGATATTATCGCTCCGCGGGATTTTCATAGGAGAAAATCAAATCCCATCCGCCGCGCATAGTTCGGAACGAACAATAAAAAATCCTGTCGCTTGAGAGCAATAGGATTTTTTTATCAATATATAAAGGAGCCGATTTGTTGTTTGGTGACCGCGCGGATCAGATTGCCTTTTTTGAAAAAATTGAACACCAGAATCGGCATTTGGTGCTCGCGGGCCAATCCTATGGCGGCGCTGTCCATGATGCGCAGATTTTTTTTCATGACTTCGTCATAGGAAGTCTTTTCTATAAGGCGCGCGTTAGCGTGTTGATTGGGGTCTTTATCGTAGATTCCGTCCACTTTGGTGGCTTTAAGCACTATTTCCGCGCCGATGTCCAGCGCTTTTTCCACGGCCGCGGTATCGGTTGTGAAGTTGGGATTTCCGGTTCCGCCGGCTAAGATGACCACCCTGCCTTCTTCCATGTGGTGTTCGGCGCGACGTTTTATGTATTGTTCGCAGATTTGCGGCATGACGATGGAACTTTGCACTCGCGTAGAAATTTCCATTCTTTCTAATTGGTCTTGGATGGCAAGCGCGTTGACGACGGTGCAGAGCATCCCCATGCGGTCAGGAGTAGTTGAATCATGGAACAATGGCTTTAATTCTTTGCCGCGAATGAAGTTTCCGCCGCCTATTACGATGGCCAATTTCAGTTTGGGAAATTCATGCAGGAGATTTCTAATCTCCCGCGTGATAAAAGCCAGCGAGCGTTTTATGTTCAGCGGTTTTTTGGGACTTCCCAAGGACTCTCCCGTAAGTTTTAAAAGAACGATATTATAGTATTCTGGCACTTCCATTTTCTTCCTCCATTTCCGTATTTTTTCAATTGTTTACATAATAATTTAATTGGCGCAAAATGCAATACTTGCCCGCACACTAATAATGGCATTGTGCTTTTATACTGTCTTGGCAGTTTTTTAAAAATCAAGGGTAATTAAAATTTAGATATAAATTTTTCTCTATAAGGGCGCGCAGTGTAATGCCATTATTAGTGTGTGGGCTTGCAATGGCGTGGCATTTTTCTTATACTGTGTTTTGTATATCGCGGGGTGGAGGAGTAGTATTCCGCCGGAGCGGAGCTGATAACAAAATAAGATAATTTGAGGCAATATATCGCGGGGTGGAGGAGTAGTACCTCGGGAGGCTCATAACCTCCAGGCCCGGGTGCAATTCCCGGCCCCGCAACAACAAAATAAAAATACCCCTCTTGAGAGGGCATTTTTATTTATGTTTTGTGAGGGCAGCGAGCAAACTGCTTTGCTCGCGTCGGGAATTGCAAGCCGGAGCAATGTCCGCCCGAGGCGGACAAAGCGAGGCGGGGTCGCGAGCCCAAAAATTAAGGAGCGAAGCGATTGTAATTTTTGAGGACTCGTGACCAATTCCCAGTTATCTCATTTCTTTAATAAATCTTGTCCAGAGTTAAAAATTGCCTTATATTATTAAATATGTCGGTGTAGCTTCTGCCCGAGGCAGCCCCCTGCCTACCGAGCAGGCAGGCGCCTTGGGCGGGCAGTGGTAGGGCAAGTTTGCCGGCAAATAGATGGAATTTAATAATTATCAATACATTGCCGGCGTAGCTCAGTGGTAGAGCGAGGGACTCATAAACCCTAGGCCGGAGGTCCGATTCCTCCCGTCGGCATTAATATAAGTTTTAGTTTTTTATGGCGATGAGTAAAATATTGGAACGCTGTCCACCGGTATTTTTTATTTTGTGTAGAATTTTTACGTTAAAACCGATCTCTTTGGCCAATTGTGCCAGACGTTTTTCGGTAAAAGCGTGGAGATAGCGTGTTTCTTGGTGTTTGCCAAAAGTTAAGAATAAATCTCCCCAATCCAATTTATTGCCGCTGATTTTTCCTAAAAAAGACTTTATGAAATATGGCAAAAATCTTGCGCGCCATAGATCCCAAGCGGTAATAATCAAGACACCGTTTTTTGCTAAAACGCGAGCGGCTTCTTTAAAAAATTGCCGCTGAAATTCCTTTGACGGTATGTGATGAAGCGTTGCCAGAGACACAACGGCGTCAAATGATTGGTCGGGGAAGGGGAGATTTAATGCGTCGGCTAAGACGAATTTTTTATCGGAGTGCAGCTGTTGCGCTTCTTGCAACATATTTTTCGAGAAATCCACGCCAGTGTATCCAAGCGTAGTTTCACCGAGCAGTTCCAATAAACGGCCGTTGCCGCAGCCGATGTCCAAGACTTTGCCGTTTTTTGGCAAGTAATTTTTAATGAAAGCGAGTTCCGGCCAAAAATGCGCGCGTGTCTCGGAAAATTCCCGCGCGATTTTTTCGTAGGATTGCTTGGATGCTTCCAATATTTTTTCCGCTTCTTTTTTATCCATTTTGATATTATACTATCAAGTGCTCATGGATTGTAAAATTTTGATTTTATCAATAAAACATCTGCTTTGCGGCACGCGCGCTGCTCCAGCGGCAGCGCGCTCTGTCCTCGGCGCTTTTTTGCAAAAGCAAAACCAAGCAAAGCGCCTGCGGACGGCCGCAAATCAGAGTTTTATATAAAAATCACTATGCTGTTTGATCGCGTAAAAACCGAAGAAGATGTGGGGCGGCTGAAATTAAAAATAATGAAAGACGCCGCGCTTCGCCAAGAAATAGAGGCCATACGTAAAGGTTTTGGCTATTTTTTGCGGTCTCCCGCTAAAAATACCATGCCAACCAATGCCGAACTTTTAGCGCTATATAAAAAATTAATTAAAGCTGGTAAAGAAACGTCTAATCGCGCCACGGAATTAATCTTGCGAAAAAATAAGACCAAAAGTAATTCCGGCGTGGCGGTGGTTTCCGTTTTGACCAAGCCGTATCCTTGTCCGGGTAATTGCCTTTATTGCCCCACGGAGCAAGAAATGCCGAAAAGTTATTTGTCCAAAGAGCCGGCCGCGGCGCGCGCTTTGCGGAATGGTTTTGACGCGGCGCGGCAAGCTGTAACGCGCTTGCGGGCGCTTCAAGCCAACGGTCACCCCACGGATAAGGTGGAGATGATAATAATCGGCGGAACTTGGGGGGCGTATCAGCAAAAATACCGCGAAAATTTCGTGCGCGATCTGTTTTTCGCGTGCAATACTTTCGGGGTACGTAAAAGAAAGCGCAGACCATTGGCAAAGGAGCAAGCATTAAATGAGCGCGCCAAATGCCGTATCGTGGGATTATCAATTGAAACGCGCCCCGATTGGGTTAATGAAAAAGAAATCACGCATATGCGCCGCTTAGGAGTAACTAAGGTGGAATTGGGAGTTCAGCATTTGGATGATGAGATTTTGAATCTTAATCGTCGTGGCACGACTCAAAAACAGATTATTTTTGCCACGCGCTTATTGAAGGACGCGGGATTTAAGATCGTTTATCATATGATGCCCAACCTTTTGGGGAGCGATTCCAAGAAAGATCTGGCGGCGTTTCATAAATTATTTACGGATGAGAATTATCAGCCGGATATGCTGAAAATTTATCCGTGCATAGTTTTGGAATCAACGGATTTGCACGACATTTGGAAAAGCGGGAAATACCGGCCGTATTCCGCAACAGAATTGAAAAATTTGCTGATTGATATTAAAAAAATAATTCCGCCCTACGTTCGCATTATGCGGGTTATACGTGATATTCCGGCAGAGTATATCGTGGCGGGGAGCAAGATAACCAATTTACGGCAGGACCTTTTGTCGGGAGACAAACGAATTTGCCGGTGTATAAGATGCCGCGAGATAAGGGAAGAAGAGGCGCGGATATCTGATTTGGCTTTACATAAAATAGAGTATGCCGCTTCGGAAGGGCGCGAAATATTTTTAAGTTGGGAGAGAAAAAGCGACAACCGTCTCGCGTCTTTTTTGCGGTTGCGATTGCCTACCGGACATGCCTACCGGATAGGCAGGCAGGCAGGTTTGCCGTACTCGTTGCTTAGCAATAAATCCAAGGTGGCACCTTGGATGAGAAATGGGGGCGCGTTATATGGTGCCGCCTTAATCAGGGAATTGCATACTTACGGCCGCCTTATGAGGATAGGCGTTAAGGGCGCTCAATCCCAGCATCGCGGCTTGGGGCAGAAATTGCTCCATGAGGCGGAAAAAATCGCCAAAAAAGCGGGTTACAAAAAAATGGCCGTAATTTCAGGCGTTGGCGTGCGAAATTATTACCGCAAATTGGGATACCGCCTGCAGGATACTTATATGGTAAAATCAATATAATGAAGCTTTTGATAGTTACGCAAAAAGTTGATTTGAACGATGACAATCTCGGTTTTTTTCATCGTTGGTTGGAGGAATTTGCCAAGAATGCGGAGCAGATTTTTGTAATAACGCAATTTTTGGGGGAGCATGATCTGCCCGCCAATGTGGAGATTTATTCTTTGGGCAAAGAACGAGGGTTGGGGAGAACGCGAAGGTATTGGAATTTTTATAAATATTCTTTAAAAATTTTGCCGCGAGTGGACGCGGTGTTCGTGCACATGATTCCCATGTGGGTTTTGCTTTTGTGGAAGCCCGCTTTTATTTTCAGGAAAAAAATGTATTTATGGTATACGCACAAATCAGTCACCTGGTCGCTTAGGTTGGCGGAAAAAATGGTTGAAAAAATATTTACTGCTTCGCGCGAAAGTTTCCGCTTGCCGTCCAAAAAAGCGGAGATTATGGGGCACGGCATTGATACGGATTATTTTATTCTAAGGCCCGAATCGCGATCATTGGAAATTTACAGGATTATTTCAGTGGGCAGGATTTCGTCATCTAAACGAATAAAAGAGATGATTTTGGCTATGGGTGAACTTCGTAAAATTTTACCGCCCGGCAAAAAATTTGAATTCGCGATTATCGGCAGTCCGAAAACGCACGAAGACGAAGACTATTTCGTGGAATTAAAAAATTTGGTCAGGGAATTTCAGTTGGGCGATAGGATAAAATTTATTGGCGGAGTGCCGCATAAGAATATAGTTCGTGAATATCAAAAAAGTCATCTGTTTCTTAATTTTTCCGTAACCGGAAGCGTTGATAAAGCAGTGTTGGAGGCCATGAGCTGTGGCACGGATGTGCTGGTGGCCAATGAGGCGTTTTTTGGCATGCTGCCGGAAGAAAATATCATAAAGAAATTGTGGGCAGTGCGTCCTGCGGAACGCATTAAGGAATTTATGCTTAGCGGCAGACACGATCAAACTTTAAGAGAGATTGTTTTAAAGAATCATAATTTGAAGTTATTGATTAAAAAAATTGTCAATTTATTGCAAGAAGAATAATTGATGAATATTTATTATGGACGACAAGAAAAATAAAAATTTTATTTCGGTAGTTGTGCCAGCTTATAATTCCGCCCTTTTTATAGAGTATAGTATAAAAAAACTTATTAACTTTCTTTCCGGCGTGACTGATAAATGGGAAATTATAGCGGTAAATGATGGAAGTACGGATAGCACCGATTCTATTTTGCGAAATTTGGCAAAGCAGCGAAATAATCTTATTATTGCTGGGCGAACGGAACAAAAGGGCAAGGGATTCAGCGTAAAAGAGGGTGTTTTGCGCGCCAAGGGGGATTTTATTTTTTTCATTGACGCCGATTTGCCGTACGAGCTGAAAGTTTTAGAGAACATGATGTTTTTTTTGAAAGAGGAATACGATGTGGTGATAGTTAGCAGGGTCCTTCCAGGATCATTTGCTAGAAATAAGGCGAATTTATTTCGTAGAATGGCAAGCCGTGTTTTTAGGATTGTGATTTATCTGTTAACGCGATTGAGGATCAAAGATACCCAGGCCGGATTCAAAGGATTTAGAAGAGGGGCGGCTGAACGTATTTTTCCCAGCCTTACTACTTCAGGTTTTGCATTTGATATAGAAATATTGTTATTAGCTAAGAATATGGGATTAAAAATTAAAGAGGTGCCTGCTATTTTGGATGGAGGCGGAATTTCCAGTATAAATCTTGCCAGAGAGTCTTTTCGTATGGTCTATGATTTAATTAGGATTGTCAGGCGGCATAAAATCTAAATAGATGATTGAAACTTGGAAATATAAAAAATATTTTTGGCTAATTATCGGTATTTTGGCGTTATTCGTGGCGCTTTATCACCTTGATACTTCTCCTGGTTTTTGGTTTGATGAAGGCATTGCCTCGCAAGTTGCTAAGAATATAGCGTTCAATGGTATATATGGCACGCAAACTGCCCCAAACATATTTTATGAAAATAATTTTTGGGTCACTATTAATTATCCTGTAGTTTTACCTGCTGCTTTGTTTTTGAAATTATTCGGTGTATCAATTTGGGCTGCGCGCCTCACCCCCTTATTTTATTTGGTGGGGTTAATATTGGCCTCCTATTTTTTTATAAAAAAACTTTATGGATTTAAATTAGCGGTTTTATCTTCTCTTTTGTTGATAACATTTCCACCGCTTTATGGAAACGGCAAGGCGGTTTTAGGGGAGGTGCCCGGTTTATTTTGGTTGATATTGGGTAGTTTGTTATTTTTATATTTTTATGATCGCGGACAGCGGATGTTTTTATTTGGGGCTACCGTTTCGTGGGGGCTCTCCATGGCCACTAAGCCGTATTATCTTTTATTTGGGCTGAGCGCGGTTTTTATTATTTTATTTTTATGGCTGAAAGAGAGAAGCATTAATTTTCGTACGGCTATTTTGTCAGGCATATTTTTGTCTTCGCCGGTTTTAATCTGGAGTTTTTTTGCTTTTGATTTTTCTTCTTTGGAGAGTTGGCGCGCCACATTGTCTTATTTTTTAAATTCTTACGGAGTTTCGTCTTTTGACCCGTTAAAAAACCTTTTTCGTTTCGTGAGCGAATCAACGCCCACCCATTTTGCTTTATTGGGTGGCGCGGTGTTGGTGTCATGGTTTGTGCGGTGGCGTGAGCTATTAAAAAGCTCTCCCTTGATTGTGGGTTTGGCGGCTTTCATCGCATTGTCATTTTTGTGGTATCTAAAAACTCCAGGCTGGTATCGCTATTTTTTTTCCATTCACATCTTGGTTATTTTGTTTTTTCCATCCGCTATTTTTGATGTCATCGGTAAGGTTAAGGGGCATGTCGCTGATGGTGGCAAGACATGGGCCAGATTAGGCGTTACGGCAGTGATGGCGTTGATCGTATTTCAAGCCGGTTTTTTGATCATACATTATGATGATTTCAAGGGGCAAGAAGTCATCGAATTAAAGCGGTATGTTGATCAAAACATATCTATGGAGGATTCAATTTTTGTTGCGTCCAAACCCGAAGTCGCTTTTATTTTGGACACACAAAATATTTATCAGTATATTTTTATCAACAAAAATTTGATCATCGGAGAAAATATTCTTGGTAGAGTTCCCGTTGATTATATTATTACCGGACGAACCAATGATCCATTCATTATTGATAATAAGGGCGTTATTGATGCGGGATATAACATAATATACGAGGCAGGACACTATAGGATCTATCAATTAAAGAAGTAGCCCGCCCTTTTGTTATTTGTGACCTTGGCGTTGCCATTGCTGGGTCATTTATAGATTATTTTAACTGTTTTTTATAGATTTTTAACTGCAATCTTGTTAGAATGGCTATGATGCTGGAACAAAAAATGGAAGTTAAAATTCTTGCAGGGATTATTTTGGCGGCTTTCATTTTGTCGCTCGGATATTCTTTTTATTTCCGTATAACGCCAGCGGTGGATGCCGCAGCTTATGACCGCATTGCCTGGAATTTAGTGCAGGGTAATGGATACAAGGAGCGCGCTGAATTGTCTTATGAAAAAGACTTGGCGATCATGCGGGTGGGGCCGGGATATGAGCTTTTTCTCGCGGCGATTTATTTTTTGTTTGGACGCCATTATGAAGCGGCGTGGATTATAAACGCCTTGCTTCACGCGCTTTCGGCGCTTTTGGTATTTTTGATAGCCAAAGAAATATTTAAAGAGGCGGGGGGATTTTTTATAGGGGCAGTAGCGTCGGCCTTTATCGCTTTTTCGCCGGATCTTATCACTATGAGTGGAATGTTAATGACCGAGACTTTGGGCGTCTTTTTGATCACTCTTAGTATTTATTTGTTTTGGCGTTATGTTAATGGTGTCGCGAAGTCGGCCGGATTATTGTTTTTCACGGCCTTGGTATTTGGTTTCGCGGTCATGGTGCGCACGCCCGCGGCATTACTTTTTTTGCCTTTTGCTTATTATTTTATCCGCGAGAACAATTGGAAGCATTTTTTAATTTTTACAGTGATTTTAATTTTGCTTTTTATGCCCTGGATTGTGAGAAATTATTATGTGTATCGCGCCTTTATTCCCACCAATCTGGCTTTTGGATATGATTTATTGGCGGGAAATCATCCTGGCGCCACCGGAGAACTGGAGCCGTATGCCGTAAACGATGAATTTATGAGCCACGGTCGTATTGAGGGCAATAAGATGGCGCTTAAAGCGGCGCTGGGATTTATCTTGGCTAATCCGGCGGAATTTAGCAGGATTACTCTGGATAGAATTTCCATTTATTTCAGTTTCGCGAGACCCACCGGATTTTGGTTTCATTTGCACGGCTTCGCGAAAGCC
>JACROR010000026.1 GCA_016214345.1 Candidatus Niyogiibacteriota bacterium
ATGTATTTTACATTGCAAAACTCCGTTAAGTGCGGAGAAATTGATTTTTTCAGCAATCAAGGGGGTTTCTATTTGGGTCGCGATAGCGACCTTTCTAAAATAGGGGGGTTGTAAATGCTCCCCCTTGCTTGATGAAAAAATTGATTTTGGAGCACTAAAGTACTGCGTTTTGCAACCAATCGCTTCGCTCTTGGACAAAACGGGAGCGTAGGAGTTTTGCAATTCAAAGTATGTATTTTATTTCAGCCGAAATTAATGCCTTTTCCGCTAATGCTGCCAATTCTTCGCCAATCAAACCTTCCACTTTTTTAACATCGGTCAAACGGGAGCGCGTGGCGGGAGACCCGGCGGTAAAAAGACTGCAACAATCCCCGTAAGGCAGCGAGGAAATGCCGTAAGTTCCGTAACGCGCGGCTTCCGCGATGATCTCTTCTTTATCAAATCCCGCGAGCGGACGCAAGATCGGGAGAGTTGCTGCCTCTGAAACCGTCAGAATATTTTCTAACGTTTGCGACGCCACCTGGCTTACGGCGTCTCCGGTAACCAAGGCGAGCGCGCTTTCACGGCGCGCCACCTCTTCCGCTATTTTTAACATCCATCGGCGATACATGATAGTCAAAAGCGCGGCAGGCGCGGATTTTACTATGCGCTCTTGTACGCCCAAAAACGATACCAAATAAAGTTTGATCGGCCGGGGACTATAATGGGAAATAACGGTAGCCAATTTCTCCACATTCTCCATGGAATCGCGCGCCGTATAGGGATAGGAATGAAAATGCACCAACACCGGATCGCACCCGCGCCGCATCATGCGCAGCGCCGCGACCGGCGAATCAAAACCTGACGACATCAAAACCACCACCTTCCCCGCCACCCCGACAGGAAGACCTCCGGCTCCTGGTATTTTTTCGGAATAAATAAAAGCTTTCTTCTCCGCCACCTCAATGAACACCGTAACCGCCGGATGTTTCAAACGTACCGCCATACCCGTCTTTTCTTTCACATAAGCTCCGACTTCGCGCATCAAGTCATCGGAAGTAAAAGGATAATTTTTATCGGCGCGCGAAGCTTCTATCCGAAAATCGGACGGATAAGGCTTATCCAATATACCCAAAGATGTTTTTTTAATAGCGTCCATTTCAGCGGCGGATTCTTTCGCGAAAGCGAAATATTTTACGCCAAAAATCTTTTTTAATTTTTCGCGCGCTTCTTCTTCCGCCATGCCATATTGAACCAGAATTCTTCCTCCGATGCGCGAAACCGCCGCGTCAGCCCCCAACGCCGCTCGTAAATTAAAAACCAGCGCCTTTTCAAAAAAGGCGCGATTTTTACCTTTAAGCGCTATCTCATGATAATGAACTACCGCGAGCGATCTTTGTTCCATGAAGAATTAAGCAAAAATAATACTCCGGCCGCCAACGCGCCCATCCAATCCATAAATAGATCAGACATCGTATCTTTTATGCCCAATTGCGCAAGAGGCATGGAGGCGCGCTTGGCCACAAAAGTATCAAACAAAAATTCAAAAAATTCCCATTGCACGCCCACAAAAAGAGCGAATCCCGAGATCATCACCAAAAAAACATACCAAGGCCATTCGGGCTTCGCCACATAACCGGATTCGTAAAAAAACCAAAGGAAAAACAAACTCACCGTAAGCCCTCCCAGAAAATGAAGCACAATATCCAACCACCAGATCAAAAAATATCCGGCCGTAGAGAGCGCCCACGCGTGAATACTCAAAACCACTACTATCAGCAAAGCCACGGCGCGGGGCAAATTTTTAAAAAAAAGATCCATAAATTTGAATAAAACAAAACCTCTCCTGGCTTACAGCTTGTTTTAGGTGGGTGCCCGCAACATTAGCCCGCAGACCAATGAAATATAAGGCTCCCTAAACAAACAATTTGATCTATAAGTCCCCAGAAGAGGCTTCAAAATTATTATAGCATCAAAAGCCAAACTCTCCCAGAAACTTTTCCACAGCGGCTATAGCGCCTAATTTATCCGCGCTCTTCTTCGCCGTAGACGAATTCGTAGTCAATTTTTTTGTAGTCAAAAAGCTCTTCCGGTTTGAAAAAGCGCGCAATCTCTGCCTCCGCTGACTCCGCGGAATCCGAAGCGTGGACAATATTAGCTTGTCCGCTAATAGACAAATCACCGCGAATACTACCCGCGTCGGCTTCATACCCCCTGGTGGGACCTACAATAATACGCACCGCGCTTATGGCGTTAAGCCCGGAAAGAGCTATAACTGTCACCGGAGCGGATTTCATAAAATTTTTAAGCGACGCAAAAAATGGCTTGTCCTTGTGGTGGGCGTAGTGCGCCTCCAAAATCGCGTCCCCCAACTCAATCATTTTAAGGCCGATGATTTTCAGCCCCTTTCTTTCAAAGCGTCCGATAATTTCGCCGAGCAAATTCCTCTGCATGGCGTCTGGCTTTATAATAATTAAAGTTTTTTCTTCTTGAAATTTTGGCATAATATCTTCATTTATACCCGAATACTTGGCTAAAATCAAATCTAAAATTACAAAACTCCGTTAAGCGCGGAAGAGTTGATTTTTCTCATCAATCAAGGGGGTTTCTATTTGGGTCGCGCCAGCGACCTTTCTAAAATGGGGGGGTTCTTAGTGTTCCCCCTTGTCTGATGAAAAAATCAATTTTGGAGCACTAAAGTACTGCGTTTTGCAACCAATCGCTTCGCTCTTGGACAAAACGAGAGCGTAAGAGTTTCGTAATTTTATAACTTTATTTTTCTAACGCAAGATTTTTGCCGTCGCTTCTAAAAATTATTCTGCCGTCAGTATCAGTTCGCAAAATGCCTATTCCCGCCGCCTGCAGCCTATTTAGAATTTCTTGGTGAGGATGACCATATTTATTATTTTTACCTACCTGTATGACCGCGTATTTCGGATGCACCGCGTTCAAAAAATATTCAGACGAGGAAGTGCGCGAACCATGATGGCCCACTTTAAGCACCGTGGCATCAAGCGCGCTGCCGCCGTCCACCAATTTATATTCCAACGTCCTTTCCATGTCTCCGGTCAGCAAAAAAGAAGTGTTGCCGTAAACCAAACGCGCCGTAAGCATTACGTCATTTATATTCTTGCTCTGCAATGGCTCGCCTTTCTTGGGCGACAAAACATCCAAATAAACTCCATCGGCCAAATGGATCCGCACGCCACTGCTGCCTTGCAAATATTTTACGCCATTATTTGCTATAAGACGTTTCCATTCTGCATATTCGCCAATGGAATGACTCGCGCCGGAATCCACCGCCGTCCCCACTTCATATCTTTTAAGCGCTTCCACCAGTCCGCCAATGTGATCTAAATTAGGGTGCGACATTATTAGCATGTCCAATGAGCGATCATAAAAAGACATAACCGCGGACAACTCCTTCAACACCGTCTTGTTGGGTCCGCCATCCATAAGAACCTGATTGCCATTCGGAGCATCTATAAAAATGGCATCGCCCTGCCCCACATTCAAAAAAGCGACGGTTAGAATTCCGCCGCGGTCTTCCGCCCAAACCGCGCTCCACACCAAGATCGCCACCGCCGTCAATATGGCTAAAAAATAATATTTGATATTTTGTTTTTTTGATCCGGATATCATGGCATTCGCTTGTTCCCTGGATTATAATATAAACGGTTAATAACTGAAATATATCATGAACAACGAAAACAACAGACAAAAATTTATGGAAGAAACCATCCGACTTTCCATAGAAAATGCAGCCTCAGGCAAGGGCGGGCCTTTTGGCGCGGTAGTGGTAAAAGACGGGAAAATTATAGGCAAAGGAGCTAATCGGGTCACTTCCGCCAACGACCCCACGGCGCACGCCGAAGTGGTCGCCATCCGCGACGCGTGCCAAAAGCTCCGAAGTTTCCAACTGAACGGCTGCGAACTCTATACCAGCTGCGAGCCGTGCCCCATGTGTCTGGGGGCGATCTATTGGGCAAGACCGGAAAAAGTTTATTACGGCAACACCAAAGAAGACGCCGCGGCTATAGGGTTCGACGATCAATTTATTTATGAAGAGCTGGACCAGGAAAAACTGAAGCGGCGTATTCCCCTGATCCCAATGATGCGGGAAGAATCGCAGGAAGCTTTCCGCGTTTGGAAAGCAAAAACCGACAAAATAAAATACTAATTCTTCGTCAAAAATTTATTGCGTCTAGCAAGGAGCGAGGTGTCCGCCTCTGGCGGATCACACTTCGTCCGAGTGACGACGCAACAAAAGGTTTAATACCTTTTATTTTTCCAACCCCTAATCTGCGGCATAAAAACAAAGGTTGCTAAACCCGCGTAAGCCGCGACAAGCCACCACGCGGAGAAATCAGAAATCATGAATCCGGCTCCCAGCAAAGAAGCAAAAAAGTGCGCCACTCCCAGCTCATAATTTAAAAATAGCCACGCGATCCACGCGAGAGGCAAACTTAAAATATAACTGAAAATGCCGACCGCCCAGGTCATAAAACCGAAAAACATGGTGGCCGGAATGAACATCAAGATCAAAATATTGACTGGTAAAGCGAATGGTGAAACATTACCGATTAAATACAAAACGAGTGGTAATACGGCTATCTGCGCGGACAAAGTTGCCGAAACATTCTCGCGCAATCCCCATTTTTCAGACAAAAATCCCATATGACCTTCAAGCCGCGGAGCTATAAATATCAAACCTAAGGTGGCTAAAAATGACAACTGAAAAGACGGGTCAAACCGCAAAATTTTGGGATTTTGAAGCACCATAAAAAATCCCGCGAACAAAAGCGCCACGGTAACCTCGTAAACCCGTCCGGTAGAGCGCGCGACAAGCACCAAAATCGCCATAATGGCGGCGCGCACAATAGTTGCCGAAGCTCCGGTCATGATCGCGAAGAAAATTATACCCAAAACGCTCACACTAAGCCCCGCGCCGAAAGGCAACGGTAAAAACTTCATCATCCGACCGATATTTTCCGCGATGATAGTGATATTATACCCGGACAAAACCACTAAATGCATGATGCCGGCCTTTTTGAATTCTTCCAGCACCTCCGGCGGCATGCTTTTCTTCGCTCCTATGGTAAGTCCGGCCAAAAAACTCGCGTGCGGTTCAGGCAAAACCCGAGACAAGCTGTCGGTAAAATTTCGCTTCAACGCGAAAAGTTTTTCTTTTACCCAAGATCCGCCATTTCCCAACAATACGATCCGCGGAGAAAACATCTCTAAAAAAATATCGTCTTTTGCCAAATAATTCTCCCAGTCAAAATCCGAAAAATTTTCAGGTTTCTTAAGCGTGCCAGCCACTTCCAAAATATCTCCGTAATTGAGCTCCGGATATTTTTTAACGTATACCAATATTTTTTCCCCCGAGATTTCACGCCACGCGCTTCCTTCATAAACGCTCTCCGCGCGAAAAATGAGGCGCGTATTGTTTTCCCGCTCATCCGGCTCTTCCGAAACCATGCCTCGCAATAAAACTTGCCGCGATACGGAATTCGCAAGCGGCGGCGGCAAAATATTGGCATCTTTAACCTCGTAACGCATAGTTCCCGCGCAAAAAGAAAGCGCCACCAGGCCCAAAATGAAAAATACCCGCTTTTGCTCCGCGAAATAAGCGGAAAAAAGCATTGCCACGCCCAAAACGGCCGCGAATGCCGTAAAACTAAGTGGCCAGGCAAAAAAAGAGCGCAAAAATACGCCCCCTAAAAATCCGCCAATCGCCAACGCCAAAACATTAAAATTCATAATCTGAATTTAGTCTCCAATATTAACACTTTTCGCCAAACGCCTTTTCACCACAGCCTCTATTTTAGGAAACAAGAAGAGTGTTCCCGTATGACTGGGATGGAGAGGCACAATAATTTGGCCGGAACGGCCTTTATCAATATAGGCTGTCATGCGGGAATACTCTTCTTGTTTCCACACTAATGATCCATACCAGCCCAGTGTTTCAAAAACGTTTAGCGAAAAGTGTGCTGTGCTTACTTATCGGACCCACATAACACTCACTCAAACATGCCTCCTCCGCCACTCTCGCGATCCAGCGCCTCGTTTACCATGCGATCAGCATCCTTGTTTTTGTCCCGCGCAACATGACGGAAAGATACGGCGCCCAACTCAACCCGCAAATTCCAAATTTTCATGAAAAGCGGCTGAAGTTTTTCATCTTCTATCTTATATTTACCGTTCAACTGGCGCTCCACCAATTCGCTGTCCGTGTGCAAAATTATTTCCGTATCTTTGGCATTTTTTTTGCCCAAAAGCTGTTTGGCCTTTTTCAAAGCGAAAATGATCGCTTCATATTCGGCTTCGTTATTGGTTTTAACGCCTAAATATTCGCCGTATTCTTTTAGCAGACGTCCCTCGGCATCGCAAAACACCGCGCCCAAGGCCGCGGGCCCCGGATTGCCGCGCGCTCCTCCATCCGTATAAATATTTATTTTATTTTTCGTATGTTCCATAATCACGCGTCCGCTAATTTGTAATCTACCGCGCGCAACCGTAGCTCTTCCGATCCGTTGAAACGCGACATTTCCACATTGGCCAAAAGGTCAATCAGCGCGCCCCTGCTCTCCTCAAAAAATTTGGCGTCTTTCCCGCGCCAAAAAGCGATCACGTTCAATTCTCCACCGCCCGAATTATGAAATGATAATTTGAGATGCAACCCGTCTTTGCCGAAAACCGTCGCGTGTTTCAAGGACAGGCCCTTAAGCCAAAACACCGGCTTAGGATTTTCCATACCAAACGGTTCAAGTCGGTCCAATCTGCTTAAAAGATCGCGGTCCACCTCCGATATAGACAATTCGGCGTCAGCCAGTAAATCGTCTCCTAGATCCTGCTGCCGAGGAGTTTTTTGCGCAGCCTCCACGATTACATTTTCAAATTGGCCGGCCTTTTCTTTCTCCAAGCCAAATCCGCCGGCGGCATGATGCCCTCCGAAATCCAAAAAAAATCCCTCCGGCACGTGGCGCATGATTTCCACCACGCTTATTTCCCCGCGGCTCCGCGCCGAACCTTTGACGGTCTCCGATTCTTCCCCTTGCCCCCACAAAAAAACCGGCCGCGAATACAGATCCAAAACCCGATTGGCGGCTATACCTAAAACACCGGGGTGCCATAACGCGTCTCCCATAATAATAATATCGGGCACGAACGACCCTTCCGGATATTTCTCGCGAATATCTTGCAAAACCAGATCCACAAAATGCGCCTGCTCCGCCTTGGTAGCAACCATTCTATCCACCAGCCATTCCGCTTTTTCATACGAATCAGTGGTAAGCAGCTCAAAACTGGTCGTATCATTGCCCATGCGGCTGGCGGCATTTATGTAAGGCGCTATGGAAAAAGCTATATCTTCCGCGGTCAAATGCTCGGCATTGATCCTCAATTATTTAAAAAGCGCGGCAAGTCCCACCCGCCTGGTCTTCCGCAAAACTTTTAATCCGTAATGCGCCAGCGCGCGGTTTTCATCCAAAAGCGGAACCATATCCGCCACCGTGGCAATGGCCGCCACGTCCAGCAGCCACTTTTCCCAGCCCTCCGGTAAGTTAAAATTGTCTTTCCGCAAAATCGCTTGGATGGTTTTGAACGCCATGCCCGCGCCGCATAAAAATTTAAAAGGATAGGTTTCCGTTTCTTTCTTGGCGTCAATGATGGCAAAAGCGTTGGGCCAGCGCGGAGGGACAATGTGATGGTCAATTATTATGACGTCAATGTTAAGTGACCGCAGACGCTCTATTTCCTCAAAATTAGTAACTCCACAATCCACCGTGATAACCACCGAGGGATCTTCTTTGACCAGAGCTTCCACGGCGACGGCGGAAAGCCCATAACCCGCTCCATATCTCGCAATAAAAAAGGGTCATGCAGATCTTTTTCATAATCCGGCGAAAAAAAATTTGCCTTATCCTCTGCGGTTTTTATTCCGCGATTAAAAAGAAGCGGCAAACTCACACTGTCTTCATCCGGAAAAATATCCATGACATTTTCCGGACAAGGCGCTTTTAACGCCCATTTTTTTCCTGTGATGATCCCGGTATCCGACATATTTACATAGTCTAACAGAATAACCTTAACAGCCTAAATTAAGTGTATTATAATGAAATAACAGCTAAAATCAAAGCTTATGGAGATAATACGACAGGCCTTTCACGACGAAAAGACAAAAATTTATCATATCTTTAACGATATTTTGGGCGTACTGATATTCATATCCGTCATAACCATAATATTGGAATCCGTGGCGCAAATGGAAATTACTTACCGCGCATGGTTTGTCGGCGCGGAAATGGCGTTCGTTGTCATATTTTCCCTGGAATATCTGTTAAGAATATACTACGCGGAAGACAAACTAAAATACATATGCAGCCCCTTGGGACTGATAGACCTTTTGGCGATATTACCAAGCTATCTTTTTTTCGCCGCTCCTCTCGTATTAAATTTCAGTTCGCTTCGCGCCCTTCGAGCTCTGCGCGCACTCCGCTTGTTCCGGCTTTTCCGTATATTTAAAATCATCACTTACGCCCAAAGAAACCGCAAAAATACCGCGTCTATCTTAAACGACATTCCTTGGTATCATATAGAAATTTATCTTTTTGCTTTATTCTCCGTGGTGGTTATATCCGGGACGCTGATGTATTTGGCGGAATACCACACACCCAACACTCTTTTCACGAACATACCGCAAGGACTGTGGTGGGCCATGGTTACCATAACCACGGTAGGCTACGGAGACATGGTGCCCGTAACCATATTGGGGAAAATAATCGCCGTATTAACCATGATCTGCGGACTGACGCTTTTTGCCCTGCTCATTACCGTTATGGGAAGGATCGTGCACAGCAAACTTTTCGGAACCGCGTCCAGGAGAGGATTTGCCTATCCGATAAATTTTGAAGGACTGGACTACGCGCAAAACGACCGAGAAGATCCTGGCGCAAAAAAACAAAATTCCTCCGCGAAAGAAGAAAAATTCCACATACTGCGGGAACAAGAAACGAAATAATTTTTATAACGCGACATTTTATATTTTGATGGCGCACTTTTTAAATTACGAAACTCTGTTTTGAGACCGCCCGCAGGCCTGCCTGCCGGCAGGCAGGCGCCAGGCTTGGTGTTTTTTGGCTACTTTGAATTACAAAACTCCTATGCTCCCGTTTTGTCCAAGAGCGAAGCGATTGGTTGCAAAACGCAGTACTTTAGTGCTCCAAAATCGATTTTTTCATCAAGCAAGGGGGAGCATTTACAACCCCCCTATTTTAGAAAGGTCGCTATCGCGACCCAAATAGAAACCCCCTTGATTGCTGAAAAAATCAATTTCTCCGCACTTAACGGAGTTTTGCAATGTAAAATACAT
>JACROR010000007.1 GCA_016214345.1 Candidatus Niyogiibacteriota bacterium
CATTCTGGCATAAAGCTCTCCAATATATTTTTGCAGGCCATAAGGACTTTTTGGCATCGCTGTCATATCTTCGGTAAGCGGAAGTCTTGGCTGATCGCCATAAGCCGAACTTGAAGCGGAATAAATAAATCTTTTTACACCGCCCTTTTGCGCGGCTTTTAAGACGTTGATTGTTCCGTCAACGTTCACCTCGTTCGTCTCCGATGGATATTCAATAGAGTACTGCACGCGTGGTAATGCTGCGAGATGAAACGCATACTGCGCGCCCGCGATAATCGGCGCAATCGCTTCATAATCGCAAATATCAGCAACATGAAGTGTTGCTCTTGGATTCACGTTTTCTTTTTTCCCCGCAGATAGATTGTCTATCACATGCACTTCATACCCATGCGCCACAAGCGCGTCTACGAGATGCGAACCAATAAAACCGGCACCACCGGTTACTATCACTTTTTTGTTTTTTCCCATCATATAATATCTCCTTTTTTGTAGCCTGTTAAATAGCAATATTCTAACGGGAGTCTATCAGATTCCCGTCCGAGAGAGAAGTGTTTTGACCGTCTTCAGCGCAATTTTAATATCGAGCCAAAAAGAGCGATTTTTAATGTAGTAGAGGTCATACGAGAGCTTTTCGCGCGTCTGTTCAATATCGACATCGTGATGCGGTGCTTCTTTTTGGTAAATCTGCGCCCACCCAGAGAGTCCTGGCTTAATGAGATACCGGATATTGTAATACGGTATTTCTGCCGCATACGCTTCCGCCGGTTCGGGGAATTCCGGTCTCGGACCGATAAGCGAGATATCGCCGGCAAGCACATTCCAGAGCTGGGGCAATTCGTCGATTCGAGTTTTTCTCAAAAACTTTCCGACACGCGTCACTTCATTCTTTATCCCCCGACTCCACTCCCCCTGGTCATTGGCAGTCATCGTTCGAAATTTCATCAGACGAATATTTTTTTTGTCCTGCCCAACACGGTTTTGATAGGTAAAAAGCGCACCGCCGTCGTCAAGCTTGACGGCAAACCATGCAAACGGATATAACACGAGTGAAAAAACACCGAGTATAAATGAGACGGCCATGTCCATTACCCGCTTCAGCGTATCGTATATAAGATGCGGCGCTTGCGAGATGTTTTCCAAAAACCAGCTGTCTCCCAAAAGCGAAAGCGGCTCGCGGTCGAATACTTCCTCATACACCTTGTACTTATCGACAAAACGCATCTTTGAGAAGATAAGATTGTACAGATGCGGGATGAGCGGCGCGACTTTGTCGTTTTGCAGGTCAACCACAATAGTGGTAATGCCTTGGGCATAAATCGTATTGATAATCTCGTTTTTGAAATCCGCTTCGTTTATTTTTTCCACATCAATAGTTCGTACAAAATTTATGTGATAGCGCGGATTTTTATTGACCTCGTATTCCAACTCGCGCATTTCAGGCCCGGTGCCGATGAGAATCGCCTTTTCGCGCCGTGCGGGACCGGCCAATGCCACGACCGACAAGCGCCAGCCCAGAATAAAGAGAAACGATACCGCCAAATAGATAAATAAATTGGTCTTCGGAGTAATTTTGAAAAGAGGAATAAAATAAAAAAATAAGACTGCCAAAATACTATTCAATACCTGTGTCTTTAAAATAAGAGACGGGAGACGTTTACGCAAAAGCAGCGTATGTTTGTCATACAACCCCGCAATAAAAAATGAGAGCGCCCAGACTACAAAAATAATCGAGAACGGAATAAGGTGCAGGTCGATGGCTTTGGAATCGGGCAGCTCAAAATACCGAAGCACCAAAGAAACCCACAGCGCCAGATAAAAAAGCACCATGTCTCCCAAAAAAAGGATTGCCGCTTCCCATCTATTTTCAATCCCCATAATAGGCATATAGTATAATAAAATCGCTGCAAAATCTACTTTTTTGTAACATAAGCCCGCAAAAGAATGTTTCAAAAGGAAATATCCCGCGCAAATGTATTTGCTTTATTACACAATATAATATATACTATTGTCAATGCATCTGAGGAAAAAAGTTTTATTCATCATAACCAAGTCGAACTGGGGCGGCGCCCAACGAAATGTGTACGACTTGGCGACTAATCTGCCGAGTGATTTTTTTGAACCCGTGGTCGCCTTGGGCGGCAATGGAGAACTGAAAGAAAAACTCGAGCACGCGGGAATACAAACAATCGCTCTCCCCCGCCTGGGGCGCGACATCAACATGGTCGACGATATTGCCGTCTTCTTTTTACTCATTTCTCTTTTCAAGAAAGAGCAGCCTGACGTTGTCCACCTGCACAGCTCAAAAGTGGGCGGGCTCGGGACTTTGGCGGCTCGTCTTGCCGGTGTAAAAAAAATAGTTTTCACCGCGCACGGTTGGGCCTTTAATGAGCCGCGCTTTTTTCTCACGCGCGCCGCGATATGGATTGCCTCATGGTTCACCGCGCTTTTTGCTCATCGCGTGATTGTCATTACCAAAAAAGAATACGCTCAAACGCTTAGTATGCCGTTTGTGTCCGCGGACAAAGTTTCCTATATTCCAAACGGAATCGGTGAAATAGATTTTTTGCAACGCGAAAAAGCGCGCGAAGAAATTCTCTCCGCGTTCACAACAAAACCGCCATCTGAAGCTATCTGGATTGGAACCATATCTGAACTTACAAAAAACAAGGGGCTGGCATACGCCATTGATGCGATTGCGCAACTTTCACGCCGTGAAGGACGGCCCTTCGCAAAAGAACCGTCCTTCGCAAAATTTATTTTTGTCATCATCGGTGAAGGAGAAGAAAGAAAAGCGCTTGAAAAACAAATCGCGGACAATAATCTTTCCGACACTGTTTTTCTTGTTGGCCGAAAAAAAGACGCGAAAACACTTTTAAAGGCATTTGATATATTCACGCTCACCTCGCTCAAAGAAGGCCTGCCGTATGCCCTTCTTGAGGCGG
>JACROR010000022.1 GCA_016214345.1 Candidatus Niyogiibacteriota bacterium
TAGTATTTCATAATTTTTTTATTTCTAATTAAACTAACAATATGACAATTTCATGATAAAATAAAGCGGTATGGCATTGTCAGAACATATTTTCAAAGCCTATGACATCAGGGGAATTTATCCCGAGGAAATAAATGCGGATGCCACTTACCGTATCGGTTCGGCGTTTTGCCGGTATTTGTTAAAAAAAAATAAGAAAAAAGATCTTAAAATAGTGGTAGGAAAAGATGCCAGGTTGTCATCTCCCGAGTTATGCAAGGCTTTTATAAACGGATGTTTGGATGCTTCCGCGGATGTTTTGGATATTGGGCCTTCCACGACGCCTATGATTTATTTCGCGACAAATTTTTTGAAAGCCGACGGCGGAGCGATCATAACCGCCTCTCACAATCCTTCGCAATATAACGGCATAAAATTGGTGGACGGGAGAGCGTTGCCCATCAATCCTTCGGAAATTAAAAAACTGTGCGTATCCGCCCCGCCGAAAGCTGATCAAAAAGGCAGATTGGAAAAAAGTGAAATTGCTTCCGCTTATATTGATTTTTTAGCGTCATTTTCGCACGATGGCGTGAATAGCGCTTTTCGCGTAGTGGCTGACGCGTCCAATGGCGCGGGAGGCGAACTTTTAAAAATGCTTTTTGATAAATTGGAAGTGTCTTATTGGCCGCTTTATTTCGATCCTGACGGTAGATTTCCCAATCATTCGCCCAATCCGTTGGAGCCCGAGGCCACGCAGCGCGTTCAAGAGTTGGTGATACACAAAGGAGCGGATTTCGGATTCGTGTTGGATGCTGATGGCGATAGAATAGTATTTTTGGATGAACGCGGCCGGACGGTACGGGGCGACCTGGTTACCGCGCTTTTGGCGGACAATCTCGCCAAAAAGGGAGACGTTGTTTTAATGGATGTCGCAAGCGGTAAAATAGTTTTTGATATTGGCAAAATAAAGGGAGTCAAAATAAAACGTGTTCAGACCGGACATTTGAATATTAAAAATGCCATGCGAAAAACGAACGCTTTATTGGCGGGTGAGGCTTCCGGACATTACTATTTTCGGGATTTTTTCTCGGCGGATTCGGCGGCGCTCACGCTTATTTTCATGTTGAATATTTTCGCGGCTTCGCGGAAAACATTCTCCGCGCTTCTGGAGCCCTATGATATCTATTTTCACTCGCGGGAATATAATTTCAAATTGCCGGACGCGGGAAGAATAGAAAAGATATTAGAGAGGCTCGCCAAAAAATACGGAGAAGGCAAGAAAATTTTAATTGATGGATTAACGGTGGAGTATTCGGATTGGTGGTTTAACGTTAGGCGTTCACAGACCGAGCCGTTGCTTCGTTTGAATATTGAAGCCGCCAAGAGATCTTTGTTGGAGGAAAAAATAAAAGAGTTGACGACCTTCGTCAATAAGTATCAGCACTCGCGAATTTTTAAAGAGTCTGCCGGTGGCGGACGACTATAAAGGGCATTGCTCTTTGTTTTGACGACGCTCGGATGATGTGAAATTCGCTAGCTGGCGGATTCACTCGCTCCTCGCTTGTCAAAATAAAAATTCAGCGTCCCGTCCGCCAGTTGGCGGACGGGATTACGATCGAAGATTGCATTTATGCAGCATTATAATCCCATCGCGTTTTTGGCGGCTTTAAGCGTTTGAGAGGCGATTTTTTTAGCTGCTTTGGCGCCATCTTTTAAGATTTTTTTCACTTTTCGCGGATTTTTTTCCAGCCCTTTATATTTTACTTGTAGAGGCGCCAGCTCCGTCACAATGATTTCCGCCAGATCTTTTTTGAATTCCGCGTATCCCTTACCTTGATATATTTTTTCAATTTCGTTTATCGGCTTTTTCGCAAACCCGCCGTAGATGGTTAAAAGATTGGAAATGGCCGGTTTATTTTCCAAATCATATTTTATTTCCGTTCCTGAATCCGTAACCGCGGATTTTATTTTTTTGCGTATGACATCCGGCGCGTCAAGCAAGGCAATGTAATTTGCCGGATTTTCCGCTGACTTGGACATTTTTTTGGTCGGGTCATCCAGTCCCATTATTCTCTTGGTTTCTTTTTTCAGGGCGACGTTTGGAATGCGAAATACTTCGCCATAAAGATTATTAAATTTTTTTGCGATTTCTCTGGTTAATTCCACATGCTGGACTTGATCTTCGCCCACGGGCACGACGCTTGTCTGATAGAGTAAAATGTCGGCGGCCATAAGCACCGGATAATTGAACAGGCCGGCCAAAATGGATTTTTGTTTTTTCGCCTTGTCTTTAAATTGGGTCATTCTTTGCAGGTCGCCCAACGGAGTTACGGTATTCAAAAGCCATGCCAGCTCGGCATGTTCTGAAACATGAGACTGAATAAATATGGTGGATTTTTTGGGATCTATGCCCAACGCCAGATATAGCAATGTCACCTCTCTGATTTTCTCCCTTAATTTTTCCGGATTTTGCGGCACGGTTATGGCGTGCTCGTCCACAATGCAAAAGATGTTTTGGTATTTATTGGAAGATTGAAGCTCCACCCATTGTTCTATGGCTCCAAGATAGTTGCCTATATGTATATTTCCCGAAGGCGCGACTCCGCTAAACACCACTTCTTTCATGATGTTAGTATACCATAGTCGTTTATTAGTAGTTCTTCACATCTGTATAAGCATCGTCAATTATAAATAAAGCCTGATAACTACATAAGTCTCACTTATGTAGGCGTGCTGTTGGCGGAATTATGCACATTTTTGGGGCGCGCGAGGATGTGTTTGGGCGGTTAATTGATATATAATATAAAGAGCCATCTAAATAGGGCGGGTGTATTCTATATGACCGAACAAAATTCTAATA
>JACROR010000023.1 GCA_016214345.1 Candidatus Niyogiibacteriota bacterium
GCTCCGGTCAAAGTTCCTCCGGTCAAAGGCAAATAATTGGAAGCCGTAAGGTCATTGGGAATATCCGCGTCCGTCAATCCCGACATTCCGGATACGGTAACATTGTATAGTTTCGTTCCGGTCAGTTGGTCTATTTTGTTGGTCAGCGCGATGGCTTGGAAGTTTTGGCTCCCCATGGAAGCGATCTGATTTTTTAATCCTTCAACTTTGGCAAAAAAATTCTCTTCCTGTTTGTTTAATTTCTGATCCAGATCCTCGGCGGTAATGCCCGAGATTACCCTTTCTATGGTTCTTTGTATAATGGTCGGTTGTGGCGCGCCTCCGCTGGCGGTCAGGCCGCTGCCCGTCAAGTTTTCGGAAGGGGTTGCCGCCAAGGATGGTTTCTCTTCCGCGATCACTGGCGCGGGTTTTTGCAAAATAATATCCGGCTCTTTCTGATCAAGGTCTTTAAGCACAATGGTCGGAGTCACGACTCGCAATAGCTCGCTGGACTGCGTTTTGTCACCAATCGCTTCGCTCTTGGACAAAACGGGAGACGGCTCCGTATTATTGCCGGGCGGCTGGGGACGTTCTCTGGTGATCAGGCTCATAAACTTATCTTTAACTCCCGTAGCAAAACTCGCGGACTTTTCTTTAATTCCCACGGCCAGAGAGGTCAGGGCGCGTCCCAATTCTTCAAAAAAAACCGTAACAAAGTTTGAGGCGGTTTCCAGCATGCCCGCGCCTTCGCTTTTAACGGCCGAGAATACGTTGGCGGAAACCAGGGCGGCTTTATCAAACTGCTGTTCCGTAATATTCCGCGCGACATGAGAATAGTTTTTTAAGTCGCCAAAAGTGGTGAGTAAAAATTCCGGATGGGAATAAAAAACAAACGCTGAAAAAATCAGCGCGCCTAAAACGCCGGCCAGGACTAATTTCTGAAAATAAAAAACTGCTTGATTAAATAGACTTGTGTGTGTGTGTGTGTGTGTGTGGGAATGCTGTCTTTTTTGACCGCAATTAACCGTTCACCGCCATTTTCTTGTTCAAAAATAGCATCATTCCAGGAGTCTTGCTGATTATTATTAGAATTTTGTTCGGTCATATAGAATACACCCGCCCTATTTAGATGGCTCTTTATATTATATATCAATTAACCGCTCAAACACATCCTCGCGCGCCCCAAAAATGTGCATAATTCCGCCAACAGCACGCCTACATAAGTGAGACTTATGTAGTTCAGGCTTTATTTATAATTGACGATGCTTATACACAACTACATAAGTCTCACTTATGTAGTTAGGTAATTCAGCCAGTCTTTGAGATGATCGCGAAATTCCTTTTGATTTTCAAAATATTCCGGAAAGGCATCTTTGTTTATGATCGTCGCTTCGGGGCGCGCATCGCCAATATAATCCAAATAACTTGCGTATTTATAGTCGTGCAAGAATTTTTCCGCTCTTGCTATATCAACAATCCCTGTCTCTTTCCAATGAGGCTCAATAAGTTTTATAGGATTAAGATGAATATACGCAAAAAGATACTTAAGATATCCGTCATCATCGGCATGGGCGGCCCCAAAAACTCCTTCAAATAATTTACCGGTGCGATTGTGTTTTTTATTAAAATATAAAGAATAGGCGGTAAGTAATTTTTGCATGAATAAACTAATTCCATTTTCTTCTTTTTCATGCACTAAAAGATGAAAGTGGTTGGGCATTAAACAATAACCGCCAATATCCACCAAAGTATTTGCGCGACGCTTTTTATTATAAATTGCGCTTTTAGGAATGTCTCTGAAAACTATGGACTTGGTATCATTACAAAGAAAAAGTAAATTTAAAAACCTGACCTTATCGTTGTCATTTAAAAATATCTTTCCCTTATTATTGCCCCGATTATAGAGGTGATAAAATTCTCCGATAGAAAACTCGATTTTACGATTCATAATTCTATTCTGCCGCACTACCTACATAAGTCTCACTTATGTAGGTAGTGCTTTCTAATAATAAATCTTTATCAGTATGAAACCCACTGCTCCGATTACGCCAACGGCCAGACTGATCAAAAACCAAAACCAAGCATTGCCACTTGAATTAAGGCCGGCATCCGACACATTGGCCGTATTCAAAGATTTTTCTGCTGTATTTATAGGCACCGCTGAATTGACAGAATTGTTTGACGAACTGGCAATATCAGCCGGAATCTGCGCCATAAATTCCAATTCAGGCTTTACGGGTATTTGCGAAACCGGCGGCTGTCCCGCCAATACTATCATTCGCGCGTAATCCGAAGCGGAATATGGCTCCAAAATAACATTCAAAGAAATGTTATACGAACCAGGCCGCGTATAAGTATGTCGCGCGATTGCGCCATCTTGATAGACACCATCACCGAAACTCCATAAAAATCTCGCCTTCTTTGTTTCCTCATTGCTCAAGCCTTCGGCTCCTCCGCGAAATTCCGCCTCCACTCCAGCGGTCAAAGTATTTTCACCGCCGTATATTTTTGCGTTAAATTTTGGAGTAAAATTACGGGCATCAACAGATGCCGAGGCAGACGCGGAAACATTATTCGGCTGAACCGGCGCGGACGAAGTTTCTGGCGCCACAGCGTAATTCGCCGCCTTAGGCGTGGGAGCTCCCGTAACCCAGCCCGAAGCCATTCTCTGCGCCGTTTCTTTAGTTTCATTATTGCCACCCAAAGCAGACCATCCGCCCGAACCGTCCGCCCTATCCGCTTCCGCGCCCGAAGAATCGCGCAAAATGAGCATTTCACCGGCGTTGGATAGCGCGCCAGTATAAATCAAATCTGCCGCGACATTAGGAACGGTTGCGTCATTGGTTCTTTCTAAGAGATAAAATGATTTTGCCGGAACAATTCCTTGCAAGGAGATATTGGGCGTACCGTCCGCCGCGCTAAGCGTCCAACCGGCCAAATCAACACTCGCGCCGCCATTATTATAAAGTTCCATCCACTCATCCGACGCGGAGACCGCGGTCCCCATCCAAGCAATTTCGTTTATCAAAACATCCGCCCGCGCAAAAAGCGGAAAAACAGTAAACGCGCCTAAAATAAAAAATAACCGCAATAAAAACATTACGGTTATTGTAAATCAAATGCTGTTAAAATTAAAGCATTAATCAAACTTGATAATTTGGCCCGGTTTCAAAATATTTTTGGGTGTTCCGGAAACAGGACTTGGGACCGGAGCTTTTTTAACTTCGCTTGGCTTTTTAACGCTTTCCGTCGCGGCCAAGGATTCTTGCAATGCGCGCCGCAATTCTTCCAAATTAGGCAACTTCTTGGATTCGGTTGATTTTTTGGGAGTCAAATCACTCAAAGAAATGGTCTTCTCCGGTTTTTTAACCACCAATTCTCCGTCTTTGGGCGCGGGGAATCTCGGAACTTCCGCCAACTTCTCCCTCTGCCTTTCGGGGCGCGGCTTAAACATATTCGGCGTAACCGTGCCTGGCCGAAGATCGCCTTGATTCGTCGCCACAGGCCGGGGCGTGGCCGAAACAGACATACCCATATGTTCCGGACAATAAACCGGACGCTTGCCGTCAGGTTTGAACGGAACCATGATGGCTTTATGGCAAACGCTGCATGACGCTTCATATTTAGGAGACACGGTTTTGGCGGCAATCTGCGCGTCGCCACCGGCCCGCTCCACTCCTTCCGCGGGCGCGTGCCAAGCGGCGATCTTTTCTTTAACGCCTTCAATGCGAGCCCCGTATGTTTGCTGTGAATTTTTTATTATATCTTCTTTGAAAGAGATCTCGGCCTTGGCAAGCGGAGGCAGGGTTTTCGCGGAAAACGGAAAAGAGGTTACGCCGTCCACCATCAGTTTCAGATAGATTCCCGCGAAAGGAAGATTTACCAGATCCAAGGCGGTAAATTCAGGCGCGAATTCTTTTTCCAAGAACTCCGCGTCGGTCCCTCCCACTCTGAAAGCTATCATGGTTCCCACATTTCCGAAGACCGCGTCACGCACCCGGGTGCTCGTCTCCGTAACCAACTGGCCTATGTATTGGTGCGCGATGATCAGATTAAGGCGATATTTTCTCGCCTCGGACAATATATTGGAAAAAGCGTCCGTCGCGAAATTTTGGAACTCATCCACATAAAGATAAAAATCATTGCGTTCTTCTTCGGGCGTGTCCACCCGGCTCATGGCGGCCAAATAAAGTTTGGTAATAAGCATAGCCCCCAAAAGATGGGAATTACTCTCCCCCACCTTTCCCTTGGATAAATTCATGATCAGGATCTTTTTTTCATCCATGATCTTTCGCATGTCAAACGAAGATTTTTCCTGCCCCACGATGTTTCGTATCAGCGAATTGGTTATGAACTGCCCTATCTTGTTTTGTATGGCGGGAGTGGCTTCTTGCGCGAACCGCTCGGTGTATTTAGCGAATTCCTGCGTCCAAAAAGCCTTCACCACCTCGTCCGTAACATTATCCACGACTTTTTTGCGATAATCTTTATCCGCGAGCATCCGATTAATACCCAAAAGCGTTGACCCCGGATATTCCAAAAGCGCCAAAACCGTATTATTCAAAATATATTCCATTCTTGCCGACCACACGTCCGGCCATATTTTTTTAAAAACTCCCATCAACCCAGCCGCCACCAAATGTCTCTGATCTTCTCCCACGCCCTCCATAATATTAAAACCAATGGGATAGCTCGTATCCACCGGGTTGAAATAAATGACGTCTTTGATCCGCTCCTTGGGGACATAATTTAACATTTTTTCCGCGAAATCGCCGTGCGGATCAATAATGCCCACGCCGTTTCCGGATATTATGTCTTGAATGGCCATATTTTCCAAAAGCGTGGTTTTGCCCATGCCGCTTTTGCCAACCACATAAGTATGCTTGGTACGATCGCGCCTTTTGATGCCGAACTGCTGACGCTTGTTACGAAAGTCGGTTTCGGCGAAATAAATTATTTGTTCCGGATCCATAAAATCTTATACGGCGTTAAACCGGCAAATTAGAGGGCGGCATGCCCTTCTTCCTCTCCACCCTCTCAAAAGTGGGCGCGGAAACGACCATGCCCGGATAATGATAAATGGTGGCCAGCTCTTCAGAAGTTAAAACACCCGCCTGCTCTCCCCGCGAAAATAACAATCCTCGCGAAAAAGGCGGATAAAAATATCCCCGCGCCCGGTAGGCATTGAACATCATTCTCTGTTTGCGATATTCCCGGCTGCTTTTAAACCAAAAACCTCCGGAAGTACTGGCTTGCGATTTAAAACCGTTCAAATTTTGGGTATTATACTGTTTCATAACGCCCATGATAGACGCTATATTAACGGGGTTAAAAACATCGCGCCGCGCCAAATACATAACGCGTATGCCCACATCAAAACCTAATTTAGTCATATTTCGCTCCAGAGATTTCAGGACCTCCGTATCGCCGGGAGAAAGCGGCTGCGAAGACTCTCCCGGCTTTCCTTTTCTTTTGGCTAAAATCTCCTCTTTTAATTTCACGCCCTCTTTGATCCACCGGTCACCCGACCCGCGAATAAGTAATTGAAACCAAACATTTTCACCCGCCCTTACCGAGCCCATGAATTCCATCATGGACGACATAGGATCTATTTTTTCCATTTCCTCCTTAACGTCTTCCAGCTTGAAATCAACATAAGTTTTAATGGGAAAGGCGTCTTCTTTGGTCTGGCAAAATTCCACGCCCCATAAATTCCAATCGGCATTAGGGGCGTTTTCAGGAACAGACTTGGTATAATCATCTGCTTCCACGATTTCCACTTCCGGATACTGCGCGTAAATCTGCGCCTCAACCAAATTCCGCATGGCTTTGGGCGTACGCACGAAAAAACGCAAACTTCCCCCCACGCTCGCCACCTCAAAAGAAAACACTCCCCTAACAAAACCCTTCCAGTGTTTATCAATGAAAGATCCTTCGTGGCTGTTATGCAAAGTATTAAAAACCAGCTCCATGGCTCTGGGACTTTTCAAAATATTACGAGGAATCTTTACTTCCAGAAGCATCCAAGGAATATGCGAAACATAATGCAAATTCACATACAACATCCAAAATTCCCAGAAAATAAAAAACAGGGACGCCGGCAGCCAAATAAACCAGATGTCCCTTACGAAATAGAAAACCTGTTGCAAAAAACCGGCAAAAAATATATACAGCGCTTCCATTAATGGATATTATACCACAATTCAGGCCAGGGTATAATGTCCTTCTGCGGTTCTGCGAAAATAATTTTTATTCTGAAGATTAATGAGAATCGTACCCTCTTTAACATAACGCTCTTTCAGCACCTCTTTTACAATATCATCTTTGCCAAGCGCTCCTTTTAACGCCAATATTTCTTTGATAACATCGGAAACCACGCCCTTCTTGTATCCCATGCTGGAAAGCGCGTAAAGTCCGCGTCCCACCAATACGAATTGACCGTCTTTTATAAGCTCATTATGAACCGTTTGAGTATGGGCCGGTTTGTTTATAAGAGAACTAATGGAGGACGCGATTTCAGTAAAGTGCATCGGCTTTCCGTGTTTTCTCAAAACCAAACAAGCCATGTCTCTCATGCCCTTCGGAGAAATATGCGGAGAACTCGCCATTCCCCATTCTCCCAAATGATTGCGTCCTATTTTTTTAGATACGCCCAAAAGCAATACGGCAACCTCCGGAGAAATACTGGATGCCGTAACCGCCGCCCGCTCCTTTAAATGCGCCGAGAGCCTGGCAACCATATCATTTTCAGAAAGCAGATCGCTCGCGCCCAATTCTTTATGCAAAACGGTTAAAGAGGCGCGTATCTTGCCGGCGCCATCTTCATCGGTGGTCCAATGGCTATAAAACTCTTCGCTCTCTGACAATCTCGTGAAATCAGACCCCAGATTAAGAAGAAAATTAAAATAATTGGCATCTTTCGGATTGGTTCCCAAACTATTCAAAAAAGAGCCTTCCTTGACTAAACCGCCGCGCCCGTTCATTTCCGAACGCAAATGATCAAACGTTTCCTGCAACGCCGGTCCATGCGTGGTCCTTATTTTATTCAAGGTGGCATTTTCAATCTGCCTTACGCGCTCGCGCGTAATTCCGTAATTTTGCCCTATAGACTCCAAAGTTTCGCGGGATTTCCTACCAATGCCAAAACGGCGGACGATCACATCTTTAGCCCGGGATGACAATCCTTTCAGACAAGAACTCGTTATTTTATCTGCTTGCATCATTGTGGTGGATGATAGCATACTATCAATTTTTGTCAACGATTCCGGAATTTTTGGCAAATACGCCGAATTCAACCGACAATATACGGCTCGCGGTCAGACAAACGCATAAATTTGGCCATGCCCTCAAGAATTCCCAACCCAATAAATAAACTAAACAACGCCGAACCGCCGTAACTCATAAAAGGCAGGGTGATGCCGGTAATGGGCAACAACCCTATATTCATACCGATATTTATAAAAATTTGAGTAAAAATAAGAATGACCAACCCCATGCTGAACAATCTTTCAAAATTACTGCCGCCTATAAAACTGACCTTCAACACGCGCCATAATACTATTCCGAAAAATAAGAACAAAAATAAAACGCCGACAAATCCCCACTCTTCCGCGAAGGCCGCGAAAATAAAATCTGTTTCATGTTCAGGCAAAAAAGACAAACGGCTTTGCGTGCCAAAACCGATGCCCCTGCCCAAAATCTGCCCGGAACCGACAGCAAGCATTGACTGATAAGCGTTGTAACCGGCCCCCCTCACGTCCGCCAAAGGATAAATAAACGTCATAATGCGCGCCTTCTGATAGTCGTGCAATGCGAACTGCCACCCCATGATCAAAATGAGTACGCCGACCAAAAAAACAAAAAATAAATGTTTCTTGCTTATGCCAGAAACCAAAACCATGCCCAGCCAGATGAACGCAAAAATAATAGCCGAACCCAAATCCGGCTGGAATAGCACCAACGCGGCCGGAATAAAAGCATAAGCTCCCGAAACCAAAATATGCCTTATATTGGCGATAGCCACATGCCGGCGCGCGAAATATTTTGCCAAAACCAATATCAATATTATTTTCATGGGCTCAGCCGGCTCCAGTGAAAAAAACGAGAAGTCAATCCAACTTGCCGCGCCTCTTACCGTCTTGCCCAATATAAGGAGCGTGGCTAAACCGATAACGCCCAACAAATAAAGAGAGGCGAGCAGGGCGCCATTTTTCAAAAAACTCCAATCTATCATGCCGGCCAACAAAAATATGGCGAATGATGCTCCCACCCAAACCAGCTGGCGGTCAAAAAAATAATCATTACCTCCGCCCAAGGCTTTCATCGTAATCAATCCCGTAACAAGAAGCGGGATCAAAGACAAAATAAGAGTATAGTCTGTTTTTCTTAAGATGCCGAGCACTTTACTCTGTCTGATTAGCGCGTAAAAATATTTCTATGCTTGCCGGAGGGGCCGCAAACGGCTTAGACCAGGTAAAAAACGCCGACCGCTCCGACAACGCGGCAAAAAAATCAAAAAGGGTCTGACTGACAGCCATGACATTTCCATTAACATCATATAAAACAGCGGACATGTAAACATTTTGAATATCAACAGGCGCGTCATTTCGCACCCGCGCCTCCAAATAAGGCGCCGGTTCATTAACAAAATTTTTCCGAACCACCAAAAGATTGGGCTTTTCTTTATCAATTTTCAGCCAGTCAACCGTTGCGAGATCAGACCATTCCAAGATCGCGCGCGCCACATTTTTCTCGCCCGTAGGGATGGCTGACTCAAAAATAACAAAACGCTCGCCGGGATTAACAAAAGTCTCGCCTTCGCGAATAGCGATGGTGACATTACGATCGTCGTACAATTTAAATTTGTACGCGACTTTTCGCGCGCCTACGGAGAAATTTGGATTCTCCACCAGCGCGGCCGCGTCATAACTGCCAGAAGCGGCCTCAATCGCCCTGATCCATAAAATATTAAAATTCTTAACTTCACCGGTACACTGCTTGGCGCAGGGACCTCCGCAATCCACGGCCTCTTCCTTTTGATTCTGTTTGCCATCAAAACAGGTGGGCGCGGGCGTTAACCACGAAACTATCAGCCATAAAAACAAGCCGATTAAAATCGCGAAAATAATAGCGTATATGATCTGTCTTTTGGCTCTCCAACTTAACATGCTGCTTCTATAATATAATAAAAAAACGCTTAAAGTAAGTACTTTAAGTGTTTTTTAAATCGAGATTTGGATTAAATACTTTGTTCCGGCGACTGCCTATCCCGCATATAGCATATGTGCGGGACTTCGTTCGCTTCGCTCACTACGCTTTCCCCGTAAATAGAGCTTAGCGGATAAGCATAAGATCAAGTGCTTAAAACCGGCGACTGCCTACTTTCCCCATAAGAGTATCATCGGCACGAGAGGGCTTAACTTCTGAGTTCGGAATGGGATCAGGTGTGTCCCCTCCGTCAAGCCACCAGATTTAAAAACTCAATCTAGAAGTAATTTAAGATGGGTGAGCCCCGCACTAATTTTGCTAAAAATGCCATGGCGACGCACTCGCTTCGCTCGGAGCTATTCGCTCTCTGCGCCGCTAAAGCGTCTTAACCATTTCGCACTTCAATAATTTTTAAACATTCTTGGCAAAATTAGTGCGGGATTCTCAAATCGGCAACCATGCTCCGCATGGGCCGATTTGGAAAATTTGCAGATTTTCTAACGGGATAGTGATTATTAGTACTCCTCGGCTGAATCCCTTACGGGACTTGCACCTGGAGCCTATCAACGTGGTAATCTTCCACGAATCTACGATTCCTAATCTTAGGGTGGGTTTCCCGCTTAGATGCTTTCAGCGGTTATCCCGTATCAACATAGCTACCCAGCGATGCTCCTGGCGGAACAGCTGGTACACCAGAGGTTAACTCTTCCCGGTCCTCTCGTCACATTTATCCGATCCGCGCACGGCGGGTCTAATATTATCCCCTATTTCTAGGAGTGTAGACTATACCTTCTCCCTAAAACATTTCGCCTCTGGCCAAATGTTCGCAGGGAGGCTGCATCTTACCTAAATATTCCTGCCCGCCAACTGGCGGACTTTCCGAAAATATCTAAGTCCTGTCCGCCAACTGGCGGACAAAGTCGTTACGGGGTCAAACCTAAAATTGAAAAAAGTTCCGCTCGTGTCTTTTTCTTTTTGGTAACATAGTTTTCACTTTGAATGACCAAAATATAATTCACGAGCTCTTTTAATTTCTTTTTGTTTAACATTTTAAACTTTGTAACGGAAAGTATGTCGCACGCGTTTTTTAACGCGCCCGCTTGAAGCTTTTTAAATCGTATGTGCGGCAATAAATTTTCAAGAATATTTCTTATCTGTTTATAACCGTTTATACGAAGTTCGGTCATACCATCATTCCGTCTGGAAAGATAGCCAATGCCTAAAACTTCTCTAATCCAATACAAAGTTTTCTCATGCCGAGTATCTTGATAAAAACAGACCGTTGGCATAAATCGGATTCCGATCTTGCCATCTTTCCGTTTTTTGATTTGAAGCATTAAACTTCCATCACCATCAAGAAAACCGGCGATGTATGCTAATTCAATTTTAGATCGACTTCCCACGGTATTACCTTAAAGAGGGCTCTGGTCCTCAAACAAATTATAATTGGCAGCGAGGAAAAAATAAAGAGTTTACAAAAACTCATTTATTTTGACCGAGCGAACCAATTATATGGTTTCCCATATAATACAAAGACCGCGAGTATTACAATTCTAAAACCAAAACCATATGAAGGCTCCACCGTTATGAGCAGCATTTTCAATCATGATTACTCATGAAAGTAGCAATTTCTTACTAGGGAAGAATCCCTTCAAGAATCAACGCCTGCAGTAGATAGGAGACCAACCTGTCTCACGCATATTCGTCACTTGTTACCAAGTGTATGGACTATACCACCTTCTTTCGGTCTGAAAGAAGATCGACGTGTTAGCCGCCCCAAAATAGGGCGACTCCTCGGCTTTGGGCCGAAAGTCTCTACGGGGTTAATGTATGTTTTTATTTCTTAATTTTTTTGCGGTAAAATAAATACCAACAAAAAAACCTAATGTAAATGCCGGACCATATTTTGCAATCCAAATTATAAAATCCCACAGGCGAACAGCCAAACCCTTGGGACCTCTTATTTGTTATCTTGCGTTACCGCAAGTATCAGACTATTCCATCACCATTTCATTCTTTGTCACCAAAGATGAAGTAGGTGCAAGCCGTGTGATACCGCGCCGAAGCGCGCATATCTCATCCGCCACATTGGCGGAATCAGTCGTTAGGGGAGATCTATATTTTGATCATTGTCGCATAATTCTTCCTTCTATTTTTTGATCTGACATTATGCCCTGACAATGTATCCGCCAACCGCGCGACAAAAACCAATTTCGCCTTGCTCTCAACACGGATGTTAAGAATTTTCATGGCTAATTGTATTTGTCTTTTCTTAGCAAGAGAATACGGCGAGATAAGATCAAGTATCATGCGAACATCCTGTTGATCGCGAACCATCCAATCGTAAGCAGTACGATTTACGTTCACCTTGCCAACATGATACTTCCGACACAGAAATCGCAATATAACCGCTTCTTTCTGTGTAATCTTAACTTCTACGCGAACTCTCCAACCGAACTTTTTCTCGCTGTGACGCTCAATGGTAGCCATAATGGCTCCCTCGCCGTCTATTAACCCAGCGAGATACGCGCGATCAGCTTCAATATATATCTTTCCCACGGCGTTAGCCTTCATAAATGTGATTATATCACACCTGGGACCTGCGAGAAACTTCGCAGATCATATGAATAAGCCTTCACCGTTTTGAGCTTGTTTGTTACCCAAACGTTTCCGCTTGGGAGAGAAGGTATGTTTTCTCCAGCCCCAGGATAAGACGAGCCGACATCGTATATTATTCCATTATTACTAATGGTATGGACTATATCTTCATCCTTTTATTTTTTTATGAATAAAAGGAGGTGGCGTGTTAGCAGAAGTTAAAACTTCTACTCTATTTCTTTAGAAATAAGTCTCTACGGGGTCAAGAACTAGTTTTTAGTTGTCAGTTTATAGTCCATAAAAACGCATAATGCATTTCTCTGAAAACTAAAACTTAAACACTATCAACTGATTCCGACTTCCCACGGTATTGTCCATAATAATGACTATATCATGGAGTCCACCGTTATAAGCCACGATTTTATCTTATCCACCGAGCTCCTACACTCAGATAATAAGATCCAGACTGCACAATTACTCGCGCCGCACCCCGATCTGTTAAGGTGCCGAACTCCGCCGTCGCTATGGACGCTCGGGCGGAACTAGCCTGTTATCCCCGGAGTAGCTTTTGTCCGATAATCTTCCGCGGCATCTAGTGCCCACGGTCGGTTCACTATGTTCGTGTTTCCACTCTGCTTGGGATGCCCCCCTCGCAGTCAAGCCAGCTTATGCCATTGCACTATCAGCGCGATTTCCATCCGCACCTAGCTGACCTTGATAAACGCCTCCGTTACTTTTTAGGAGGCAAGCGCCCCACTTAAACTGCCCACCAGATACTGTTCCAATCGGGTTTCCGTGTGGTTCCCGACTGGTTAGATTTTAAGTCTTAAAAGACGGGTGTTTCATTGGCGGCTCCTCCGCCACCGAAATGGCGGATTCAAAGCCTACCCGCTACGCTACGCATTCAAGACTTAAAGCCAATATCAAGTTGCAGTGAAGCTTCCGGGGTCTTTTCGTCTAACTGCAGGTAACCGGCATCTTCACCGGTACTGTATTTTCACCGGGCGAATCCTCGAGACAGTCCCCCAGTCGTTACGCCATTCGTGCACGTCGGAACTTACCCGACAAGGAATTACGCTACCTTAGGACCGTTATAGTTACGGCCGACATTGACGAGGGCTTAATTCAGCCAGCCTCGCGCTCCGCTTACGCTTCGCTAAACTTAAAACTAAAAACGAAAAGCTAAAAATTTTACTCCTTAATTTTACACTTTGCGCTTTACGCTTTGCGTTTAGTGCTTCGTAAGCGAAGCGCAAGACCGCCGAATTTTAACCTTCTCGCATTGGTCAGGCGTCACCCCCTATACATCCTCTTACGAGTTCGCAGGGAGCTGTGTTTTTGGTAAACAGTCGCCAGGGGTACTTTCGCTGCGCCCCCCACACTAATAAAGCCATTATTTTTATTTTGCATTTAATCTTTACAATTATTTATGCAAATTTATTGAAAAAACCATGCTTTGTTCTTTACCATGCGCGTCCACGACGCGCGATGGCTTTATTAGTGTGGGGGGAAGCCTTATCGCTAACTTACGGCTGCTTTTTTGCCGAGTTCCTTGAGGATCTCTCACCCGTTCGCCTTGGTCTTCTCGACCTGTCCACCTGTGTCGGTTTGCGGTACGGTTCCTTTATTCTTAGCCCTAGAGAATTTTCTTGGGAGCTTGCTCACTCAAATCGGCCGGCCCGTGGACCAACCTTTCCTCAGCCATTGGACTGTGCTTTACGGATTTGCCAATAAAGCATCCTCTGGCCAAGAACGATAATCCAATAAATCGCTTGAGCTACTAAACTCCGTCCTCCCATCGGAAAAATAAAGAAGTTACGGAATATTAACCGTATATCCATCGGCTGCGGTTTTCACCATCACCTTAGGACCGACTAACCCTTGGCTGATTTTCATTGCCAAGGAAACCTTGGACTTTCGGCGTCCTGGTTTCTCACCGGGATTGTGGTTACTTGTGCCAACATTCTCACTTCCTAACGCTCCATTCCGGCTCGCGCCGTGAACTTCACAGCATTAGGAACGCTCTCCTACCGCTCGCGGACTTCATTGAGGAACCAAATTTTTTAAATTTGGCTGAATTGGGGGAAGGGGCCGGATTTTCACCGACATCGCGCCCCTTATAGAGACGAGGTCTTAATATCGCCGGATGTTCGCCGCGTGATATTTATTAGACGACCCTTCCTTTTTCCAATTTTCTAAAGAACTTTTCCTCAACGAAGCCCGCGAACCCTCACCTTCGGTATTCTGCTTAGCCCCGATCATCTTCGGCGCAAAATCTCTTAACGAGTGAGCTGTTACGCACTCTTTAAAGGATGGCTGCTTCTAAGCCAACCTCCTCGCTGTTAAAGAAACTTCACAACCTTGAAGTATGCACTTAGCAGAAATTTAGGGACCTTAGATTGAGATCTGGGCTGTTTCCCTTTTGACCAATGGAGCTTGGCCCCCATGGTCTAACTGCCCGTCCTACGCTTTCCATATTCGGAGTTTGATTGATTATCCGAGATTTCTCCCTATGACAATCATCCAGTGCTCTACCCTGAAAAGCTGCGACGGACGCTAACCCTAAAGCTATTTCGGAGAGAACCAGCTATTACCAAATTCGATTAGCTTTTCACTCCTTACCACAAGTCATCCGATAGCGTTGTACGACTAACCGGTTCGGACCTTCCTCCGACTTTCGTCGAAGTTCATCCTGCTCATGGCAAGCTCATCTGGCTTCGGGTCTTATACATACTACACAACAATTCTCTTATTCAAACATCATGCAAGCATGGTATTTGAATAAGAGTTGTTAAACGCGCTATTCACACTTGGTTTCCCTATGAATCCGTCCCTAAGGACTTATTCTAGCAGCATGTATAAACTCGTTGGCTCATTCTTCAATAGGCACCCCGTCATCCCTCACCTACTTTGCCTCCCAGTCTATTCGCGGCGCGCGGGCGAATAGCCCGGCCCTGTTCGGGCCAGCGCCGCGCGTTGCAATCCAGTCTTATTAGAACTGCCGCGTAAACTGAGAAAAAATATTGCAAAGTAGGTGAGGGACTCCGAGTCTTTGTAAGCTTATGGTTTCAGGTACTATTTCATCGCCCTCACCGGGCTGCTTTTCACCTTTCCCTCACGGTACTAGTTCACTATCGATCTCAAAGAGTATTTAGCCTTGGGAGCTAGTTCTCCCTGTTTCCCCCGGACCAGTCGTGTTCCGAGGTACTCAAGAACGACAATAAAAGAGATGTTTTAATTTCACTTACGGGGCTATCACCCTCTTTGGCTCTGCTTTCCAGCAGACTTCAATTATCAAAACATTTGGTAACTCTTCTGGTAATCCACATTGTCGTCTTACAACCCCAATAAGACAAAATCGATAAATCGACAAATCAAATTGGTTTGGGCTGTTCCCTTTTCGCTCGCCGCTACTAAGAGAATCGCAAGCTCTGTTCTTTACCCGACCAGCAATGATATTGGCCGAATAAAAAACAAAGCAGTTTGTTTTATCCCTTATTGCCGGTTTTGCTCGCGCAAAACATCGGCAATTTTGATCCGCCAACCGACGGATCAAATCAGAAAAAAAACAAAGCAGTTTGTTTTTTCTTCCTCCGCCTACTGAGATGTTTCACTTCAGCGGGTACGCATTCCGCTTGCGCGGAATGATGCGGTTTTGCCGCATCGGGTTTCCCCATTCGGATATCTCCGGATCAAAGGTTGCTAGGCACCTCCCCGAAGCTTATCGCAGCCACGCCACGCCCTTCATCGCCTCTTTGAGTCAAGGCATCCACCATAAGCCCTTATTAATCCCGTTAGAAAACCTACAAATTTTCTAAACTTAAACTTAAATTACTTTTACTTTTTTACCTGCTATTCTGTTTTAAATGTTCACTCATTATCTGCCGGCAAATAGCGATTTTCCTGCCGCCATTTGCCGAAAGACAATCAAAAAATCCGCCCTGAAGCGGATCTTCGTTACGCCAACATGGCTACGAGATTAGGTTATCCGCTTCTTAGATATTTTTTGGTGTTTGGTATTCAACATATTTTGTAATTTTAATATTATATCAGCACCAAAACCTTGTCAACCCCGTGTACTCGTCCATAACATATGAGACTCCCGAGCCGGTAATGTAGATACAATATATCTCATTGGCGACAAAAGACCAAGCGAGTGATGAGGGCGTCTGGTATTGTACCAAAGCAAGTAAT
>JACROR010000027.1 GCA_016214345.1 Candidatus Niyogiibacteriota bacterium
GGATACGCACAGTTTTTTAATTTCCGAAGGATTGATGGGCAACGCTCTCCCGTCCACCAATTTTATGCCGTTATATTGCGAAGGATTGTGAGAGGCGGTTATGATCGCTCCGCCATCGGCTTTCAGGAAATTTGTCGCGAAATACATCATAGGCGTCGTGGAAAGCCCGATATCCAGAACATCCGCGGAAGCATCTAAACATCCGTTTATAAAAGCCTTAGATAATTCAGGCGATGACAATCGAGCGTCTTTTCCCACCACCATTTTAAGATCTTTTTTCTTGGTCTTTTTCAGCAAATACCGACAAAAAGCCAAACCGATCCGGTAAGCGGCATCCGCATTTATTTCCTCGGGATAAATTCCCCTGATGTCATAGGCTTTGAAAATATTTTCTGACAATGCCATACCGCTTTATTTTATCATGAAATTGTCATATTGTTAGTTTAATTAGAAATAAAAAAATTATGAAATACTATTTTTCATAATTTATAACGAAACAAAAATGGTAAAAATAGGAATCGTGGGCATGCCTAATGTGGGAAAATCAACGCTCTTTCAAGCGCTGACTCAAAAAGTTGTAGACACTTCCAATTATCCTTTTGCCACCATTGAACCCAATGTGGGCGTGGTTGCCGTACCAGATCCGCGATTAAACGAACTAGCCCAACTTTCACAATCCGAACGCATAGTACCCGCGATCGTTGAATTCGTGGACATCGCGGGCCTGGTCAAAGGCGCAAGCGAAGGAGAAGGCCTGGGCAATCAATTTTTACAGCACATACGGGAAGTGGACGCCATACTGGAAGTGGTGCGCGCTTTTGAAAAATCCGACGTAACCCACGTGGAAGGAACGGTGCATCCCAAACGGGACATGGAGATAATTTTAACCGAACTCGCGTTAAAAGACCTGGACACCGTAACCCGCCACATTCCCAAAGTGGAAAAAGAGGCGCGATCCGCGAACAAAGACGCGCAAGAAAAAATAAATGAAGAGGTCGCCACTTTCGTGTCCATTAAAAATAAATTGGAGCGTGGTGTTCCCGCTCACGACATGGATGAAACGGAACGGCTGGAGGCAGCCGGCATAAATCTGCTTACCGCCAAGCCCTTCATGTATTTAATAAACGGCGATCCAAAAAAAACCGACCTTGCTGATTTCCCGCCCAATTCTTTCGTCTTGGATATAAAAGAAGAACTGGACGCCTCCAACATGTCCGCCGCAGAGCGGCAAGAATTGGATATACAAAACGGACTGGAAATGATCATTAAAACCGGATACAAAATGTTGGGACTGATATCCTTTCTGACCACCGGAGAAAAAGAAACCCGCGCCTGGACCATCAAAAAAGGCTCCACCGCCAAACAGGCCGGCGCCGCCATACACACGGATTTTGAAACCAAATTCATCAAAGCGAGCGTCATTTTTTGGGAAGACCTGGTGAGGGTAGGCAGCCTGGCAAAAGCGCGCGACCTGGGCCTGCTTCGCACCGAAGGCAAAGAATACATCGTGAAAGATGGGGATGTAATGGAGTTTAAAATTTGAGTATTGCGCCCTTTCAATATTTGCGCTAATATAATCCCTATGGAAAATAAATTGATAGAAAATGAAATCATAGAAGAACTCGTTGACACGAGCGAATTTGTAGTGCCTTCGGACCCCAAATTCTACGAACTCTCTTATATTATAAAGCCCGGATTAGACGAAACGAATCTTGCTCAAGCCACTGATGCCGTAAGATCGGCCATATCAAATCTTAAAGGCATAATCGTGGAAGAAGCAAAGCCTGAAGCCAAAAGATTGTGGTATAAAATAAACAAAGCCGCCGAAGGCGTTCGAGGATGCGTAAAATTCATGATAAAACCCGACCAAATAGAACCCCTGAAAAAACAACTGGATAAAAACCCCCAAATACTCAGAATGTCCCTCACCAAAGTGGTCAAAGAAAGAATGAATCAAAGGCAAAGACCGGCTGCCAAAAAAACCACAACTGAAAAAACCGCGACCACCGAAGAAATAGACAAACAATTGGAAGAATTATTGGGCTAAAAAATTAAATATGAATTTAAACAAAGTATTTTTAATAGGAAATTTGACCCGCGATCCGGAACTGCGCACGCTGCCTTCCGGCAAGCCCGTGGTTAATTTCGGTATAGCCACCAACCGCGTATGGAAAGACCTGAACGGCGCCAAACAGCAAGACACGCAATTTCATAACATAGTCATGTTCGGCAAACTGGCGGAAATAGCCAAACAATATATGACCAAAGGAGGGCTCGCCATGATAGAGGGACGCATACAAACACGCTCCTGGCAGGCCAAAGACGGCACTAAGCGCTACACCACGGAAGTGATAGCCGACAGCATGCAAATGGGACCAAGAGGAGCCAAAATGGACACGCCCCGAGCTCCGGCCGAACAAACACCGCCGCAAGAAAATTTGGAAACCATAGAATATCCGGAAGAAAGCATTAATCCGGACGACATACCCTTCTAAAGGAATTGCCTAACAAATTAGAGCTATCCGGCGAATAATTTGTTATCGGCAAACCCTTACCCCGCACATATTTTACGAAAGCAAATTTAAAAAATGAGGTTTATTATTTAATACAGCAGTTGCAAAGTAAAAAATAGTCTGTTAGACTATTTTTTATTACACAACCAGGTAAAATATGTGCGGGGTTCGCATAATTTTACAAAAATTTTTATTCGCTCTGCTCTAAAAATTCTTAAAAATTATGGAAAAACAATGCTATTTTTGCACAAGTAGCAATAAGGCGCCGGACTATAAAGACGCGGACACTCTCCGCAAATTCATAAATCCGCAATCAAAGATCATGCCGCGAAAAAGAACCGGCATGTGCGCGCTTCATCAACGCAAACTCGCGCGCGCCATCAAGCACGCCAGAGAGTTGGCCGTTATTCCTTATACCAGCCGATAGATAACTAAGCCTTTGCCGCTAATTTTATATCTTTGACGATCTCAGAAGTGATCTTTGGATTTTCTTTGAGGAAGGCTTTGGCGTTTTCATATCCGTGCCCCAATTTTTGCGAACCGTAAGAATACGCGGCACCGGATTTTTTGATGACCTCGTATTTCTCTCCTAAATTTATAAGGTCTCCGGTATACGAAATACCCTCGTTGTACATAATGTCAAACTCCGCGGTCCGAAACGGCGCGGCTACTTTATTTTTCACCACTTTCGCGCGGACACGATTGCCTATCACCTCATCTCCCTTTTTGATCTGAGCGGCGCGGCGCACGTCAATTCGCACCGAAGAATAAAATTTAAGCGCTTTACCGCCGGGCGTAGTTTCCGGATTGCCGAACATGATGCCTATCTGCATCCTTATTTGATTTATGAAAATGACCACGGTTTTGGATTTGGCGGTAATGGCGGTCAATTTGCGAAGCGCCTGCGACATAAGACGGGCTTGCAATCCCATATGCGTAGCGCCCATCTCCCCTTCTATCTCCGCGCGCGGAGTCAATGCCGCCACGGAGTCGATTACAATAACATCCAAACTGCCCGATCGCACCAGCCCCTCCACGATATCCAACGCCTGCTCGCCGGTATCCGGCTGTGACACCAAAAGATCGTCTATCTTTACTCCTATCTTTTTGGCATATTCGGGATCCAGCGCGTGCTCGGCGTCCACAAAAGCGCACAAACCGCCCTTTTTCTGCGCCTCGGCCACTATATGCAAAGCGAGCGTGGTTTTGCCGGAAGATTCCGGTCCGAACACCTCTATAATTCTGCCGCGCGGCACGCCTCCCACGCCCAACGCCAAATCCAAGCCCAAAGAACCGGTGGGAATGCTGTCCACATTTACTCTTCGCGCTTCCCCCAATTTTATTATTGATCCTTCGCCATATTTGGCCCGGATCTCTTTAAGAGTTGACTCTACATCGCTATATTTATCCTCCTGTTTGGCAATTTTTTTGTTCATAATATTTTGAAACTTTTATTTTAAATGTTTTCTTATTGTACCATAACATGGCGCAAGTCATGAATAGTACCGCCGAATTTATTGACAGCCTCCAGTTCAATCATATTCAACCCCGCGGACAATATTAATTCCTCGGAAAAATCGCCGTTTTCATTCGTAAAGATCGGACGCCCATTCAAAGAAATGCGCGACGCTTCAAACACTTTGCCGCGCACCACAACCGCGCTGGTTTTAAACGTTTCGCCATCATTGGGAAATGAAATCTTGGCGGAAAAACCAAACAACAAATTTTTCGCTTCATATAAAAAATACAGGGCGAACGATGCCGCTAAAATAAAGATCAAAATATTTCTTGCCCTTATATGCACGTGCTAAATATTATTTAATGACGACTGATTATCTCCGGATTCCGATGACCCGCTTTGCATTAAAACATCGCGCGGCTTTGACCCGTCGGCCGGACCCACCACTCCACGATCTTCCAATATATCCATCAACCGAGCGGCGCGCGCGTACCCCAGACGAAGCCTCCTCTGCAAATAAGAGGTGGATGCCTTGCCCGCCTGCATGACCAGATCGCGCGCCTCTTCGTACAACTCATCGTCTTCCGCCATATCCATGCCGTCCAATTCCGGCATTTTATTGGCGTCATCGACTTCAAATTTCAATTCCGAGTCAGCCGCTCCCTCATATTCCGTTCTTAAAAATTCCACCACTCTTTTAACCTCGTTGGCTCCGACAAAAGCGCCCTGCACGCGAACCGGTTTCGCAACATCACCCGCCAAAAACAACATATCTCCATTGCCCAATAACTTATCCGCTCCGCCCATATCCAAAATAGTGCGCGAATCCACTTGAGACGCCACGCGAAACGCGATACGGCTCGTAATGTTGGCCTTGATCAAACCGGTTATCACTTCCACTGACGGTCTTTGCGTGGACACTATAAGGTGAATGCCTACCGCGCGAGACATCTGCGCCAAACGCACTATGGCAGCTTCCAATTCCCGCGGATACGCGGCCATGATATCCGCCAGCTCATCAATAATGATCACGATAAAAGGCAGGGGGTCGGCATTTTCGTCATTTTTTATTTTTTCATGGTACGTCAAAAGATCGCGCGTGCGATGCGCGAATAATATCTCGTACCGCCGCTCCATTTCTTTAGCCGCCCAACGCAAAGCCATTATGGCTTTTTTCGCGTCCATAATGACCGGAGAAAGCAAATGCGGTATATCTTCGTAGTTAGTCAGCTCCACCCGTTTAGGATCAATTAAAAGCAATTTAAGATCGTCGGGGCTGTTTTTATAAAGCAAGCTCACCAAAAGAGAATGCAGACAAACTGACTTTCCGGAACCCGTGCTTCCGGCTATCAAAAGATGCGGCATCTTGGTCAGATCCGCGAAAAGCCCGTCGCCCGAAACTTTGCGCCCCAGCGCCATAAGAAGCGACGCCGGTGAACCGGTGAATTCATCGGAGGAAAGCAGGCTCTTTAACCCCACCGTGGCAATGGATTTATTGGGAATTTCAATGCCTGCCAATGACTTTCCCGGAATAGGAGCTTCTATGCGCAGTGGATGAGCGGCCAGCGCCAGTGATAAATCATTTTGCAAAGCCAAAATTTTAGATAATTTTACGCCCTCCGCCGGACGCAAAGTATACTGCGTGACCGAAGGGCCGACGCTCACCTCGCCCATCTCTACATCAATGCCGAAATTCTGAAGCGTTCTTTTTATAATATTGGAATTGGCCTTAATGTCCCCGCCTTGCGGCTTGCCGCGGTCGCCCTCAAGCAGATCAAAAGGAATGTGGGGCGCCGCTTTATCGCTTTTTTTGGATCTGATGAATTTCGGGATCCAACTTTTATCCTCGTCCTCATTTTTTTCACCGCCATCCTTCTCTTTATTTTTAACCGTCTCCGTTTCTGACGCCAACGCGCTCATCTGTTTTTTTTTCTCATCTTCCGCGTAATTTTTTATCTCCGACAAAAGCATGGTTTTATTGTCTTCCGCTATTTTTTCCTTACCCCGCTTAAAACGGAACGGTATGTGGATATTCAGCATGATAAGCAATGCCGCCACCACTAACGCGGCAAACACCACTAGGCTCGCCCAAAAATCCAAAAGCTTTTGTATGGGATACGCGGTCAAAAATCCGACATATCCTCCAGTTTTTTCGCCGAAAATAACCTCAGTCACGCCAAGCGCGCTTAATACAAACAAGATTCCGCCGATAACCACGTTTTTAGCTATGGCCTTGTCGTCCGTGGCGAGCAATAAAGAAAATCCGGCCAAAGTCAGCGCCAAAGGAATCAAAAAGAAGGCGTCTCCGAAAAGCAACGTAAAAAAAGCATAGAGCTTGCTCCCCACGAAACCGGCCTTGCCGAAAGCCGCCAGCGTAAAAACCGCGGCAATAGCGAAAGAAGCGATGGCCCAGACGGATCGCTTGGTTTCCGGCTTCAAATTATTATGCCACGCGGGCCCTTCTGGTTCTTTTTTATTTTTATTTTTAGCCATCTTTATTTTTCACAATATTTCATATTTTAACATATTCCGTCAATATTGATAAATTAAAAAATCGGCGAATTTTGCCGATTCATCATACCCTCCGCGCCAGCAAATTTAACAATCATTATGTGGCGCCATACCATCCAAAAGAAAGCCATTTGGTAGAGGGCGAGGGTAATTGCGGAGTCTTTCCCATGCTAACCATCCGGTCAATCGCTTTTTTTATAAAATTTTCAACGCTTTCGTATTTTTCCGGCAAAAGGCGGCTTTCCCGCGTTAATTGCGCGATATAATTATGCATTTGAGTCCGGTCATTTAATTCCACATCTATGCCGCCCCTGACCGCGTCACCAAAAGATTGATCCTGGGGACCGTCAGCTGTCAAAATATCAAAAGCCAATTTCCCCTTGACCGCATTCCACTCCGCCAGCGTCTGCCCCGAAAAACCCTTAAGCGAATGCCGATAAATATCGTGAACCTGATCGTGAAAAATATCATCGCGAACCATTTTGTCTAACACCGCGTCAGTCATGGGTGGCGGACTATCAACAGATTCAACGTCAGGCAAATCAAGTTCAGCGCCTGGCAAAATAGCTTCAGCGTCAGGCAAGCCGGATCCAACGCCGGACATATCTCCAACCTCCTCTGCCAGCCAATGCCTTCCGCTCACAATTTCTTCAACCTTGACAGAAGTAAGCGGCTCGCTGGTATGCGCTTCCGCCCACTCTCTGATGGCGGAATTGTTATCCAGTATGTTTTGGATGTCAGATTCATTTAATGTTTTCACTCCTTGAAAAACGCGCGCCATATCATCGTGGTTTTCAAAAACCGAAGAAAAATCCACGCGCTGACCCACCATCAATTTATCCGGATCCGTTAAACCGAAACTGTGCGGATTATCCGCGATTTTATCTTTAACCGCGTCAATCAAATAAGTTTTGCGCGCCTCATCCAAACCGGTAAATTTTTCGCCATATTGCCGCGCAAGCTGATGCTTTGCCATTGCCCAGACTGAATCGCCTTTTTGGGCAACCTCCGCGTAATCGCCTGGTTTAATAACTTCTTCCGCGCCCCCTATGCCGGCTATAACCTGTTTAGTGCCGGCAACGCTCACATCACCCTGATCAACTGTTTTTTCCACACCCAGCGTTTTCATACCATTGGTCACCTCTTTTGCGTCTTCAACGCTTATGGTTCCGAATATATTTTTCATGGCCACGGACAAAGAACCGGTGCCCACCAATATGCCGGCAACGGCGGCCTCCATCGTATGCCGCCTTGCTTCCCATATACTACGCTCTCTGCCTCCTTTTTCCGCGGCTTTTTTCAAAAGCCCTTCCACGGTAACAAAAGTCGCCAATCCTCCCAACATTCTCTGCCCCATAGATCCCGTAAAAGCGGCGGTGGCAATCGCCGTTCCCACAGCGCCGCCCATGGCCGCGGAAAGGGACGCGGCGCCCACAAAACCCAAAGAAACTAAAACTTTATATTTCAAAGGTTGTTTTTTATACCAATCAGCGGCCTGTTCAATGTGATTACGAATCCAAGACTCCTTAGCAGCTATTTCAGCCTCTATTTTTTGTCCCTGCGTATCGGCGGCTTTTTCTAATGATCTCTCTAATTCCAATCGCTCCTCTATCTTTAATCCTTCCTTTGATTCTGACTGTTTTTCTAATTCCAATTTCTCCGCCACAGCTTCTTGGTGTTCCGCGGATTTTTCCGTCGGTTCTGTATTTATTGGAGTTATTGGTGGTTTTTCAGACATTTTAAAAAAAATGAATTATCTCCGTTATTTTATGCCGGCTAATTCTTTAAATTCACGAATAGCTTCCTGAATGGTTTTCTTTACTAAATCATCCGCGTCAATAATATTGGATTTAAGAAAATTCTGCAAAGCAATCGCGTCGCCCGCCTGACTTAAAGTTTCAAGTTGCGGACGATTTTTTTCAGGTAAATTTTCCAATAAAACCAGAGTAACGCGCTTCATTATATTCTCTCCAACTTTTACCAAAATTCGCTCCCGCGCTTCCGGTGGAAAATTCTCTATGGCCAATTCTTTGATAATCAATTGTTTAAAATCAATATCCATATTATTTTCAATATAGCACAAAAAAACGCCAAGCAAGCATCCAAGGTGGCACCTTGGATCTTGGACCTTGGAAATTTACAACACTACGCGCGCTTTCGCCTCTTGAAAGAAGTACCGGCGGGGATAAGACGTCCCACGATAACATTTTCTTTAAGACCGAGCAATTTGTCTTCTTTGCCTTCGCAAGACGCGTTTATAAGCACCTTGGAGGTTTCCTGGAAAGACGCGGCGGACAAGAAACTAGATGTGGTGAGGGCTACTTTGGTGATACCCTTTAACCATACCTCTCCTTTTGCCAACTCGCCCTTTTCTTTCTTTACGCGCTCATTTTCAATAACAAATACGGATCTTTCAACAATATCCCCATTGCTGAAACGGCTGGTTCCCGGATCCTCCACCATAACGCGGGAGAACATCTGCCTTATAATAACTTCAATATGCTTATCATTGATGGAAGCTCCCTGCAAGCTGTAAATTTTACTCACTTCATTCAATATGTAATTTTGCGCGGCGTCATCTACGGCAATTTTATAAAGCACGCTTATATCGGCGGAGCCCTCGGTCAAAAGGTCGCCCTTCTTAACCTGCTCTCCTTTCTGCGCCAAAACCGCTCCGCCAAACGGCACGGCAAAATCCTTAATTTCAGTTTGGCTCTTTTTGCCCTTCCCTGAAGCGTCGCTAACCAAAATTTTTATGATCTTCTCGCGGTCTTTTTCTTCAATTTCCAGCACCTCGCCGTCCACATCGGATATCAATGCCGGATTCTCCGGAGTGCGCAACTCAAATATTTCCTCAATGCGCGGCAAACCCAAAGTAATATCTCCGGCCGCCGCGACTCCTCCGGTATGGAATGTGCGCATAGTAAGCTGAGTGCCCGGCTCGCCTATGGCCTGCGCCGCGACTATGCCGACCGCCGATCCCAAAGGCACTTGTTCATTATGTCCCAGATCGTAACCATAACAAGCGCTGCACACGCCACGCAAAGTCTTGCACATTATAGGAGATCGGATGATAACCGATTCCACATCCGAAGATTCTATAGCTTCCGAATCGTCAAGACTAAGCAAATGGCCGGCCTTAAACCAAGTCTTGCCGTTACTATCTTTAATATCACGTACCAAAGTTCTCCCAAAAATGCGGGAAGAAAGTTTTTTGCCGTAAGCGTCGCCCTCGCGGCGGTTTATCTGAACGCCATCTTTAGTTTTGCAATCTTCGTCTTGCACAATAACATCCTGCGCCACATCCACCAGTCTTCGCGTCAAATACCCGGCAGCCGCGGTTTTTAACGCGGTATCGGCGGTTCCCTTTCGCGCGCCGTGAGTGGAAATAAAGTATTCCAAAACATTAAGACCCTCCTTGTAAGAAGCTATGATAGGCAATTCTATAATCTTACCGGATGGATTGCGCACCAATCCTTTCATGCCTGACATCTGCGCCACCTGGCTCCAATTGCCTCTGGCCGCAGAACTTACCATGTTATGCACCGATCCCATGGGATCTAACGCGTGAGGCACCGCTTCGTCAATTTGGCGCTTCACATTGGACCATATTTCCACGATCTTTCTATA
>JACROR010000028.1 GCA_016214345.1 Candidatus Niyogiibacteriota bacterium
AAAACTCCCGATAATATTATCGCGTATCGTCCGATGAAAGACGGCGCCATCGCCGATTATCGGGTTACGGAAGCCATGCTCCGCTATTATATCAATAAGGCGCTTCCCAGGTGGAATCTTTTCAAACCGGAAGTTATGATCTCGGTGCCCGCCGGCGTCACATCCAATGAAAGACGTTCGGTGGTAGAGGCTGCCGTTAAAGCCGGAGCGCGCGCCGCCTATGTTATAAAAGAGCCGATACTCGCGGCTATTGGCGCGGGCATACCCATACACGAACCCACGGGGCACATGATCGTGGATATAGGCGGCGGAACCACCGATGTCGCGGTAATTTCTTTGGGCGGCATAGTGGTGTCAACTTCCGTGAAGGTCGCGGGCAATAAAATAGATCAGGCGATAATTGATTATGTAAAAAGAAATTTTAATCTTGCCATCGGTGATCGTACCGCGGAAGACATTAAGATAAATATAGGCTCCGCTTTGGCGATGGGTGATGACATGAAGTATGCCATAAAAGGAAGAGATTTTCTGACAGGTCTACCCAGATTAATGGAATTAACCACTTTTGAAGTAGTAAAAGCGATTGAGCCTCAATTGCAGGAGATTGTCCGGGCTATAAAAACAGTGTTGCAGGACACTCCTCCGGAGTTGGCTTCGGATATTATTGACAAGGGCATTATGATGAGCGGAGGAACTTCGCTTTTAAGGAATCTGGATGAGTTGGTATATCGCGCTACGGGGATCCGGGCCAATGTGGCGGAAGACGCGCTTTTGTGCGTCGCTCGCGGCACGGGAATCGCGCTGGAACATTTAGACGTTTATAAAAAAAGCATTATCTCCAAACGTTAATGCCATTACCTTCGTTGCTCGCTTCTCATATAAGAACAGGCAGACTGACGCACGGTTATTTGTTGATAGGGTCGCGGGACAAGGCGAGAGCTGTCGTGCTAGAGGTGGCGAAAAATGTCATCGCTGATTTTGACGAAAACGGCGCGTCAGCGCACGCCGATTTTTATGAATTAAGCGATGTTTTGTTGGGCATTGATGCTGCTAAAGATATAATTAAAAAAGCAAATTTAAGATCTCTTCACGGAGGAGGTAAAGTATTTCTATTGGATGCCGACGATATTACCAGGGAGGCGGCCAACGCGTTTTTAAAGCTCATGGAAGAGACGTCGTCTGACAATTATTTTTTTATCCGCGCGTCGTCGCCTGACATAATCTTGCCAACTTTGCGATCCAGGCTTGTCGCGGTTTGGTTAGCGAAGGATGACGAAGCTTCTTTGGCGGGATATTTCGGCGAGTTTTCCAAAAAACCTTTTTTGGATCAGATGCGCCACAGCCAGAAGATCGCCGAAGACAAAGATGTAAAAAGTGGAAATTTATTGCTTGACGCTTGCGAAGTTTATTATGAAAATATGTTCCGTAATTGCAAAACAGACAAAGATTGGAATGAAATCGCGCGCAAATTGGACGGAGTGTCATATGTGAGAGAATTGTTGGCAAGTTCGGCGGCTTATGCTAAGCCCGCTTTGGAATATTTGGTGATCAATAATCTTTAATTAATTTCAGATGAAATACGCCTTTGTCATATTAATAGCCACTGTGATATTTGCCGTCATAATAGGGGTTTTTGGTATTATGTTGGGCGGACGGTCTGTGGTGAACGGAACGAATGCCGGCATTTTAGTCACGGCTGATAATGGGGCGACTTGGAATTTTTTGAAAGATTCATTTAAGTTTGAAGTGACAGTTTTGAAAATGGATAACGACGGTAAGCGTCTTTTGGTCGGCACGAAACATCAAGGACTCTGGATAAATAAACCGGCTAATGGCGTGTGGGAGCGGCTCGGTTCCGAAAAATTAAGCATTGCTCAAGTTTTAGACGCGGCTTGGTTGCCTGCCAATACGGCAGGCGGGTCTGCCAATTCTGTATTTGCCGCGGTATTCAACGATCAGCGCGGCCGAGTGATGCGGTTTAACGGCTCATTGGAAACCGAACTTTATTTCACGCCCCTTGCTCAATACGCGATTTTTGGCATAGCCATACATCCTCTTTATTCCAATATATTGTGGATTGCTTCTTCAGACGGAGGATTTTATGAAAGCTTGGATGGAGGAAACGCATGGCAAGCGGTTTATCGTTTTAAGGAAGGATTGCTTCGTTTGGTCGGCAATCCGGTAATTCCGGGCAATCTGTGGGTGGTAACCTCCAAAGGCAATTTGTACATCACTTATGACGCGGGCAGATCTTGGCGCGATCTTTCGGGCGGATTGAGCAAGCTTTATAACGCGAGCAAAATTGAATCTTTGATTTTTGACAATCAGAGCGGAGTTTTATATTTAGGTTCAAATTACGGTTTGTCCCGATCTTATGATCACGGAGAAACTTGGCAAAATGTTCCTATCGCCTTGCCTCCCGAAGCATTGCCGGTCACGGCGATCGCGACTGACCCCCGTAATTCAAATAAAATAGCGGTATCCGTGCAAAACGAACTCTTTATGTCAAAAGACGGCGGAGTAAATTGGAAAGGGATTATATTGCCCACCAAGCGGCCGGTTTCGGCTATTGTAATAGATCCCGCGAACAGCAATAATATCTATGTGGGGCTTAAGAAATAAATTTTTATGGCTTACGATTTTTTAAATTTTGAGCAGGAAATTAAAAAAGCCGTGGAATGGTTCACGCATGAAATTGTTTCGCTTCGCACTGGACGCGCCAATCCCGCGCTGGTGGAGGATTTGGAAATAGAATCTTACGGATCAAAAATGCCTTTAAAGCACATTGCGGCGATAAATGTGGAAGACGCGAGAACTCTTGGAATTAAGCCTTGGGATAAAAATAATATCCAGCCGATTGAATCAGCCGTCCGTTCTTCCAATTTGGGACTTCAGCCGATTGTGGATAAGGACATGATACGAATAATTTTGCCCGAACTGACCGCCGAGCGGCGGGCGTAGCTCAAAAAAATGCTTAAAGAAAAAATGGAACAAGCTAAGGTTTCGGCGCGGCGCGCGCGCGATGAATCGTGGAATGATATTCAGGAGAAAGAACGGGAGGGCGGAATAAGCGAAGACGATAAATTCAGGCTGAAAGATGCGTTACAAAATAAAATTGACGAAGTTTACAAAAAATTGGAAGAAATCTCCGCCAAAAAAGAAGTTGAGATAGGATAATTTTATCTTTTGACGCTTTTCGCTAAGTGTCTTTGAAACACTGGGCTGGCCTGCCTGCCGGCAGGCAGGTATGGGTCATTAGTGTGGAAACAGCAAAAACGCTCCTGCATGACGGCCTATATTTATAAAGGCCGTTCCGGCCACATTAATGTTCCTCTCCACCCCGGTCATACAGGAGCGTCTTCGCTGTTTCTTAAAATAGAGGCTGTGTTGAAAAGGCGCTTAGCGAAAAGTGTTGCGCTTCAAAATTTAATACACCTCTTTTTTTATTTGGCGATAATCGTGATATATTACAGATATGTTTTCCACGGTTTTAATATTTTTGGTTATATTGGTGCTTTTGATCTTGTCGCATGAATTTGGGCATTTTTTGCTGGCAAAATGGCATGGCGTTAAAGTGGAAGAGTTCGGTTTCGGTTTACCACCGAGGCTTTTTGGTTTTAAGAAGGGAGAAACTCTGTACTCCTTGAATTTATTGCCTATCGGAGGTTTTGTCCGCATAGAAGGAGAAGAAGCGGAAAATGGTATGGCTTTGGGACCGAGAAGTTTTGCTTCAAAGTCGCTTATTGCCCGCTCTCTTATCATAGGAGCCGGCGTGTTTTTTAATTTATTGCTCGCATGGATATTATTTTCCGCCGTGGGTTGGTATGGCGCGCCGACCGCGTTGAATGATAATGATCTTATGCCCGGAGCGCATGTAGTGGTGGCGGAAGTGGCGGTAAATTCTCCCGCCGCGCTGGCTGGGCTTTCTGCCGGCGATACCATTTCACGGCTGTCTTATGATAGCGAGAGTCTGGAAGTTTCTAAAATAAAAGAAGTGCAGGATTTTGTGGCGCGACACGCGGGGCAAGATATCGCGATTACTTATCTCCGCGGAGGCAAACCGTTTATTGTACAAGCCAAACCGCGCGCCGTTATTAATGAAAAAGAGGGGAGATTGGGCATAGCCATGATAAGAATTGGAGTGCGAAGCGCGCCGTGGTATTCCGCGCTGTGGGAGGGATTAAAAAATACTATTACGATGACCGGCGCTACGGTTGTGGGCATCGCGTTTTTTATATACGGTTTGATTTTTGGCGCGCTTGGATTGGATGGGGTTGCCGGACCGGTGGGTATAGTGAATATCGTAAGCGGAGCGGTAAATTTCGGATGGGCGTATGTGGCGCAGTTGATCGCCATACTGTCCATTAATTTAGCCGTCATAAATATTATTCCGTTTCCCGGATTGGACGGCGGCAGATTGCTTTTTTTGGGCGTGGAAGCGGTAAGGGGGAAACCGGTTGACGCCAAAACCAGTTCTTGGGCGCATACCATTGGGCTGATTCTTCTTTTGATTTTCATGTTTATAATAACTTATCACGACATCGCGAAATTATGAGACAATCAAAACTTTTTACCAAAACTCAAAAAGACGCTCCCAAAGACGAAATTTCGGTAAACGCGCAGATGCTCGCGCGCGCCGGATTCACGGATAAGTTGATGGCCGGTGTTTATACTTATTTGCCGTTGGGATTCCGCGCGCTTAAAAAAATAGAAAATATCATACGGGAAGAAATGGAGAACGCGGGCGGACAGGAAATTTTAATGCCCTCGCTTCAGCCCAAGGAAAATTGGACTGTTACGGGCAGGTGGGAAACCATGGACGATCTATACAAAGTTACGGATAAGAGTGGGAAAGAATTCGCGCTTGGTCCCACGCACGAAGAAATTATCGTGCCTTTGGCGAAAAAATTTATTTCTTCCTACAAAGATCTGCCGCTCTATTTATTCCAGATCCAAAATAAATTCAGGATGGAACTGCGCGCCAAATCCGGGCTTTTGCGCGGAAGGGAATTTCTTATGAAAGATCTTTATTCTTTTCATAAAGATGAAGCCGATCTGAATGAATATTATGAAAAAATGAAGGGAGCTTATCGTAATATTTTTGAAAAAGCGGGAGTAGGCGGTATCACTTACATAACTTTCGCTTCGGGAGGCAGTTTTTCAAAATATTCGCACGAGTTTCAGACCGTTACTTCGGCGGGTGAAGACACCATATATCTTTGCGAGTCTTGCCGTGTCGCGGTGAATAAAGAAATGCGCGATGAACAGGATTCTTGTCCCGTGTGCGGCAATAAAAATTTGACGGAAAAACGCTCCATTGAAGTGGGAAACATTTTTAATTTAAAAACTAAATTTTCCGACGCGTTCGGACTTTCTTATAAAGATGAAAATGGCAAAGAACGTCCGGTTTTGATGGGTTGTTACGGAATAGGTCTGGGAAGACTGCTGGGCGCGATAGTTGAAGTTCATCACGACGCCAAAGGCATGGTTTGGCCTGAAAAAGTTGCGCCATATTTGGCGCATTTAATCAATATTGCCGATTCAAGCAATGTGGCGGATAATCTCTATGACGAATTGTCGGCAATAGGCGTGGAAGTTTTGTATGACGACAGAGGAAATAAAAGTCCGGGAGAAAAATTTGCCGACTCTGATCTTTTGGGAATGCCGAATCGCGTGGTTATAAGCGATAAAACCATAGAAGCCGGTAAATATGAAATTAAGAAGCGTTCTGAAAAAGAAGTTAAATTGATAAGTCGGGACGAATTGTTAAATATGTTTAAGAAAAAATAATAATGCTCAATAAATTATTTTCATTATTTTCGCACGATATAGGCATTGATTTGGGCACCGCGACCACCTTGGTTTACGTAAAAGGGCGCGGCATTGTTATTAATGAGCCGTCAGTGGTGGCGGTTAATCAAAAGACCGGCCAGATCGTGGCCATAGGCGCCGCGGCTAAAAGAATGGTGGGACGCACGCCGGCTCATATTACCGCGATCCGTCCGTTGGTGGAGGGCGTTATTTCCGATTTTGAAGTTACCGAGGAAATGATCGCTTATTTTATACGCCAGGTGCATTCCAAGAATTCCGCCTTATTCGCGCGTCCCAGAGTGGTGATAGGAGTTCCATCCTGCATCACGGAGGTAGAGAGGCGGGCGGTACGGGATGCCGCGAGAAATGCCGGCGCGCGGGAAGTATTCCTTGTTGAAGAACCGATGGCGGCGGCTATAGGCATTCGCATGCCCATACAAGAACCGGTTGGTAATATGATCATAGATATCGGCGGAGGCACGAC
>JACROR010000003.1 GCA_016214345.1 Candidatus Niyogiibacteriota bacterium
GGCCACTTCAGTCTGACTTTTTCCTGCGCGAACCATGCATACCGCGGTAGCTCGCAGCTTGGGAAGTTTCTCGTTTGTTGTATATGCCATTTTCATACCCTAAACCCTCATGGGGGTATTCCAAGGTATTGAACCATTACGTGTCATTGACAATCCAATTAAATTGTGGTAATATTTTAGTATTAAGGCAACAAGCGCGTTTTCCAAAAGGAAAGCAGTCTAATGCCAAACCTGAACAGGGTTTGTATCCGCAAGGATAAGGTAAGTATTAACCTCTTGTTGCCTGCAAAAATAATCAGCGGCTCGCAAACGCGGCCGCTGTTTTTTTTATTTGGCTATCCGATAGCCGAATGGTTTTATTTTGCTTTTTCCAACCGTTCGGTATATTCTCCGGTTTCAGTGTTTACATTTATTATATCGCCCTGCTCTATAAAGAGCGGAGTGTTTATTTCCAATCCATTTTCCAGTTTTATGGTTTTGCTCGCTCCTGTCGCGGTGTCTCCGCGCACGGCGGGCGCCGCTTCCGTTACTTTGTAATCTATTTTGATGGGCAGTTTGACGTTTATGATTTCGTCGTTGAATTTGTATGCCAAAACTATCAGATTATTTTTCAAGAATTTAGCGGCATCATCCATGATTTCCGCGTCTAATTTGAATCGCTTGCCCGGATCTTTGGGGTCGCGGAACCAATATTCATCGCGGTGGCTGTAAACGAACATAATATCTTCTTTAACGATCTCCGCTTCTTTGAAGACGTCGCTTTGATGGAAGGTCTGGGAAGAGATCTTGCCGGTTATGAGATTTTTTACCTTGGTCTGGGCGACCGGTTTTCTTTGCTGCATGCGCAAAAAATTATATTCCAGCACTTCATGCGGCTGACCGTCCAGTATGAACAATACGCCTTTTTTCATATCTGACATTGATAACATAAATTCAGTTTATACTAAAAAGCGTTGTTTTGCAACGTTGATTTTTGTGGTAAATTTAATATATGAGTGAATATAAGCTTACTATTGGATTGGAAATACACGCGGAATTGAAGACTAAAACCAAGATGTTTTGCGATTCTTTGAACGATCCGAACGAACATCATCCGAATATAAATATTTGTCCGGTATGCATGGGACACCCGGGGACACTGCCGGTCATAAATAAACAGGCGGTGGAGTGCGTTGTGCGGGTGGGAATGGCCTTGGGCGGTAAAATTCCCGAGTATTCGCAGTTTGACCGCAAGAATTATTTTTATCCTGATCTGCCCAAAGGTTACCAGATCTCTCAATATAAACATCCGTTGGTGGACGGTGGCGAGCTTTTGTTGCCCGGATCGGGTAAAAAAATACGCGTAACGCGCGTCCATCTGGAAGAAGATACCGGACGGCTGGTGCATGAGGGCAATGACAGCTTGGTGGATTTTAACAGGGCCGGAGTGCCGCTGATGGAGCTGGTAACCGAACCGGACATAAGTTCGGCGGCGGAAGCGCGGGCTTTTGCCGAAGAGCTGCAATTATTGCTCCGGTATTTGGATGTTTCCGAAGCGGATATGGAAAAGGGAGAGATGCGCGTGGAGGCGAATATTTCCATCGCTAAGCTGGATGAAGAGCGCGGTATCAAAGTTGAAATTAAAAATTTAAATTCTTTTCGTGCCGTGGAGCGGGCGATCGCTTACGAGCATGAGAGGCAAGCCAAGGTTTTGGATGACGGCAAAAAAGTGATTCAGGAAACCAGGGGGTGGGACGAGGAAAAACAGCATACATTTTCCCAGCGTAAAAAAGAGTCGGCGCATGATTATAGGTATTTTCCCGAGCCTGACCTGCCGCCGCTTGATCTGGCCGATAAAAAATATTTTGATCTGGAAATGCTCCGCGCCTCGCTGCCGGAATTGCCATGGCAAAAGCGAGATCGTTTCGCGCGCGAGTATGGCGTCTTGGGGGACGCGTCGCAGATGATGGTGGCGGATAAAGCAATGGCTGATTTTTTTGAAAGCGCGATATCGGAGATTATGGAATGGGTGGATGGCGATAATGGCCAGGCTCGTCGTGAGAATTTGATCAAATTGGCGATAAATTATACGACTTCGGATTTGCGCGCGCTGATGAAAAACGCGGAAGGTTCTTTCGGGGATTTGCGCATTACACCGGAAAATTTTGCCGAACTTATAAAAATGGCGGCTTTGGGCGAAGTTTCGTCGCGCGGAGCCAAAGAGATACTGGCGGAAATGTTTTCCGGCGGGGGAGATCCTTCGGATATTCTGGAAAGCAAAGGATTAAAGCAGGTGAGCAATGAGAGTGAATTGGTTAATGTGGTTCAAAAAATAATACAGGCAAATCCGGAAACTGTCGTAGACTATAAGGCGGGTAAGGCGGCCGCTTTACAATTTTTGGTTGGTCAAATGATGAAAGAAACTAAAGGAGCGGCAAATCCCCAGATGGCGGCACAGGCATTGAAAGATACTATTGACAAAATTTGATTAGCGTAATATAATTTATTTATTAATATAATAAAAAGAAAAAATTATGATAAATCCATTTGAAAGAAAATTTAGTATGCCCTCCTCAGAAGAGGAGAAATTAAAAAAAGAGGGTAAGTCGCTTCAGCAGATCGCGGAGGCCAAGAGAAAACTAGAAGAGGCGACGCGCAGGAGCAAGGGGATGGAAGCGTCTGAAACCGAAGAACTTTCCAAGACCGGCGTTAAGGAGGCCTTGGAGGAGGTACAAAAATACGGCAAGGAATCGCGGAGTTAAACTAACTGTCCTTCCCATTTCCAAGCAGTCACATCGGTGATTTCTACTTTGACGAAATCACCGATGTTTATTTTTTGGTTTGAATCGGCGCCTTTAATTTCCACGTTTTTATTTTGCGGGCTTTTTCCGAAAAAGCGTCCATTTTTGTATTCGTCCACTAAGAGTTCCATGGTCTGGCGCAGGAGCGGACGGCTTTTTTCCAGGGCGGATTTTTTCAGAATTTCGTTTAAATATTTTCTGCGCCGTTCTTTTTCCGCGTGCGGCACATTATCCGCGAAAGTTATGGACGCGGCTGTGCCCGAGCGCATGGAATATTCCGCTATAAAAGCCATGTCAAAACCGATTTCCCGGTAAAGTTTCGCGGTGTTCATGAATGCTTTTTTGGTTTCTCCGGGAAACCCCACGATGGTGTCCGTGGATATGGCGATGTCGGGTATCGCGGCGCGTATTTTTTTTATAAGTTTTATAAAATCTTCGCGCGTGTAATTTCGGTTCATTCTGGTTAAAACGTCGTTATCGCCGGATTGGACCGGCAGATTTATGTATTTGGGGAATTTTTCACATGTTGCCATGGCGGAGATAAGATCGTCTGAAAAATCTTTGGGGTGCGCAGAAGTGAATCTGATCCAGAATTTTCCGGGAATAGCGTTTATTTCGCGCATGAGTTCCGCGAAAGTTACGCGGCCTTTTTGTATGACAGGCAGGGCGTTTTTCCGTGTTTTGCCTTCCCACGCGGTTTTTTCCGTTATGCCGTAGGAATTGACGTTTTGCCCCAACAGCCAGATTTCTTTGTGGCTGGTCCGTATGGCATCCTTTACCTCCCGGATTATTTCATTTTTAGGGCGGGAGTATTCGCGTCCGCGCGCGAAAGGCACGATGCAAAAAGTGCAGAAATTATTGCAACCGTAAGAGATCGGCACCCACGCGCGGAAAGGGAACTCATGTTTGGGAGGAATGCTCAAGTATTCTTCCGGATTTACAACGGCTTTTTTGCCCATGAGTTTGGGCAATTTTTGCAGTTCGCGGATTGGCAGAAAGAAATCAACTAACGGCATTCTTTTTTTTAGAGTTTTTTCGCCGTAGTGCATCATACAGCCGGTCAGAATAATTTTTAGTTTAGAGTTTTTAGTTTTTAGTTGTTTGATGATTTTGTTGCGTCCGAAAATGCGGTCTTCGGCGGATTGGCGGACGGAGCAAGTATTGTAAATTATGAGATCAGCCACGTTTTCTTTGGGCGTGGAAGCGTAGCCGCACGATTCGGCAATCCAGCGGATGCGGTCGGAATCCGCCATATTGCTCTGGCATCCGAAAGTTTTTAGGTAATATTTTTTGTTTTTTGTCTTTGGCATATTTATCAATGCTAAACAAAATACGACCTTAAAACAAGGCCGTATTTTGAGGGTGTCCGGTATTATTTTTTATCGGTAATCTGTTGTTTTAGTTTGTTGATAAAATCGGCGACAGGCAAAGTTTCTTGTTGTTTGGTTTCTCGGTGACGGGCGGCGACAAGTCCGGCGGATTCTTCTTTTTCGCCTATCACTAGAATGTGGGGAATTTTTTGCATTTCCGCGGCGCGGATTCTTTTGCCCAGCGTTTCGTTGGAATCGTCCATCTTCGCGCGTATGCTGGCCGCGGATAATTCCGATAAAACCCGCTTCCCATATTGGTTGAATTTTTCGCTGATGGGGAGGACCACGGCTTGTACGGGCGCGAGCCACAAGGGGAATGCTCCGGCATAATGCTCTATCAGTATTGCCATAAATCGTTCTGGCGATCCCGCAATGGCGCTGTGAATCATGACCGGCGTATGTTGCTTGCCGTCGGCGCCGACGTATTCCAATTTGAAGCGCGTGGGCATATTGAAATCAAGCTGAATGGTGGAGAGTTGCCATGCGCGGCCGAGGGAGTCTTTCGCGATCAGGTCCATCTTCGGTCCATAGAACGCCGCTTCGCCCGGTCCCAATACGTATTTAATGCCGATTTTTTTGAGTAAGTCTTCCAATATTTTTTGCGATTTTTTCCAAACTTTATCATCGCCTAAATACGCCTTTTTATTCTTTTCGTCGCGGAGCGATAATCTGACATAATAATTCAGTCCGTAAGTTCGCATGGCTTTTTCAATGACGCCCAGGATGGCGGCGAATTCTTCTTCTATTTGGTCTTCGCGGCAGAAGCAATGTCCGTCGTCTTGCGAGAAAGCGCGAAGGCGGGTGAGCCCGGACAATTCTCCGGGTTTTTCGTCGCGGTATAAATTAGCGAAATCGGCGATGCGAACCGGCATGTTTTTGTAACTGCGTATTTCGGAAGCAAAAATCTGGGTGTGTTGGGGGCAGTTCATGGGCTTTAAGAAATACTCTTCTTTGGAATAATTGGAGCGCACATGGAACATGTCATTTTTATATTTGTCGTAATGGCCGGAAATTTTAAAGAGTTCTGCTTTGTTGATCTGCGGCGAATATACTTCTTGATAGCCGATTTCTTGCCGCAGTTCGCGCGAATAGTTTTGTATGGTGCTTCGAAGCGTCGCTCCTTTTGGGGTGTAAAGCGGCAATCCGGGACCTACCAGATCGGAAAATATAAAAAGCTTGAGTTCCGCTCCCAAATGTCTGTGGTCGCGGCGTTCCGCTTCTTCCAGTAATTTGATGTGGTTTTGCAATTCCGCGGCGGTATTAAAAGCCAGTCCGTAAATGCGTTGCAGTTGCGCTTTTTTTTCGTCGCCCTTCCAATAAGCGCCGGCGATCTTTACTAGCTTGAACGCGTCAGGGGATAGTTCGTTCGTATATGTCACATGCGGCCCTTTGCAAAGATCGGTAAAATCGCCCGTTTCATAAACGCTTGTTTTCACGCCTTCTTTTTTCAGGTCTTTTATTAGTTCAACTTTGTAGGGTTGGCCGAGTTTTTTGAATAATTTAAGGGCATCGCCGTGCGTTATGATTTTTTTCTTGAAGCCGGCATTTGAGGATATGATTTTTCGCATTTCCGCCTCTATTTTTGGCAAATCGTCGGGTGAGAATTTATGCTTGGAATCAATGTCGTAATAAAACCCGTTTTCCACGACAGGTCCTATGCCGAATTTGGCATTCGGCCAGAGATTTTTAATGGCATACGCCATTATGTGGGCGTAAGAGTGTCTTTTGACTTCAATGGGCGCGGTTGTCATTTACTTGAATTTTAATTTGAATGAGATTTATTATTTATTGTTGCGTAGGTTTCCATCCTGAATTTTCAAGCTCTTTAAAATAGGTGTGGTCATTTTTGGCTTGGTCAAGTTGGGATTGAAGATCTGACGGGTTGCGTGCCGTGGCATCAAAATTTTCAAAATTTACTATATCGCCTGCGGCATCTCGCTCAACGTATTTTGATACTTTCCCGCTGTCATTGTCTTGCGTTATTTCCAGGAAATGATTTTTAACGGCGTTATGAAAAAATACGGCGGTTGTGTGTGTTTTGGGGTCCCAGCGTTCTCCATAACGTTGCCAGTGGTACGACGTTTTGTCTTCGGCGGCTTTCTGTTCCGGCGATTGTTCAGTGGGAGTTTTGCATTTTAGTTTTTCCGGCTGCGAGGCGGCTTTTTCATGCGTCTCATATATCTGCGCCAGTTCTTCTCGCCTAAGATCATAAAATTCCAAGACGTGGCCTTTAGCGTCTTTTTTGGTCAAGCTCAAGATCTCTCCGGTTCGCGGATCGGATTCCCACTCCATTTTTTGTTTGCCCGGCAGTTCAAAATCTTTTTTCGTATGCTTGGACTCCGGTATTTTTAGGGGTTTTTCCATGTTGGCAAATGATTTTTACGCTATGCGCGAAAGTGACTCCACGGTGTTGCAGACAATGCTCGGCGTGCCTTGTCGCAGCGACACTCTACCTTTGATTTTAACCACATTTTCCGCTTGTAGCAAATGGCCGTAACTGGTGAGGGCGTCCGGAAATACGACCACTTCTATATTGGCCGCTGAGTCATTCAAGGTTAAAAACATCATGGGTTTGCCGGTTTTAGTTACGATGGTTTTTCCGTTTTCCACCATGCCTATGGCGGTAACTTGCGCGCCGTCCCGCATGGATCTGATCTGCGGTATTTTCATTTTGTGTTGGTTTAAAGTGTCGCGGAATTCGTCCAGCGGATGTCCGGAAATGTAAAGACCCAAAAGTTCCCGCTCCCATTTAAGTTTTTCGTTTAATGATGCAGGTGGCGTTTCCGCCAATTTTAAAGAGGGGGCTGATGAACGATCTTCCATTAACGCAAATAGGGATGATTGATTTTTGATCTTGGCGTCCTTGGTTTCTTTTTGGTAATCCAGCACAATGGGCAAATTTTTTAGCATGGCGTTTCGCTCGCCCAAACTGTCCAAGGCGCCTGATTTTATAAGCGCTTCTAGGGACCTTCTGTTCAGGTCTTTGGAAGAGATGCGTTCCAAAAAGTTTTCCAAAGAAGAGAAGTCGCCGTTTTGTTCGCGTTCAGTAACCACGGAAGATACGATATTGTGTCCTACATTTTTTACGGCTCCCAATCCGAAACGTATTTTATCCCCGGCTACCGTGAAGCCGACCTCGGATTCGTTTATATCCGGAGGCATAACTTCTATGCCCGTATTTTTAGCGTCCTGTATCAGGAAAGACATTCTTTCTATATCTTTGGCGTCCGAATTTAAAAGCGAAACCATGTATTCTTTGGGATAATGCGCTTTAAGATAGGCGGTTTGATATGCCACGAGCGCGTAGCCCGCGGAATGAGAGCGATTAAAGCCGTATCTGGCGAACGGTTCTATCCATCGCCATAATTTTTCTCCTAATTCTTTTGATCCTATGGTCTTGCCGACTCCCGCTATGAATTTTTCCGCTTGTTCGTCCATCAGTTTCTTGATCTTTTTGCCTACGGCTTTGCGCAAAATATCCGCTTCGGACATGGAGAATCCCGCCAGATCGCGCGCGACCCGCATCAGCTGTTCCTGATAGATCATTATTCCATAAGTGTTTTTCAGGACCGGCTCCATTTTTGGATGGAGGTAGGTTATTTTTTCTTGTCCGTTTTTGCGCGCCAAGTAGCTCGGCAGAAATTCCATCGGTCCGGGTCGATAGAGCGCGACCATGGCTATGATGTCTTCCAGTGAAGATGGTTTAAGTTCTTTGATATATCTTTGCATGCCGGCGCTTTCCAGTTGGAACACGCCGACGGTATTTCCGCGGGAAAGCAGGCGGTAAGTTTTCAGGTCGTCCAAAGGTATTTGGTTTATGGCTATTTCTTCGCCATGTAGCCGTTTGATTCTCGCTAAGGTTTCTTCGATGATGCTTAAGTTGGAAAGCCCCAGGAAATCCATTTTCAAAAGTCCCAGATCTTCCACCGCGTGCATTTCATATTGCGTGACTATCGCCTGGATTTTGTTGTCTCCGCTGCCGGTCGTGGCGTATTGAAGCGGGATCATGTCGGTTAGCGGGTCTTTGGTGATCACCACTCCGCAGGCGTGCGTGGAAGCGTGCCGCGCCACGCCTTCCAATTTCTTGGCGAAATCCACCAGCCGTTTGGTGTCCGCGTTGTTTTCGTACGCCGCCTTGAATTCGGCGACGTCATCCAAGGCCTCTTTCAAAGAAGATCCGAAGGGTATCATTTTGGCGGTTTGGTCGCAAAATCCGTAACTTAATCCCAGGGCGCGGCCGGTATCGCGTATGGCGGCGCGCGCCGCCATGGTGCCGAAAGTGATTATTTGCGCCACATGGTCGTTGCCGTATTTTTTCGTGACATAATGAAGTACTTCATCGCGCCTGGTATCGGCAAAATCCAGATCAATATCGGGCGGGCTTATGCGGTCCGGATTCATGAACCTTTCGAATAGCAGGTCATATTTGAGCGGGTCTATATCCGTTATGTTAAGCACGTAGGCGATAAGCGAACCTGCGGCTGACCCGCGTCCGGGTCCTACGATTATGCCTTGGCCTTTCGCCCAATTCACGAAATCCTGGACGATCAAAAAATACGAGGAGAAATTGGTTTTTCGTATTACGGATAATTCATAGGTCAAGCGTTCTTTCGCTTCTTGGTTGGGGTTTCCGTTGTATCTTTTTTGGATGCCTTGTTCGCAGAGGGTGTTTAAAAAATCTTCCGGGGATTCGCCGTTCGGGGTCGGGAAGTGCGGCAGTTGCAATTTGCCGAGCTCCAGTTTCAGATCGCACATGTCGGCGATTTTGACCGTATTTTCCACCGCTTCCGGAATTTCTTTGAAATGTTCTTTCATTATTTCGGGAGGTGTCATGGAAAAATCATCGTCTTGCATGGTAAGGCGGTCTTCATCGTCCAATTTGGAATTGGTTTGTACCGCGAGAAGTATGTCTTGCGCTTTGGCGTCATCGGATTTTAGATAATGTATATCTTGCGATGCTACGACCGCAGTTTCGGTTTCCCGCGCCAATGCGATCAAGGCATCTTGTATCCGTTTGTGGTTCGGTATGTTCGGATGGTGGGAGAGTTCCAGAAAAAAATTTTCTTCGCCGAATATTTCTTTGTATTCGCGGAGAAGTTCTTTCGCGCCATTTTTGTTCTTGGTGAAAAGAGCGCGCGGAATTTCGCCGGAAAGGCAGGCGGAGAGGGCGATGAGCCCTTTGGAATATTGACGAAGCGTTTCTTTATCGATGCGCGGTTTGTAATAAAATCCTTCCAGATGCGCGAGGGTTACCAGTTTTATTAAATTTTTGTAGCCTTCGTTGTTTTTTGCCAAAAGTATCAGGTGGTAGCGTTTGTCGTCTATGCCGGGCGTTTTATCTTTCATGGAACGAGGCGCGACATAAATTTCTACGCCCAAAATAGGCTTGATCCCCGCGGATTTTGCTTTTTTATAAAATTCCACGGCTCCGTACATGTTGCCGTGGTCGGTTAAAGCGAGCGCCGGCATCCCAAGACGCGCAGCTTCACTCACTAATTCGTCTATTTTTGCCAATCCGTCCAAAA
>JACROR010000001.1 GCA_016214345.1 Candidatus Niyogiibacteriota bacterium
AAAACGGTGTCATATCCTGCTGGAGAAAGTACATACAGATTAGTGCCGGTACTATAAATTCCGTCATAATCTATCCGCGTATAATCAGCGCTCGCGTCACTACGGTTTGCTCGAATAGAACCAACTACATTCAACTTGCTTTCCGGACTCACCGTCCCGATGCCGACGTTGCCGTTATCAAAAATTGTGCCATTTGCCAAAGCTGTGCCATTCCATTTTGGCACATAATTGGTGGTTAAGCTGCCCACCTTTGGATCAGTTTCGGAAAAAGCAGTCGGAGTTTGCCAAGTCGCCAAACCTGTGCTATCCGAAGTCAAAACTTTATTGGCGCCCGGAGAGCCTCCGGTGATTTTAATCTGTCCGGCAATTTCCAACTTCGCCTCGGGACTCACCGTCCCGATGCCGACGTTGCCGCCCTTTAATCTCATCACTTCAGCGGCATTTGCGTAAAAAACGGTGTCATATCCTGCTGGAGAAAGTACATACAGATTAGTGCCGGTACTATAAATTCCGTCATAATCTATCCGCGTATAATCAGCGCTCGCGTCACTACGGTTTGCTCGAATAGAACCAACTACATTCAACTTGCTTCGCCGCCATCAGTTCCCAAAGAGCCAATCCACAACGCGCCGCTCTTTATCTGGGACGCGCCACCCACATTAACAGGAGCCGCGACATTGGTGCTAACCGATGGAGCTCCGCTCGGAGCGGAAAACGCCAGCACTACAATCGCATTTATAAAAAAAGCGGTAAATAAAACCATAACCGCCATCCCCAAAGCCGACGGGATGGTTTTCTTAAAAAAAGACGAGATGTGCTTTAACATAATATTTTTAAATTATTTTATTATTTACCCTGTTAAAATTTGATTCCGTATTCATTTTTAAAAGCGGTTACTTTCCACTTTTAATGCCTAATTTTGTTTCCAAATATTTTACTCTGCCCATTAAATCCTCAAACTCGGGACGATAAACAAAATGAGCGCGAATTTCAGCGATATCCCGTTCAATAACAAAAAGACGGGCATTCATGTTCCCAAGCCTAACATCCATGTCCTCAAAACGTTTGTCAATTTGTTCAAAACTCTTTTTGAGAATCTGTCCCAAATTATCAAACTGCTTATCTATTTTGACAAATTCTTTTTTGTTTTCATTGGCATTTTTAGGCATGTTCATAAAAATTCGCGCTTACTGATTTTTTAACGATTCCAATAATTTTAATTTTTCCGCATCGTTAATTTGAGGCGTTATTTCCGGCTGCATTGCGGAAGAAGGAGCGGTTTTAGGCGGCGCGGATAATTCTTTCAAAATTTTCTGTTTTTCGGCATCAGGCAAAACATCGCCCTCAGGCACCGACAAATCTTTAAGCACAGCGCGCTTCTCTTCACTAGTAAAAGGGACGAATGGCTCAACAGCGGATTTTTTTATTACTGTAAAATAATAAAAAACTGCCGCCGATATTATAATAACAACCATTACTGCTATTATAATAACTATCTTTTTCTTGTTCATGATATATTAATTTTACATGATATATTAATTTTACACCAGCGAGCTTACAAACTCAAATATCAAATGTTGAAAACTGACCGGCTATGGATAAAACGCTTCTTTTGTATATTTGTTAGACGCATCCCATACCATCCAGCTTGTAAGCCCCGCGTCATAAACCGCCCTCTTCTGCAGATTGACCATCTCCGCCGTATAAATCGCTCCCAGATCAAAGTCCTGAATCCATGGGCGAAGTTTTTCAGGCGTAGAACTATCGGCGATCAACCGATCGGAGGCCATTTTCATGCCCTTATAAACTATTTCGTAAGGATGATCCGCCGGATTTTTATAACCGTTATACCCCTTCGGATAATGCGACGGGTATACCATGGGCGCGATGTAATCAAAATACGGAGCCGCCCGCTCCAACACCTGTCCGATATTTAAATCATCGGTGTTGACCGTTACCATTCCGAAGAGATCCGCGGACAGAGGCACGCCAATGTCTTTTAAGTTGTCCGATAGATATTTGAAAAATTGTTCCAGCATGTCCGCTTTACTTGGAGGTTCAACCTCCAAGTCTAACTTGGAGGTTGAACCTCCAAGTTGATAACCTCCGAGCACATCGCCGCAAAAAGTATAAACAATGTTTTTCATGTTGCCGTCGGATGGAAATCTTATGTAATCAAAATTAAGTTCATCAAAACCGACGCGCTCCGCTTCCCGCGCGATCTTTATCGTATAATCCCAAACTTCTTTGGAACACTGATCCAGCCAGCTTATACCCTTGTAATCTTTCCACGCCACCCCTTCTTTGGTTTTAACCGCCAAGTCAGAGCGTAATTTAACCAAAAAAGCGTCTTGAAAAACGCTTATGCGCGCGATCGCGTAAATATTTTTATCGTGCAAAATTTTTATAAAACCCCCGATATCCGGAATGCGCTTTTCCGGCGCCCCTAACGCGGCAATTTCAGGATCGGAAACTTCAAAAGAAATCCGCCCCGTATAATCTTTGACATCCACGACTACCGCGTTTAATTCTGACGAATCTATAAAATTAACGAGACTTTTGCGCCAATCGGTCGTCCCCGCGACCCAACTTGTCATATATATTGCCTTTACTGATTTTGGCGTTTTTAGATGCGTTACTTTCGCAGGCTCAACTTTAACGGCGCAATCCGCCCCCTCACAAACAACATTTTCTTTTACATATTTCGATTGGCCATCATTGATATTGGGAGCCAAAACAAATATACCTATGCCGAAAATAGCTCCCACTAAAAGAGCCTGCCAACGCCTATTCGCCGACATATTCAAACCCAAAATAAATTTTTTTACGCGCCGCGACAAATCTTTCATGGTATTTAGATTTTATTCAGATCAAAATCAGGGTCTGCTAAATTACTTTTATGTTCCGACAAATCGCGTCTCTCCCGAATCATCCGCACAACCTTCCCCAAATATTCTTGTCCGTTCAGAAGAATGGCGCCTATCATTATGCCATTTTTCAAGAAAAAACGCGAATACTCGCCACGCATTTCCCGAACACGCGCTACCGCTTCAATACCGACATCTTCCCTGGCATGGCCAATAAGCGCGATATGATTTTTCAAATGCGTAACCGCGTAAGAAAATACGGTGTCAAATTTTACGCGCCTGCCTGCCGGACAGGCAGGCTTGTTCTCTTCGCCGTCATTTAATGCCATATTAAAACCGGCAACTTTGCCCTGCATAAAAGATTCGCTCCAACTGCCGGACAATTTATCCATTCCGGAATAAAGGTCCGGATATTCAACCGCATCGCCCGCGGCCCAAACATTTTTACGGGAGGTTTCCATAAATTCATTAACCCTAATGCCAACACCATGCATAAGAGCGCACGATTTTGCCAATTCCAAATTGCGTTCCAATCCCACGCCCACCGCCACTATATCCGCGATTATTTTATCGCCTTTATCGGTGAGCACTCTCGCGCTGTCCAGCGCTTCCGATATGGCCTTAACCTCCGAATCAAAAAATATCTCTATGCCGCGGCTTTTCCACAAATCGGCGAACATCGCGGAACCGCGTTCATCCAGATGCTCTTCCCAAAAACGCTTTTTGCGCAAAAGCACGGTTACTTCAAAACCCGCGTTATAAAAAATATCTATGAGATCCAAGGCATTCAATCCACCGCCAACAACCAAAACTTTACCGCGCCGCTTCTCTTTAATGCCCAATTTGGGATTGACCCATTCCACTTCCCGATATTTTTCCATAAGTTCCCGGACGCGCCCGGCATCTTGCATTGTGCGCAAACGTGCCACGCGAGATAGCGCGCCCTCTTCTTGCGGCCAAAATTTGGGATGCCCGCCGCCGGCCAAAAGAACCTTATTGAAAATAAAAATCTTGCCTGAAGCCGTGCGCGCTTCCGCGGCGCCCAAATCCAAAGATTCAATACGCTCGCCCAAATACAGATCTATTTTAGCGGATTCATAATCAGCTAGACGGCGAAGCATTAATTTCTCCGCGGGAATATTACCGGCGGCAAAATCAGGCAACGCGACGCGCGAATACAAAAAATGCGGCTCGGCTTCCACCAACGCGATAGAACCAGCGCCGTCTTGGCTACGAATGGTTTCCGCCGCAGTCGTACCAGCTATCCCTCCGCCAATGATCAAATAATTATATCTTTCGGCCATGGCTTAATTGTAGCATACGCGAATAAAATTCCGGTGTAGCCGGAATTTTATTAGAAATCAAATTTGGAGGCTTGGCCTCCAAATTAAAATATCTTTACATTCCCAAATGTCCCGGCATGGTGGGCTTTTCCGTAATTACCGGTTCACGCGGCTTTTGCGGCGCGAGAGGCGCTACTTCTCCCGGCTGCGCGCTTTTTTCACCGGATACCGCCCAAAATCCCAACACGGCAATAACAACACCCAACAATATTAAAACCATGCGCTCAACCGCCAAAGAAAAATTTATAAACGGCACTAAAATCACCAACAATCCTAAAACTCCATTAATCCAATTTTTCCACATAATTCAATTAAAAAATTTATTTTTTATAAATATCACGACCTTGCTTTTTAGTTTTCAGGTTCTAGGTTATAGTTTTTAGGTTATTATCTATATCTATGCCTTTCTATTATTATATATGAATTTGGTAAATAATATACTCCACGCAGAGAAAATCCTCACTTGGACACCGAGTGTCCAAGTGACAATAAAAAGAGAAGCGCGGTCGTGGTGGCGGAAACCATGCAATAAAAACATATCGCATTTATAACAAAAAGTTGAAGATAAACAAAATAGAGCGAAAATAAGACGCCTAGTCCAACTAAAGCGCACGCTCCCCAAAGCGCGTATTTTTGTTTTTCTATCATATATATTAGCGTCAAAAATAAAAATCCGGCGTAATAAATCATGCCCCAAAGAGAGGTCGGCAATCCAAACATAATCGCGTAAGGGTTGTTTAACACAGTATTGCACCCTTCAAAAATAACGCACCTGACGCCTTCGCCGCTGTAATGCTCCCAAGTCAAATAAGCGGCATCAAACAATCCCACGGTCGCCAAAACAAGCATCGCGATCAAAACCATTTTCTTTTTATCCATATTCTCAAATCGCATTAAAAAATATTAGCATAGAAAAATAAAAAATAAAATTAGATTACTAATTATTACTAAATATAATCATTGCGTTTACAAAAATTTTTCTGAGCGTAACATTGAAAGATGGGTTTTATTTTAGCTTTCTTGACCGCAATAGCGGAATCCACGACCAATGTTTTAAGCAAAAAAGCGCTAATCAATAAAAGCGAATATTCTATGGCGTGGACTTTGCGATTTTTTTCATTGCCATTTTTACTTTTAATGCTTGCATTGACAGAAAAATCAGCCTTACAAATAATCAACGAAAAATTCTGGCTGGCCCTTTTAATAAGCGGAGGATTGAACTCCCTAACCACCGTTCTCAGCATGAAAGCCATAAAATATTCTGATCTTTCGGTAACTGTTCCCATGCTCGCCTTTTCTCCGGCGTTTCTTTTAATAACATCTCCTGTAATATTGGGAGAAACGCCAACGATCATCGGCGTCGTCGGAATTCTCTTGATTGTATTGGGATCCTATATTCTCAATCTTCAAGAAAAGAAAAACGGATATTTGGAACCCTTCAAGGCATTGCTCAAAGAAAAAGGATCTCGGCTAATGTTGTTGGTCGCCTTTATCTGGTCAATTACCTCTAACTTTGATAAAATAGGCGTGCAAAATTCTTCGCCTATTTTGTGGGCAACAGCAGTTAATATTTTTATAGTCATTGTTTTGTTGCCGATTTTATGGTGGATAAACAGCCCCGCCAATCAAATAAAAATATTTAAAGACACCAAAACTTTATTCTTGATCGGATTTTTTGGAGCGTTGGTTAGTATTTTTCAAATGACGGCCGTCAATCTGATACTGGTAAGCTATGTCATAGCCATAAAACGCCTTAGCATAATTTTCACCACCATCGCCGGTTATCTATTTTTTAAAGAACAGAAATTGCGCGAACGACTTGCGGGCGCGATCATTATGCTGATTGGCGTTGTTTTGATTATCTGGCGCGGAATATAAAAAAATCTCATAGCATATTCTGCTATGAGATTTTTGACTGCAATTATTTTTTTATCAAACCGCTCTGTAAAAAAGAGGGCTGAACGCCAATAGATGCCAATAATACCGTTTGTCTTTCAAATTTGGTTGCCATTTTTGACATATGGCGCTTATAAAGTTCTGGCTGCTGCGCAGGATCGGGCAACTCATACTTTTGAACGCCTTCGCCTTGCGGATCAATGGCCGCTATGCATGGCCCAAAATTTTCCACCAATCTGGCTAAAGGAATTATTTCTTCCACGCCGGACAACTGATAATGCGCCATTTGGTGCATTTCCTTAGACCATCCTAGTATATATGTCCCCGATTGATGATCAGCGATTTTAGCGGCCCGCAAATCAAAACCGCCGACCGTCATTAACGCAACATTGTCCCACAAACAAAAAGTGTTTGCCAATCTTCCTTCATGGATGGATTCCGACAACTCATTGATTGCCACGCCAACGGCGCGCGCGCCCTTTTGAATGGGCTCATTGAAATAACTTCTAGCGCTAACGGACAAAATAATGGAATAATCCATGCCATTTCGCAACTGCAAAGCTATCCCATAATTAAGCAAGCCGCAAAACAGATCGCCGCGCCGCACTTCGCTTAAATAAACATCGGGCACGCCCTGAAGCGCGCTCTGAAGAGATGCATATGTGTAACCACAATCCGATTCGGCAAATCTTTTATCCGCCCAAACCAACACATCTATCCTGTGAATGGCTTGGTATCCGCCTATCGTTAATCGCACGGCCCGTTCTACGGCATCCTTAACCGTAGCCACTCTTCCTGCCACATCTTTTGAATCGGTAGCATAGGTACGCAATATCAAACCAACTCTTGGCTCCAACGCAAATCCTCCTCTGTCTGTTCAGGTTGACAAGCTAAAAAATTGTTAAAAAACTATATTACCATCTGGTCATTTTTTATTGGTTAAATAATAACGTGACAATTATTTTTTGTCCAAACAAAATTCCAAATAAAAACCTCGCGTAAAAGCGAGGTTTAATAGTTTTATAAATATTTATTCTGGATTCCAAACCGGAGAACTGGTTCCGATAATTACTTTTTTTGAATGAATGGCCGATAAAATCCTTTGCGTATCCTTTGCGGTTTTAATGCCGCCCGCAATCTTGATGAAAACATCGGGCGCGGCCTTATGCATCAAGCGCGCGTGCCGTATTTTTTCCGCAAGTGAAATTTCCGGCAAAAATCCGGCCGGAGTGTCTACATCTTTTAACCCCGTAGAGGTTTTTAACGCAAACACTCCAAAACTCGCCAATTTCACTGAGACCTTTTTAAGCAAGGCTTCGTCATACCACTTATGACCGGTTTCTAAAATTACTTTAACGCGCAAGTCTTTCGGCGCTACCGCCATGAATTTCTCCATCTCTTCTAACGCGGCGGCAACATATCCCCTTTTCAACGCCGGCAAATTGATAACCGTATCAATTTCTCTGACACCCGCCGTATAAGCCAAAATGACTTCTTTATTTTTGCGTCTTATGCCTCCATCGCCGAACGGAAAGTCATTGACCGCGCACACGAAGATTTTGCTATCCGCAGTTTCCCGCGCGCATAATTCCAGAATTGTTAAATTCGGCGGCACGCATACGCTCCGCACCAGATCGGAATGGAGCTTCGCCGTTTGGCAAAGCTCCATATATTTCTCCAGCGGAGCTTTTTCATCAAGTAAGGTGTAATCAATGTAGGGTTTCATAAATGCTTCTTTAAGTTGGCAATGCCATCTTCTAATGTAACAAACGGCCTCCAGCCCAAAAGTTTTCTGGCGCGCTCCCACGACGCAAGTGTTTCTTTCGCCTCGTCTTTGCGAGGCGCGATGAAAACGAAATCCTTGCCCTCTACCAGCGCTTCCTTCGGTTTGCCATGAATCAATGCCGCCACTTCAAAAATGGAATAATTTTTGCCGCAGCCGACATTGATGATTTCCGCCTTCCCTACTTTGGGCGAAAGCATCGCTTCAATATTAGCGCTCGCCACATCATACACATGCGTGTAATCGCGCCGTGACAATCCATCGGGAACCACGGTCATAGGAACACCTGCCTTGTATTGATCAAGGAATATGCCGATCACGGTAGCGTATGGACCTTCAGCCGTATCCGGCTGACGCGGACCATAAACATTGAAGTAGCGCAAACAAACCGTTTCCGGCCCGCCGGTTAATACGCCCATGTCGTAACAAAGCATTTCACCGATACGCTTTGATGAAGCATACGGATTCAACGCCCGTGGCGCCAATTTCATGTCTTCTGTCAGAGGCAGTTCTGCTTCGCCGTAAGCCGAAGAGGAGGCAGAATACACCACGCGCTTCACGCCGAATTCTTTGCTCAAAAGCAGAATATTTCTGGCGCCAACCACATTAGACAAAAAACATTCATCCGGTTGTTCAAAAGACGGTTGCATGCGCGCAAACGCCGCGCAATGAATCACGAAATCCGGACGCGTTGCCGCGAAAATTTCGCGCATCTGCTCCAGATGGGCAATATCCATCACGAAATACGACGCCTTATCATTATGGAAAGCCGCATAATCATTCGGATGTTTTACATCCACTACTTTGACTATGGCGCCATATTCCACCAATTTATCCACGACACGGCTACCGATGAAACCGAGGCCTCCAGTTACCATTATTCTTTTGCCGTTTAAATCATACATGTCACTCTCCTCCTTTTTCAATGTGTCCGCTAACATCTTCTATGGAAAGTCCCTGCGACTCGAGCAAAATTTCATTGAATGCGTAACTCGCGTAAAGCAAGTCGAGCACGGCTTTCAATAATTTCGTATCTTCGCCTTTCGCGCGTCTTTCTTCATACAAGCTGTTTATCCAAGAAATGAGCGCACGGGAATCTTTCGGAAAACAATATCCGCCGAATCCTCTGTAACCGCCGCGCTTGACATCCGTCCACGCCCCGCCGATTCTACTATCTGCCGTCACGACTCGCTTGATATGATCGTAATCCGCGCCTATCGCTTCCGCCACGACATTCATCGCATTCGCAAAACTGACCTTGGAGGCGCCGAACATATTGGCAAAATATTTAGCTAATTCGGCTTCAAATGCCGTAATTTGAATCGAGGAATTCTCCACCCCGGGACTTTCAAATTTCGCCCAAGGCAAAATATTAAGCACCGTACGCGCGTAAGGCCGGCTCCGTTCCGTAAATCCCACAATCTGGCGATCCGGATCCACAAAATCCAAATCCGCGTTGACTTCCGTCAAAAATTCTGGATTAAACAAGGTAGCGACATTATATTTTTCGCCTAACATATCCGTAGTGCCCGGTTCAACCGTGGACTTAATAACCACGATTTTATCCGACGTACGAAACTGCGCCACGACACTCTCCACGATTGAACTGTCACAACGGCCATCCTTACGGCTTGGCGTGGGCACGCAAATAAATACGATTTCCGCTGTTTGTACGTCATCTTTCAAATCAGGCTCCTGATTCGCGTCATAAAGAAACAAATCCTGTCCCTGCCTCCAGCCCTGCGACAAAAACCAATTTGCCACTTGCCGGCCCACAAATCCTAATCCAATCACGCCAATTTTAAGATCGCTCATGGCTCACCTCTTCCTGATTGTTCAATTGTAAAGCAACGGTTTTTAACAACATAGCACGAAAATAATCCGCAGTCCAGCTAAAAACGCTCATTTCTTTAACCCTTTAAAATTACTGAAACAGTGCTAAAATAGCGGCATGCCCGCAAGAGAAAAATTCAATAAAATAATACTAATTTTAGGAGATGTCGCCATTCTCTATATTTCGCTACTTCTCGCTCTTACCATAAGATACGGCGGACTGCCCACTCCAAAAATCTGGAACGCGCATTTAATCCCTTTTGCCATAATATTTTTCATCTGGATTGTTATATTTTATATAGCCGGATTATACGACCCCGCCAAATTCATTTCCGCCAAAGAAATGCAAAAACAAATAATATGGGCGATGGAATTCGCGGGCATCATCGCCTTAGCCGCATTTTATTTAATTCCGTATTTCCTCATAACCCCGAAAACCAATCTGTTTTTGGATTTAATAATAACGCTTCTGCTACTCATTATCTGGCGCAGAAATTTTTTGATGTGGCTCATAAAGGCGCGGAAAATAAATATTTTATTTTTTGGCTTATCCAAAGACATCGCGCAATTCATATCACATATTGCTAAAAATCCTCAATTGGGTTACCACATAGCGGCTATAATGAAACTACCCGAAGAAAATGGCGGCACTTATGATATTCCTTCGGAAATTCCCGCATTTAACTTTGACCACAACTTGACCGACTTAATAAAAAACAAAGGCGTTTCTTTAATCGTGGCATCCAGCAGTATAAAACAAAACCAAGAAATTATAAGAATGTTTTATGAAATACTGCCGCTTCGCGTCTCCATCGTAGATTTTCCGAGATTTTACGAGGAGCTTTTTGGCAAAGTGCCGGTGTCTCTCATTACCGAATCTTGGTTTTTGGAAAATCTTATGGAGTTAAACAAAGGAGCGTTTGAAACCATAAAACGATGGTCAGATATTATTTTGGCCATTGTCCTTGGCACCGCGACCATTATCATTACTCCTTTGATTGCTTTATTGATAAAAATAGACAGCCGAGGTCCGGTATTTTACAGCCAAAAACGAATTGGCAAAGACGGCAAAATATTTGAAATTATTAAATTCCGCTCCATGGTCCAAAATGCCGAACAAGGCGAAGCAAAATGGGCAATGGAAAAAGATGGCCGCGTTACTAAGTTTGGCGGTATTTTGCGCAAAACCAGAATAGACGAACTGCCGCAACTCTGGAATGTGCTGAAAGGAGAGCTGTCTTTCGTTGGCCCTAGACCTGAGCGCCCCGAATTCGTGGAAATGTTGAAAAAAGAAATACCGCATTACGCCATGCGGCACATCGTAAAACCGGGACTTTCCGGATGGGCGCAAATTAATTTTCCTTACGGCGCTTCCGTGGAAGACTCCATGGAAAAACTGCAATATGATCTCTATTACATAAAAAACCGATCACTGCCTCTGGAATTTTCCATATACTTAAAAACCATAGCTACGGTCATCCGCCGTCAAGGCAGATGAGCTTCTATAATTTCCCGCATACCGCGAGCGCGCGCATCCCATGTGTATTTTTTTATCTCATTTGAAGCGGCTATTGATTTTTCCTTGGCCTCTTCGGGATGTTGAATCACATAATCAATCATTTGAGCAAGCCGTTCCGGATCGTCGGGCGGAACGAAAAACACCATTTTATCGTCCACAATTTCCCGCAAAGACGGAAGGTCTGAGGCAATAATAGGTATATTGCTCGCCATAGAGGAAAATAATTTCAAAGGCGAGGTGTAAGATTTGGATATCTCAAAACGAGCGGAATTCGGAATAACCAAAATATTTGCGGATTGTTTATACTTTGGCATTTCGGCATACGGTTTGCGCCCTAATATTTTAATGCGGGGATTTTGGCCATATTTTTCGCGAAAAATAACCACATCTTCATCGGTCCCACCGACAAAAACAAATAAAACATTTGATTGGACTTTGGAAGCGGCCTCAGCAAGAATATGCGCTCCCTTCCATTCATACAAATGTCCGCTATATAACACTATAGGCACATCTACCGGCAAACCTGCCAATTTTCTCGGTTCATTTTTATCTTTAACGACCACAAACCTATCTAAGCCGACGGCATCTGGAAAAACATATAATTTATTTTTATCTTTAATACCATAGGAAATAAATTTTTCTTTAAGGCCGTTTGATATAAAAAATGTGGCCATGGATTTTTTAATCGCATAATCGGCTCGGCGGCTATAAAAATCCTGGTGTACTTCCCACACAAAATGAATACCACAAAGAGCCGATAAAAAGGCAAGGTTGGCGTCGCGAACAAAAATCACATCGGCATTTTTATAATCCCCGCGCCGGAGAAAACTTAGAAAAAAAATAAAGGTTCGCAAAATAAAGGATAGCTTATTCAGATGCCTAAAACTGGGCGTTCTGTAACCGTTGTCTATGCTAAAAACGGGAGCCACATCGTAATACTCAAAAGCATCGCTGGCATTTTTGTTGAATGCCGGCACCGCCAGAGTGGTTTTTATGCCCGAATGAGCGAACGCCTCGCACATCTTCATTATTTGAATGCCGTGCGCCTTCTCGGTCGGCAGACGCATATTTTCAAGATAGATAAGCGACAAAGATTTTTGCATAATTAAATATTCGCATAAATTATTATTGGTTACAACACAAAAAAATATTTATGGTATTATACATTCTATATGAAAATACTTTTGGCAACGCCCCTTTACCCTCCCGAAATAGGCGGTCCCGCCACCTATACGAAAGAGTTGGTGGAGCGCCTAAAAAATTACCATCAAATCAAAATCGTCGCTTATACGGCAAAAAGTCCGGAACAAATAAGCGGCGTGGAATTAATTTTTGTTGATAAGTTAAAGCCGCTTCCTTATCGACTAATCGTATTTTTTCTCGCGATTCTTAAACATGCGAAAGACGCAGACATTATTTATGTTCAAAACGCGATGGCGGCAGGCCTACCCGCCGTACTCGCCGCAAAACTCCGACAAAAACCGATAGCGCTCAAATTCGTAGGCGACGAAGCCTGGGAGCGAGCATACGGAGAAAACAGAACCCAAAAACTATTAGTGGACTTTCTGCGAAATCCCGACGGCGGACTAAAAAGTTGGGTATTCAGAAAAATCCAAAAATTTGTTTTGCGAAACGCAACCATAATAACCACGCCGTCAAAATATCTCGGAGAAGAAATAATAAAAGCCTATGGCATCAGACAATCTTCTCACATTCTAAATTACAATGCCGCCAAACAAAAAAATGAATACAAAGAAGACGATCTATTTAACATAGAAAAGAAAAAGCACCAGCTGCTTACCACGGCACGGTTGGTTTCTTGGAAGGGCGTGGATGGAATAATACAAGCGGTGGCAATTTTAAAAAATAAAATACCCGACCTAAAGCTCATAGTGGCGGGAGACGGCCCTGAGTTGGGAAACCTTAAAAGAATCGCGCAAAACCTTAAAGTAAATCAGATGGTTAATTTTATAGGGAATGTGTCGCATGCCCAAACCAGACATTTGAGAAAAGAATCCGAAATTTATATACTAAATTCCCTGTATGAAGGATTGCCACATACGATATTAGCCAGCTTTTCCGCAGAAATACCGGTTATAGCAACAAATGTGCCGGGCACAGATGAAGCAGTATACGACGGAGAAACCGGAATTTTAGTGCCACCAAGCAATCCTCAAAAATTAGCAGAGGCCATAGAAAAATTGCTTGATGATCATGAACTGCAAAATAAAATAACGAGCGGCGCAACAAAACTTCTGCGTGAAAAATTCTCCTGGGACGCGCACATCAAGACCCTACTTGAAATTTTTCATTCTATTTTGTTTAAACCAAATAACTAAGCGAGAAAGTCCGTCTTCTAACGAAACTTCCGGCTCCCACCCGAGAATAAGCTTGGCTTTTTTTATGTCCGCGCAAGTTTCTTCTACACTCGCCGCATGGCTTGGCCTTTCTTTAACCTTGGCCTTGGTGCCAATCACCTTCTCTAACGCCGCCAAAAGCTCTCGCAACGAATAAGGCCTTCCGTATCCTATATTCAAAATTTCAAAACCGGCGTCTTTCAGCTCCAAGGCCTTGATTATGGCCCCAACCGTATCGCCCACATAGGTATAATCTCTTTTCCTGCTTCCGCCTCCCGATATTTCAATCTGCTCGCCGCGAAGTATTTTGTCGGTCCAAATGTAAGGCACCATATCCGGCCTGTTATTCTCGCCGTATGCGTTAAAAAATCGCAAACACACGGAATTAAGTCCGAAATTATGATAATAAGTGTAAATAAAAAATTCTCCGGATCGCTTAGTCGCGCCATAGGGCGATATTGCAAAACTATGGGCATCGTCTTCTTTGAACGGCACAGAGGCAGTATTGCCATACACGGAAGAAGATGAAGCAAAAACAAAATTTTTTACTCCATAATCTTTCGCGAGCTCCAATAAATTAATAGTTCCCTTAATATTTATCGCCTCATAAATATATGGATCGGCGACCGCTTTTCTCGTATCTGTTTTGGCAGCAAGATGCACGACATATTCCGGCTTTTCTTTCTCAAAAATCTTCTTTAAACCAGCAAAATCCAAAATATCTTTTTTATAAAAAATAAAATTTTCATGGCCATCAAACGGCCTTAAGTTGTCCTCCTTATACGCCACCTCATAAGAACTATCCATATTATCAACAACCGCCACGCGATATTGGCCGCCGCTTAAAAGCTCTCGTATTAAATTAGATCCTATGAATCCGGCGCCTCCGGTTACTAAAACTGTCTTCATGGCATATTGCTTAATATAAGAATATACTATACTATAAACGCACAAAAAGACAATCCATCATATGGCGATACCCGACTACAAAAATCAAATTCAAGCGGAGCTCAATAATATATCTCCAATCTTATTTAAAATAGGACTGGAAATGGAAAAAAAACAGCCGCACATAAGCGGCGAGAGAGCCGTATTAAGCCAAAAAAGTCTTGTACTTTTTTGCGCTGAAAAATCAACCGGCAACCGCGTAGTAGTAAAATGCAGTGGGCATGAAGACGGCATGCGCGAGATCCGGCGCGAAAAAATAATGCGCGATCATTTGGCCACGGCAAAATATTCCACTGATCGCCCAGCTCTTCCCAAAGAAACATTTTTCGGGGAACGCGACAATTATATATTCTTGGCTACGGAATATGTAGATCAAGAACGAGTGTTTGTCAAACACGATTTGCAACAGCAATTTTTCATGGCCTTGAACGCCTTTGAACGGCAAGAAGCATTTCACGCGACTACCTATGAGCATCTTAGTTCCATAAAAAAAATCGCCGAAATCATTACCCCCGAACTTTATTCAGAAAAATTCGGAAACTTTATAAAAAATGCTAATGCAAATTACCAAAACAGCGAAACGCTCTCAACTCTAATGCAAGCGAAGAATCTTTTTGATCAAAACCTTAATATGGTAAGAACTTATTCTTATTATCTTATACATGAAGACTTGGTCCCCCACAATTTCCGAATAAGAAATTCGCACATTCATATGTTAGACTGCGCATCCCTCCAATATGGCAATAAATATGAGTCATGGGCGCGTTTTATAAATTATATGGTGATACACAGCCCGGAGCTTGAAAAAAAACTTCTGCAATATATTAAAAATAGCAGAGGAGAAAGAGAATATCTTTGTTTGCGAGTTATGCGCGCATTTAAGGTGGCGCAATTGATAAATTACCATGCAAGCCTGATTTCCAAAGTTGAAGGTAATTTTCTGCAACTGACAAAAATTAGATTGGACTTTTGGACAAAAGTCCTGTCTAAAATACTCGCGGACGAAAAAATATCTTCAGAAGAGCATGAAAACTATACGCGGCAAAGAGACGCCCTGAGAAGCAATGAAGAAAAAGAAAGGCAACAGGAATTTGCCGTGGCTTAAAAATACTTTGCAACCCTTTCCTTAATGGCATTATTGCAAACCGCAAATACTTTCTGCGGTTTTTTGCTGAATTTTTCGGATAAGTCGGATACCATAATTTGCCCACCAGCCTCTTCCAGAATTCCTATGGCGGAAGAGATATCCATGGTCGTTAAAGTGCCATATACGGCCAACTCCGCCCTTCCCGCGGCTACAAAACATATATCAAGCGACGATGATGCAAAATTATTAATTTTTTTAACTTCTCCTAACAACTTCTTATAAAGTCCTATGCCCCAATCTCTGATTTTAGGATCTCGGCCAACATGTAAAAGCACAAAAGATTTTTTTAAATCCGTTTCTAAAGAAATTCGTATTTTTTGTCCATTTAAAAACGCACCGCCACCTTTTTGAAAACTAAATAATTCATCAGTTATGGGATTATATACGGCGCCAATCACCGGCACACCATTTTCCATAAGTCCCACGCATATGGCGAAATGCGGAATATGCCGAGAAAAATTAGAAGTACCGTCTATCGGATCAATACTCCAAACATATTTGGTTTTTTTAACAAATATATCAGTGCCCTCTTCGGAATAAATCGCGTGGTCCGGGAATTGCTTCTTGATTGCAGAAGATATAAAATGGCTTATTTTTATATCCGCATCCGTAACCACATCCCTAATATCATCTCCCTTATGCGATACAACGAAATCCAAATGATATAATTCCTTAAGAAACTCGCCCGCTTTTTTGGTTAAATCCACGGTAAATTTATAAAAGTCGTTCATACCAAAAATTTAGCACGATTGCGCCGCAACAACAATAAAACATCCCGGCATAACCGGGATGTTTTATTTGGTCAACTCAATTCAATATCTATTGTGGGGACGGCGCGGGAGTTAAATTCATCCAATCAAAATTGTAAGCAGGGGCTGTGGTGGGAGCGGTCGCAGGAGCTGACACGGGCGCTGAAGGCGTTACTGCGGGAACCGCCGCAGGAGCGGCAGACGGAGCAGCCGCGCCGCCAAACACTTCCTGAATCTTGGCGCGAGTTTTAGGACCAAGCGCTCCATATCCGGTAGTTGCCGGAGTTCCCGAAGAAACAATTCCGTACTTTGCTTGGAATTTTTGAAGAGCCTTCTCGGTTAAAGATCCAAAATATGACGTTTCTTTGCCGAGAGATCCAACACCGGAGCTCGCAATTTTGGTATCAGCGTCTGAATTAAGCAATTGCTGAAGCCTTTTTACATCTAAACTTGTTGCGCCTATCTTGAGTGCCTTGCTAAATACCGGAGACACCGCTACTGCTACGGACGATGGCGTAGCCATTATCGCGGCTGGTATGGTGGGCGCGGTAACCACTGCCACGGGGGCAGATACTGCCACTGCTCCGTTTTGCGCGGGAATAACCGGAGCAATTCCACTACCACCTCCGCCACCGCCTCCGCCTCCTCCACCACCGTCTACAATACAAGCTGAAGTTTGTGGGGTTATGGTAGGCGTTACTTGCACACCGGCTGACGGATTGGAAATAGTAGTAATCGCGTTGGAAGAAGAACAAGTGGAAGTAATCGCCAACGATCCCAACTGACTTACAGTTAAGAACCTTCTGTCCGAAGAAGTTATTTCTATAGACTGCCCGCCCGACAAAGTTACCGTAAAATCGCTGGCGCTAACTGTTATGGAATCAACAGCGGCAGTAGAGCCGGACACATTCAAATTTATACTAGAAACGCTGATGATGGCGTCCGTACCAAGACTTAGGTCTGCCGCCAACGCTGAAACGGGTAAAAGCAAGCTCAAGAAAATTGTTAAATAAATTTTCATCATATTGTTAATTAAATTTTCAAAAGCTAAATTATCTCACTGCCCAGAAATTCAAAGTACCGGAAACAGTTTGTGTGCCACCAGGAGTTATTCCCTCATTAAAAAGATCCACATTAATCTGATTAATAATGGACGAAGATGCCGCTCGGATAAAAATTTGCGGATTATAACTTCCGGAGACCAGGCTAGAAGTCGCCATCACAAATACTTTATCACCGCTACGAACACCAGCAGCGCTAGTGCATGCAAAATTTTGTGTGGTTGAGGCGGTTAAAGTCGTGCTAGTCAGGTTACATGTCCCAAATACCATTCCGGCAATAGTGCCATTAGTGCTGTCTCCGCCGACTATCAAACTCGTTGAACTCGCGGTTCCCACAACCTCCAACGCAGTGTTAGGAGTTATGGTCAGCACACCAACGCGATTATTGGTTCCATCAACATAAAAAGTGGTGGTATCCACTGTAAAATTAGTACCAACCGTGGCGGCTGCGCTCATAGTGACCGCGCCGGTCAATGTGCTTGCGCCGGTAACATCTAGTGTGCCGCCGGTATTAATACTCGTGCTAATCGTAGTAGCCGCGCTCGTAAACAACGCTACCAAAAGAAAAGACATCAAGCTCGCCATTATAATGCCTGACGCCTTTTTCGTATCTAAAAATCTTCGCATAATTATTTTTTACTAATTGATAATTTTCTAATTAAATAATGAACGTTATAAATCGACATTTATAATGTATTATTCTTAGTATAAATTAATTATGCCCGAAACTAAATTATATCTGTGGATAACTATGGATTTCGGCCAGCCTTAATCTCGCTTATCAAGGCCTCGCCTTGTTTTTTAAATTCAGGACTCAATACTATGGCTTTTTCCAATTCTTTAACAGACATCGCGCGATTTTCCAACTTCAGATAAGTAGCCGCCAAACTTATATGATATTGGACATTGGATGGATCTTTTTCTATCAAGGACAGCCACACGTCTCTTACGCGATCATATCGGCCAACACGGGCATAAGCAGTAAGTAATTTAGGATCTGCCACCACAATAGTGCCAAAATGTTTTTTTAATAAAGCGTCTGCGTTATCCTGATTGTCATTAATTATCTCCACCATTGCAAGACCTAGGGCGGCCGCATCATAACTTTGATCCAAATTATAAGCGATCCGCATCATCTCAACCGCCTTATCGTTTTGGTTAAGCGATATATAAACATCGGCGAGCAAAAAATAAATTTGCTGTTTTTTGGGAGACAGCTCTAAAGCCTTGTTCAATGTAACAAGCGTGTCCGTAGTTTTGCCGCCATAACCATACAAAGAAGATAAAAACAAATAAGTTCTCGCGTCATTAGGATTATTCTTTGCCTGATCCTCCATTTCTTTTATGGCAGCGGTCAATACTTTAATTTTGCTTTCCATCGGCACTTCGGACTTTACTATATTATTGGCATAGCCGCTTAATTGCTCTCTCGCCTCTCCGGTGCCAAACGAACGATAAGCAAAAACTTTGTCAAAATCCCGCAAAATTAAATCAACATTTTGCCCTTCCGTACTTACATCTCTCAAAGCATTTAAAAGCGCCTGCGACGCCAAAACCGGTTTCACATTAACAAAATACATCACGCCGGACATCGCCACAATAACCGAAACTGCCGCCGCCATATGCGCCGGACCGAACTCAGCCGGCCTTGATTTTTGTTTAGATTCCTCCAAAATCGCCTCCTGCGTTCCTTGAAAATGAATAAACCCGATAACCGTGAAAAAAAGATAATAAGAAATTAAATTATCAAAAACAAAAAAATTATGGAAAAAATAAGCGGCAAAAAGTCCGGTAAAAATCGCCGGAGCATAAATACTTCCCGACAATCCGCGCTCTTGAACATATTTTTTCCATAACACATACAATACGCTTACGAAAATAGAAAGATACGCCAACAACCCCAGCGCCCCGGCCGCTATCAGCCAATCAAAAAATACATTGTGCGAGCGATCAAACCACGGCTCTTGCCGCCATAATTTAGGCTCATAATATTTATTAAATACCAAATTATAATTCTCTATGCCGTAGCCCAGCAACGGATATTCCTTAAATCCCTGCCACGACATTCCCCAAATAGTGAAACGCGACTCTACCGTTCTTTCCTGTAAAGACAAGTCGCTAAAACGCGTCAGTACATAATTATTTTTGACAAAATCAGTATTGCGCGCAAGCCAAAAAGCTCCGGCTAATAAAATAATGCCAAAAATCACGCCGATGGAAACCTTTTTTACACTCCGGCTTTTATTAAAAATAACAAGCAAAAGCCCAAACAAAACCAACCCGCCCAGCAAACCCAAAATAGCTCCGCGCGTTGCCGTTAAAAATATTACCGGAACTTCAAAGATAAACAGCGCGGCAAATAAGGCTTTAAGCCAGCGTTGTTCCGATTGAAAAAACAAAAACAGCGCCAAAAATACTTGAAACACCATAAAAATAGCCATATAGCTGGCATTGCCGAAAGTGCCATCAACTCTCGGACCGCTCTGTTGGGAGATTGCCAACACGCCATAAAATTGCAAATATCCGTAAAGCGCCATGGCCGCGCCCGTGGCGGCCAAACTATAAAACATTTTCTTCCAATCAGCCGCGCCCTTGAACACGCTTATCAAGACCAAAAAGTAAGCAAACAAATGCAGATGCCCTAAGAGTCCTTCCATCCTCTCGTAATTGGACCAAAAACTGCGGTAAGGATTGGCACCGAACATGGTCGCCAACGCCAACACCACCACCGTAATGGTCACGGCATACAAAATAGGCGAAATCGCGGGACGATATTCGCGCTTAAAAATAGCCAAAACCACCCAAAGAGCCAGCAATATTTCCACCGTAATCCGAAACGCGAAATTCTTGCCCGTGATATACGGAAAAAACATAGTGGAAGAAACGATAAACGCCGTGAGCGGCAAAAGAATAATGCCCGCTTTTACGATATAACCTAGAATATTTAAGGTTTTTGTAGACATAATGTATAAGATAGCACTTTATTAAAAAATTACCAAAAATGAAGCCCAGGCGCTATTATTCTCCGTGCCATTATCTAACGTGATGGTGTGTTTGAGATTCCGAGGGATCGCACTCAGCCGTTTGGCGATGATACTGTTAGTGGTCGCACTGATTTTGTCTTTCACTCTAGTGATGAAATATATTCCGGTCTTTCTTTCGAGAAGGGCGTTCATTCCCGGCTTGAGTAAGCTCAACAAATTCAGATACATACGAGACTCCTTAATACATCTAAGGAGAATGAAACAATTCAACAAGTTTAAGGGCGCCAAAGGCTTCATAATGGTATGGGACCACATTTCGCCGCCGCAGGCGGCGAGAAATTCCCTCCGCGAATCCACCAGCTGGCGGACGAAAAGGCGGCGAAGCCGCACCGATGACAATTTCAAGTTTTTCTTTGGCGGCAAATTTCAAAGACATGAATTTTTATCAAAAATCAAATGTTCTTTCGGAATTTCAAATTCTGCTTTCAAGCGACGCTTGGATAAATACTGATTCGCATCCTCCGATCCTTGAATATTCAAATATTGATAGCCGAGGGAGTTTGCAATTCTCGCACATTCTAACATAAGTGCGCGATATAAATTTCTATACTCAAAATCATTTACCAAAACATTGCATCCTAAACATTTCTGAGATATTTCACTAAATACCAGAAAACCAATCAGTTTATTATTTTTCGAATCGTAAATACCAAAATGAATCAAGTCGCTTCGAGAATTGCAAAACATTTCGTGAGAGGCGCGGAGATCCTCTTTACTCCAGTCATTGCGAAGATGCATATTATCTATCCACTTTTTTAAAATTTCTCCTACAATTTCAAGATTGCAAACTTCCCATCTTCGCACTTCAATTGAGTACTCTCGGTTGAATCGCGCCTGTTCTTCACGCAAAGATTGAAAATTCGGACCTTTAAGGTCAGTAAGTTGTTTTGTGTTCAAAATCTGTTCCGGGAAAGAATTATCGTCATATTTGGACTGGTTATTCCACCATTCATCTACACGATAGTGACGACAACCAAGTTTCAAAAGCTCTTGCTCAAGTTCCATTCCTACATTTTTTATAAAAACTGGTTTGCCCGAATTTTCAAAGCATTCTTTTGTAACAGTAGATATATTCTTTGCGCGATTATCTCCCGCGCAAGCAACAACAACAAAATTATCCACACCTAGCTTTTTGGTAAAAATAACAATTCCATCTTCAAGCTTGCGGAAATCAAAGTAATTTCTCGTTGCTTGTAATGTATATCCATTACAAAACTCAAAATCACAAGAATTGTTATGAAATTTATTAGCAAAATCTCGAAAAATCGGGAGAGCGTCATCAACATTTTTGCCCTTTGTTTCAGTCATAAAAAAATTCTTTTCCCAAAATTAAAATGCAGTTCGAGCCGATATTTTCACAGGTTCTTTGGCAGTGTTTATCGGCACGACGGAACCGCGCTTGCGGGCGGGACTTCCTCCGCCTACGGTGGCGAAATGCGTTCAAACTGTCTTAAGAATACAGAGCCGGTCAGCAAATTGCAAACACACATGATTGATTTCTTAACATTCATATGTTATGTTAAAAAATAGTTTATTCTTTGAAATTTAAAAAATAAATCAATAATATGTTCTCAAACTAGGCGCTGCAACTCATGACAGGAGGATTACGTGTACAAAAACAAGCGTATAGTTACTATTATTCCGGCTCGTGGCGGGAGTAAGGGAGTTCCTCGAAAAAATATAAAATTACTGGATGGAAAACCGCTGATTGGGTATTGTATCGAGGTCTTAAAAAAATCTGGCGTAATCGATAGGGTTATAGTATCAACGGAAGATGACGAAATCGCAACCGTTTCCGAATCTCTCGGAGCAGAAATTATATGGCGTCCCAAAGAGTTGGCAGCTGACACGGCATTAACAGAACCGGTCATGGAACACGCCCTCAAAGAGATTGAAAAAAAAGGATACCTGCCGGATTATATTTCTCTTGCTCAATGCACATCGCCCTTTTTAACTGAGACAACAATACGACAAGCGGTGAATGCCGTAGTCACTAATAATTTTGATTCATGCATTACTGTATTTTATCCTCATACGCATGAATTCAAATGGAGGAAAAGCGCGGAGAATAAAGATATTTTTATTCCGGACCACAATGTTGAATGTCGTCCAAGACGACAAGATTTACCAAAAATATACCATGAAAATGGCGCCTTCTATATCACCACGACTGCGTTGTTCAAAAAAACTAGAAATCGCTTTGGCGGGAATCTCGCAAAAATCACTGCCGTGGAGATGAACGAAGAAGACTCCCTCCAAATTGACACTGAATTTGATTTTTGGCTCGTTGAACAAATAATTACTAAAAAGCATTAGTTTGCCAAAATATATATTTTGGCAAACTAATGAAAAAACCACCGACTATGCCGGTGGTTTTATTTTGCTTATTTTTTTCTTAATTTTTCCTTAATGGGAATCTCAACGGCCAAAAGACGTTTTTCACCATCTCCTCTTGCCTCTTCCCAGAGTCTTATATCCCTCACCAAAAGTTCTAATCCTTTCGGTGCAATACTGGCCGCTTGGTCAGAACCCCACATCGTTCGATCTAGGGTAATATGCCTTTCGATCAAACAAGCGCCGCACACCACAGCCATCACTGAAGGCGCAACGCCACGTTCATGCCCACTGTAACCAATCGGCACATTAGGGAACCTCTTCTGAAGGGTTTTAATTACCCGCAGGTTAAGATCATGATCCGCTGACGGATAAGTCGCAACACAATGCAAAATTATTAAATTCTCTTCTCCTAAAATATCTACCGCGGAAATAATTTCTTCCATTGTGCTCATTCCGGTTGACAGGATAATCGGCTTACCTTTTAAGCGTAGACACTTTAAAAGATTATGGTCAGTCAAACTGGCCGAAGCTACCTTGTAACAAGGGACTTTAAGCTCCGCCAAAAAATCAACACTGCCCAAATCCCACGGAGAAGCGAACCACACAATTCCTTTTTTCTGACAATACCTATCAATCTCTCGATATTCTTCTTTCGTAAATTCCAAGGCATATTTTAAGTCGCCATTAGTAGTGCTCGCTAAATTGGAATCAATAAGACATTTAATTCTATCTCCGGACAAAACTCCTCGCTTAATAGCGTTAGCAATAATATCTGCCGGGACATCGCGCGACTTTAATAATTCCGCTTTAGTATATACGGCATCAACTGTTCTTTTCTGAAACTTAACCATGTCACAACCGGCATCAACAGCAACGTCTATGAGCCTCTTGGCGATTTCTACATTGCCATTATGATTGATTCCGATTTCTGCGACAATAACGCACGGACGATCTTTACCAATAATCTTATCTGCCACCTTAACTGCCATGACCGTCCTCCTTCACACAGTAATTAATTATCAAGGGTCGTCTTTTATTTTAGACTACATAAATAATCTCCTAAATACAATCTTGACTTTTTATATCAGATAGTTTGTAACAAATATCGGAACCGTTATAATTTCCGATAACTTCTATCATGTTGGGTGCTGAAATTTTTGAATTATTTTAATAATTTCATTTTCAGCGCGCACACTTGACTGACCGTCTGAATTTCCCAATAAATCTTTGAATAATTTTTTCTTACTGATCATATCATGACTAGTATATAAATCTGAATTGAAAATATATTTTTCAAGATCTGTTTCGGTTTTTATATAATTGACCAACTCCGGATGCTCGCTAAAATAATCCCAGGGTTTATCAGTTATTAAGTCTCCAAAATAAGGCGAAATTAAAACCTTTTCAAAAATAAGCGCCTCAAGACAGGTGGTAGAATTAAAACTTATCACGGCTATAGAATTCTTGATTAAATCAAGGGTGTCGCCGATATTGGTAATTACCAGATTGTCTATGGGATCTTTAAAATTATCCGCTAAAATTTGCTTAACATATTGAAAATAATGGCCGGCAAATTTTGTTTTGATTATTACTTTTATATTTTTATTATCCGCGGCAAATTTAATAACCGATTTATGAAAATTGTAAAATCTATCTCTTATTTCTTTAATTTTATTATCATCTTTTATAAACAAGCCGAGAAGTCTATCATCGGGGTCCGAGGAAAAACACACTACCTGCTTGCTAATATATTTTTTTTCTTTTTTCGGCATTGTAAAGTAGTAATCAAACCGCGGCATGCCAACAATTTTAGTATTATTCTCTGAAATTCCCGAGAGGGAGTTATTCAGCAACGCCCTCCTAATTTCGTTGCTGTAGAACAAAATCTCAGCACCCCTAAATTTATAAACCTTAAATAAATCAGCCCATTCTTTTCCATACCCAGGAACAAGTAGCCCTTCTTTGTGCAGAATAATGAAAGGAATCCCATTTTTCGTACACACATCTTCCAACTCCTGTTGCTCCGGATAACCGAAATTACCAGATAAAACCGCATCAAATTTTATTAATCTGCGCAATGCGGGAATCATCTGGCTTAAATATAAATTGTACTTTCGCTTAGCGTCACCCGCTAAATTACAAATATGATAATTTTCTTCTGTTAGCTGATTTCTCTCTGATTCTGTCAAAAAATAATCAAAAATCATACGAAAATAATTTTTAAAAATTACAACATACTTAATGCGCCCTCCAAAATTCGCTAGCGCCTCTATGTCATTTAAAAAAACGCTCCTGCCCAAACAAAGGACCGTAAAATCGCCCCTTCTATTAACTTTGCTTGCAATCATCATAAAAATCAGGGCCGTTAATTTTGGATAATTGATAAACAAACTAAGCTTAACGAGAAGAATAAATAGCGAGGACTTTATTTTGTGTCTTGCTTTCTTGAATATCGAACGATCTTGTATTGCTAAGATTATTTTTTCCATTTTGGCTTCTTTTTATTTTAAGATAATATATTATATGTTAGCATAAGAGAACGAAATAAAAAAAACATGAACATGGCAAAACAAAAAAAATTCAATATCCCACGTAAAAAAGGAAAGGAGACAAATTGGAAAAATTTGAATCGTAGTATTTTATGGCGAATAAAGGCCGCGAAAAGAAAAAAAGAAACAGCAAAATATTCGGCCTTCTTTCAAAAAAAATTAAAACATTGCCCTATATGCAATAATAAACAATATCAGACTTTTGTCATCATATATGGATATAAATATGCGGAGTGTAAATCGTGTGGTCACATTTTTATGCAACCGCCGTTAGATCTAAAAGCTGTAAGACATATGTATTCTGGCGGCAAAAAATCTTCTATGCAAGATAAGATTTATATTAATAATGAAAATCTTTTCAAAAAAAGAATTAAACAAATTGCGACGCCAAAAGTTGAATATTGTAACGGTATAATTAAAAAAAAGGGGGTATGGATTGATATAGGATGCGGAGTTGGCGAAATGCTAATTGCCGCCGAAAAAACAGGCTGGAAAGTGTTTGGAATAGAACCAGATTTAAGAGAAGTAAAATTTGCCAAACAACACGGCTTAAATGTTGCTCAAGATTTCATAACTACGGATAATGCAGAACAATTACGAGATGCAGACGTAGTCTCTTTGATCAGCGTCCTTGAACATATAAATAATCCTTCTGAATTCTTACAAAACATAGTAAATGCATTGCCACGAAACGCGTATGTAATCATTGAAGTTCCAAGACATCCTTCATTGTCATCTTTTGTAAACTTAGTATTCCCTAATTTAGCATACCGACACATACATTCACCGGAACATTTGCATATTTTTACAGAAAAATCATTAGCGACAATGTTCAGTCGTGCCAGATTAAAAGCCGTCGGCATGTGGGAATTTGGCCAAGACGTATCAGATTTAATATTATTAGCAGCTGCCAATGCCTCAAAAAAAGAAAGTCAATTTATTGGCATGATCTACAAACTTGTGCCTGATTTACAAAAAGTTGTGGATGAAAAAAGCATGTCTGATACAATTTTTATAGTCACTAAAAAATTTTAAAAATATACTTTTAGCATCATATAGTCAATCTCATTTTCTTACATTATACATCTTGAAAAAGTGCGAATCTTTGTCTTTAAGAAGTTCGTCTGGCATCCCCTCTTCAATAATTTTTCCATTTTCCAAAACAATCAGCTTGTCTGAAATCATAACCGTAGAAAGACGATGAGCGATCGCTATAACCGTCATCTTCCCCTTCAGACTTTCTATTGATTTTTGTATCATCATCTCCGATTCATTATCCAGCGCGGATGTTGCCTCATCAAGTATTAATATTTGTGGCCGTCTTACCAATGCACGAGCCAACACAATCCTTTGACGCTGCCCTCCGGAAAGCATCGTTCCGCGCTCTCCAACAATTGTTTTGTATCCATTCGGCTGTTTTTCTATAAATTCATGGATATTTGCCATTCTGGCCGCCAAAACAATATCTTCGTGTTCCAATGCTTCATTATAAAACTTTATATTATTTTCAATGGTGTCATTCAGCAGAAATATATCCTGCGAAACATAGCCTATATTTGCGCGCCAACTGGAAAGTTTAATATTATCAATATTTTCTCCATCCAATAAAATAACGCCTTTTTGCGGATAAAAAAGCCGTAGCAACAAATCAACGATCGTGGTTTTCCCAGCCCCAGACTGCCCCACCAAGCCAATGATTGAACCTTTTTTGATGTCAAAACTCAAGCCAGATAGCACATATTCTTTTCTTTCGTCATCATAAGCAAAGTGTACATTTTGCAATTTTAGACTCTTCTGAAAAGAAAAGGTTTTTTGTCCACCATCTTTCTCCGCGCATTGAATCGTTTCATCTTTATAATTCAATACGCTCATTAGGTGTGGAATCTGCGAGCTTATCGCATGCGCCTGTGATTGCGCCAACTGTATATTCGCAAATACTTTATTGATAGCATAAATAATAACCGCGAAAGATGCTAAATTAAGCATTGTTGTTTTGTAAAAAAAAGAGAATATGCCAATGATGAAAATGAGCCCCACTGGTTGTAAGATTACATTGGTGCAATTCTTAAGCATAGAAACTCTGATATATAGATCTTTCATGCGTTCAAAGTACGTAAGTCCAACAGTTAATACGCTCTCGCCGACAAACATGGCCTTCACAGTCTTCATACCAATCATATGTTCATTAACATAATGGGCGATGTGTTTATATTTTTGGGTTATTTCTCTGTAAGCAACTCGGTTTCTATAAAATAAAGGTTTAAAAATAATAAAAATGACCCCGCCTAAGACGAAAACAAGAAGCGCAATAATCGGAGATATATTAAACGCTAAAATGCCGTACACGACAATATTAGCAATCATAATCATGATACCGCCGATATAGAAAAGAAGGGCCGAACTATTTACAATGTTGGTTGTTAAAATTTGATCAAGATGACCAATTTTTTGTTTAGATAAATATCGCCAATCAGCGGCAAATGTCAGTTTCAGAAGTGCGCCTCTCATAGTCTTTTCATAATCCGCGGTAATCTCTGCAATCACATACTGTGTAAAAAATAAAAAAGCTGCCTTTACCAAAAACAACAAAATAATAAATATTAACAAGTACTTAACCGTATATGTTATATGAAAAAAAAGAAAGAATTTCTCAATAGCTTGAGAAATTTTGTCGGTTGCTTGACCGCCTTTAATAAAAGAAAGGATTGGAATGACTGTGTTAATGCCAACGATCTCCAATATTCCTGAAAAAAAGCTCAAAGCAGCCATGCCGGCAATTTGCCATTTATACTGTCCGAACGCCCTTTGAAACAATCTAATGACCGCGAATATTTTAGTATTTTTAAATGCGAATTCCATATTTTATGGAAAATTTATGTCAATCTTTTAAATCCAACGTGAGCAGTCGGCCCCTCTAGTAAAGCGCGCACTTTATTGTCTTTAATGGCTTGTCCTAAAAGACAAAAAACTTCGTCAGCCGCATTGAGATATTTTCTGATATGTTTTTCTTTAAGACTATATGTAACATAAAGCACACTCCCCACTAAAAATTCTCTTTTCAGCATCTCCTGCGTATAAAGCGTCTTTATTGTTTGACCATCTTCACCGTAATCAAAACTCAAGTGAGGCATTGGAGATAATCCGCTTACTAATAATCTTATATTATGTTTCTTTGCGCATTCCTTCATTCCGCGCATAAACATACCGCCAATGCGTAGAAGGTGCCTGGGAACCTTCTTATTTATCATTTTTCCTATACTGGCCAGCGCCGCAACAGTTCCAATTCGTTCCGTCCAATAAGAGCTGCTGATAAAAGTCGTTTGCGCGGATTGCATTATTTTTTTCTTGCCAATAATTGCCGCCATGGGAAAACCATTGCTTATTCCTTTGGCAAACACCGCAATATCCGGATTAACGCCGTACTTCAGATGCGCTCCGCCATACGAAAGACGCCAGCCGATAGTTATTTCATCAAAAATTAAAACGGCTCCGCTTTTGTTTGCAATCCTCCGCACCTTTTGTAAAAAATTATTCATCGGCTCATGATTACGCAATGGCTCCATTATAATCACTCCTATGTCTTTATTTTTAGAAACAATATTTTCCAATTCTTCTATCTTATTGTAACTAAAAGGAATGGCTGTTCCTCGCAATCCTTTAGGTACGCCCCTTGGATCCAAACCCGGAAGCAAATGTTCTTTGAGATTTTTATTATTTCCAAGATTAGCGGCTAAATACCAATCTTGCCAGCCATGATAACCGCAAAACGCAATTTTATCCTTACCGGAATACGCGCGGGCGATGCGCACGGCGATAGCCATTGCTTCGCCTCCGCCTCGCGCATATCGCACCATGTCAGCCCATGAGTGCAATTTGCATAATAATTCAGCTAACTTTATTTCTTCAGGACAATTCAGCGTGGATATATTACCTTGATCAATCACTTTTTTAACAGCATTATTTACATCTGGGTCAGCATAACCCAATATACAAGCGCCGATACTTGCCAATGTGTCTATATATTTATTCCCATCTAAATCCCACACAAAAACTCCTTTGGCTTTTTTAAAATAAGACGGCCATTGTTCCGGCAAAAACATTTCCGCACGTTTTGATAATAATTGCGAGCCGCCAGGAATGATTTTCTTGGCTTTATTCCATAATTTAACGCCTTTTTTATTTTTCATAAGCCTTTTCACAATATACCATATATTATAAATAAACTTCCTTGCAAAATAATTGCGAGGAAGTTTTTGACTAAATTTATTCTTCTTTTTCTTTTTTATATTTCATATCGCTTTCTAACGCAAAATCGCATGTTCGACAAGATGGGATTTCAAAAAACTTACCGGAAAAATGTTTTTCTCTAATTTGCTGCAATTTGCGTGATTTCCATGCGTCTTCTAATGACATGTCTTTCAAATTGCCAAAACAAAGTGTCCTATCATAATCCATACAACATGGAGAAATCATTCCATCCTCCCAAATCGTTAGCCGAGTAATAATCTGCGGGCAGATAAAGCCTGATTCATAACTACCATCAAAACATCCCTCTTTTGATTTCACAGGATCAACATAATCAATGAATGAAACCGCGTCAACAATTGGAGAAAAAAGCGCGATAGTGTCTTCTATTTCTTTTCTGGTTATATCGTGGAATTTAATACAATTTATCCTTGTAAGCGGCCTAATCACATTAAGTTGCTTCTTTAATTCCGCAAAATTTTTTATATTCCGTAACACTTTCTCAAATTTAGCGCCAATCCTGATTTTCTCGTATTTTTCTTTATACGGCGAATCAAAAGAAATAATCAATCTATCCAATCCTGCCTCAATTAATTTTCTGCCATTTATTTCGTTTAATGCGGTCGCATTGGTGTGAAAAAAAACATCCAATATTCCCTTGCTCTTTGCGTAGGAAATCATTTTGAAGATATTCGGATTTAATAGTGGCTCGCCAAAATTATCAAAATCCACAGCGCACAAACCCTTGCTTCCCCCTTCGTCTATCGCCTTCTGAAAAAACTCAAACTCCAAATGCCTTGTCTCAACCCATGTGGTGTCCCCAATTTTTTGTGTACGTGTACACATCGGACACTTGAGATTACATTTGCTGGTAATGCCGATATCAAGATGAAGAGGAAATTCCGGAATTATTAATTTTTTAGGATATTCTTCCCATTTTTCCCTATATTCTTTGTATTCTGGAGGTTGAGACGCTTCGAACTTATCCACGTTCTCATTTTTTATATCCACATTAAAACCAGAATAAACATCGGCGCCATTTTGTTTACGCACACTTTACTCCTTTTCTATTTTATTTAAATGAACAAACTATATTAGCACCTTATCACAAATCAACCGCTTAATCAAGTTTTTTTATAATTCACAACTTATAAATGGTTTGGTCCTCTTTTAAAGATCTAAAATATCCTTCGTCTTTTTTAATATCGCTATTAATTCGCAATAGGTCGGGATTTTTTTCAAGAAGAGTCAGTATATCTTTCATGTAAAATATTGAGTCTTTTTTATACAATCTGTCGTATACTGCTCTGACAAATTTCAAATCTCTATCTTCATCAACTGTCCAGCGTAAATAAGATAAGTCTTTATCAATCGTGCTAAATCCTTTGATACGAAAAAATTCCGGGTGATTCCAAATATATGATGTCACATGTTCTCTTTCCGATAAAAATTTCGCTTCTTTCCAAGCTTTTTCCAGCGCCTTAAAACTGCATACTTCGGTATCAAGACCATCAGGATAATTTGTTCCTGCGTTTTCTTGATTAAGAATATGCCCAGTGCTTACATAGTCACAACTATTCTTTATAAAATATTCCACGGTATGGTCAATAATGCATGGGTCAATTAATGGACAATCGCCTGTTATTCTTACAATTATATCTGTGTTATACTGCCTTGCCGCCTTATAGCACCTATCCAAAACATCGCTTTCACTACCCGCAAAAGCGCTTACTCCGATATCGTCCGCTACATCTAAAATTTTTTTATTTTCATCATTGTCAACAGTAGCAATAATTATTTTGTCTATCATCTTTGAATGCCCAACCCTATCAACCACATGCCACAACATTGGCTTTCCACAAATAAACGCCATCGCCTTTCCTGGAAGTCTTGTTGACGACATTCTTGCTTGAATAATCGCTGTAATCATACAATTTGAGGCGCCACTCCATGCCAAGAGCGAATAAAGAGATGGCGGTGTATATTAAATCCATTTTTATTTATTTTTTTAGGGTCCACATAACGACCTGTATAGACTTTGTCTCCATTTTTATCTCTATCGGAACACCAAATAAAATCGTTCTTCCATAATATTTCATCGTCAGTTAAAAAATAATAAGCAAAAAAAGTAAACGCCGTTAAAATAGCCGATGGAAGATTTTGATTGCGCGCCAAGAGCTTTTCTACATTCTCTGGACTTATACCTCGCGTCTGCCGCATTACATTCTTACAGATTAAATACCACTTAAATTTTAAATGTGTTTTATCGGCAAACTTTTCGCGTATATACCAATCTTGATTATAAAAACACGGCTCTGACACATTCGGATCCATGCCAAGATCAGAGCGCATTTTATTAATCGTCAAATGTGCGCCATCTTTTGTTTTTGGTATTCCAAGAATCAATATATAGTTACGCTTATTTTTTTTTAAATATTCTTCACTAAAAAAAATTTTAGGAAATTTACCTTTTCTAAAACTAATCGGGTCAACAATGCCTAATTTAGAGGCGATGCCTTGCAATTCGTCAGGCCCAATAAAATTTTTACCCATTATTTTTTTAGCTTGGCTAATATCCATGGAATCCTACTAAATAATTCAAACCGTGTCCCAATAAATTGCCTCTCTGGCTTTTATATCTTTTTTTGCTATCCTTCCGATAATCAAATGTTTAAATTTTGGAATAATGCCAACCGCGGGTCGCAACTCAATAATGTCTTCTCTTTTTATAACTTCACCGCTCTTAATATTGCGCTTCGCGTGCAAAGACCGACGCTGAACAATTACAGTTTCAGACTCCTCTTCAACAATATCTTTTTTTGTCGTTCCAAGCGCTTTTTCCAATAATCTGATTTTTTCTACCATTAACTTAAACTCCCGTGGTTCCATTGAGTGCGGGTGATCAGGACCAGCATCTTTTTTACTTAATGTAAAATGTTTTTCAATAACTTTGGCTCCAAGCGCTATAGCCCCCAACACAACAACATCGCCGGGTGAATGGTCGGAATATCCAGTGATAACATTAAAGGCTGTTTGATATGTTTTTAAAACATTAATATTTGCGCTCTCTATTTTTGACGGATAATTGGTAATACATTGCAATAAAATTATTTTGTCGTTACCAGCATTCTCTATAACTCTTACTGCCTCATCTATTTCGGCTAATGTGCTGTCACCAGTTGATAAAATGATGGGTTTATTTTTTTGAGCGACATATTCAAGCATTTCATGCCACGTAATTTCACCGGAACCAATTTTAAAAAAATCAACTCCTAATTCATGCAAAAGATCAACGGCTGAAAAATCATACGGCGCAGAATTGAAAACCGTTCCTATTTCTTTACAATAATTATAAAGCTCTTTATGCCACTTGCGTGGAAATTCAGCTGCCCTGAAAACTTCGTCTATTGGCTTTTTCCAACTGCCATGCACGCCCTTAAGATTCATCTTGGCAAAACTCGGACCAGATATAATTGTATCAGCGGAGAACGTCTGAAATTTAACCACATCCGCGCCCGCTTCTTTCGCCGCCAAAGCAAGTTTTTTTGCCTTATCTAAATTCCCATCAAAATTGGCGCCAATATCAGCTATAAAATAGGATGGGTGTCCTTCTCCAACCAATCTTTTTCCGATTTTTATTTCTGAGCTAAAAGTTTTTTGATTCATAATCAATTAAAATTTAATTTTCGTTGACGTTTTTTGTATTTTTCTATCTCTTCTTTTGATAAATGCACTTTGCCATACGCGGATGATCCTCCCCAAACATTATCTTTCACCCATTCTTCATTGTCAATCCGCCATACGCGGGGATCTCTAAAAAAATCAGCTGTCTTCCAGAACTCATCTTCTTTCATACCAACGTATTCAAGCCAATGATATAAATCACTTGATACGACATGGTCATATTTCTTTACCATTTCTATCCCCTCCTCGCGCGTCATGTAGCCATCTCTAACATCTTTTGAGGCGTGGTCAGACGCCCTGCCATATCCAAATTTTACAAACTTCATTAAATCGTGTATTCCATTTTCATATCTATCATCCAAATTTGAGAATCTCCTGTATGTTCTTTCAAACGGTGTTTCTTTTGGTTTCCATCCATATTCCTCCTGCACCATTTTGGCATGCCGATTCGGATCCCATCTAAAAAAATTTCCTATGTAAAGACCTCTCACGCCGACTTTCAAAATATCCTCGTCTGTCGGATATTTTGCCCATTGTAAATCTTTTTCACTTAATTGTTCAACGGGGTCGTTGATCATATCATGCCACTCGTAACCCCTCAAATCATGCTCATGTCTGACGCGGGCGCTAAACTCAACGAAATCATCAGGTTCAAACATTCCTGATATATCCCAGCTGGTTTCTCCCCAAATCATAAGCGGAATATTCAATCTAACTGCAACCTGTATCGGATATGTCATAATTCCGCAATGATTATGCCAATTCATATCGCCCATCTTCCTAAAACATAATCTATTTAACTTCTTCAAAACTTCAACGCTGGGGCCAAAAACAAGATGGTCAACATTAAACACGTTGCGCATTCTGTCTCTATTATAATCCGCCTCAGGCAAGTAATTGTTCCCGTGATAAGTCGCTAGCAACGGCTTGAGCCCATATTCGGCAACCATTATATGCGTCTGATAATAACTATCTTTACCGCCACTAACAGGAATAATACAATCGTAATCGCCCTTATTGTTTCTTGAGATTTCTTTAACTATTTCTCCAAATCTTGCCTTTCTCTTTACCCAAAAATCCGGCGCCAAAGCGTTAAATTTTTCGAAAGTTATACAACTTGAACACACGCCGGATTCATTCAGGCCCAAATTAACAGTTATTTGAGGATACACGCATCGTTTGCAATATTGCATAAAATTAATTACTCCTTATATCCCATATAATAAATATCTCCTTGGCCGCAATAACCATTAAATAAAAACTGGTTTTTATCAATCTCTTTCTTTATTTTTTTAATATCTTTCGTGTTCTTTAACAGATAAATTAGGCCTTTCAATTCTTTGAAAAAATTGGAAATTTTGTTGATTTCTTTTTTATATATGCGCTCTAAATTAAAATTGAAATCTAAATTTTCTATCTCTTTAAATTTTTCCAGCTTAATTACAGAATCGGGCCCTATATCTTTAATTAAATCGGTAATCTTATTAAGATTATTCATTGGCAGTAAGTCTTTATGATATTCATTTATTATTTCCTTATCCGTTGCGTTCGCTGTCATCCAAAAATACTCAGAGAAAGAAAGTAATTTTCTATATTTCTTTTCTGTATAATCAATTATGTCGTTTCTTGGCGAATCAACTAAAGGAAACGGAAATTGTAATGGCGGCCATGACGAATAAAATTTAATATTATTTTCATCAAACCACTTCAATATCTCCTCTACGCTGGCGTTATCTGCTTTCGGAACAACATAAGAATCATAAATTATTGAATCAGCGCTTCGTTTGCCATATTTGACAGCTCTATCAATGTGCTCCTTAAACAAAAATTTTGCCAATGTGACAATCTCTTCTTCTGACTTAGCCAATTTATATAAAATCATTCTTTGTAGATTTCTTTGAAAAGCTCCTGCCTTATTTCCAACACTAATAAATACAAACCCTCTCGGCCTCAAATAAGAAACTAATTTTTTAAACCCAGCTCTTTGGTCATTCGTATGGTGCAAAACTCCGTTTGACACCACAATGTCAAATTTTTTATTCGGTTTAAAATCAAATAACGAAATATTGTGAATTTTCAATTTTTCCGTTAATTTATATTTTTTAAACAATTTTTTGCATCTATCCACGGACAAATTATTCATCTCCACGCCAGTGATATTTGCCCCCCATTTTGCATAAAATAAATCCTGTTCGCCGGTTCCTGAACCAAAATCCAATAATTCCGCGCTATCAAACATTTGCAATGGAAACTTCAACTTATCTCTAAATAATGACTCGCGAAATTTTTGATGATATTTAAAAATATCATTGCTTTCAATTTTATGCGTACTTGGATTAACTTTTTTGTAAACAGCTAAAACTTTTTTCTCTACTTGTTTTAATATTTTTTCCATAAAATTTAAAATTATTCTAGTTTACCGATAAAATATCCGGGGCTCTTACATTATAGTTCTTTTCGTACAAATATTTTTTAGCGTAATAAACGCTCTGATCACTATAATGAAAAATGTTGGCAGCGGCCACGGCATCAACGCTCGTTTTATCCAATGCCTCCGCAAAATGCGACCAAGCTCCGACTCCGCCGCACGCAATAACGGGTATATTAACCTTCTCAGCAACATTTTCAAGAAGATTAATGTCGTAACCATTTTTCATACCATCACGATCTATAGAATTTAACAAAATTTCACCAGCCCCATAAGACTCCGCGATGCTTGCCCACTCTACTGGAGTATAATCGGTTGAAACCAAACCACCATTTGAAAAAACTTTATACTCTCCATTCACTATCTTCACATCGATTGACACAACAACACATTGTGAGCCAAATTCTTTGGCCGCTTCCGTAATAAATTTCTTATCAGCAAGAGCTTTTGAATTAATAGATACTTTATCAGCACCAGCGGATAATAAATCTTTTATGTGTTTAAGAGTCCTAATTCTGCCACCGACAGTGATCGGCATAAATGCAACAGTTGATACGTCTTTAATAATATCAATGAAAGAGTGGCGATTTTGATATCCCTGATCGTCTCTTCTCAAATCGTATGTTTCATCCTTGGAAATATCAAGATATATAAGTTCATCGGACGCCCATTGACTTAACCTCTTAACTGCCGCGACTGGATTGCCAAGATTTTGATAGCGACAAAACTCCTTACTCTGCACGAGCCAGCCATTTTTGAGAAGCAAAATTGGTATAAGACGCTTTTTTTTCATCTGCTTTCTACTTGCAATTTTAAAAAATTTTCTAATAAAAGCCTGCCTGCCTTCTGGCTCTTTTCCGGATGAAATTGAACGCCAAATATATTATCGCGGGACACTATTGAATTAAAATTCTCGCCATATTGTGTCTTAGCCACAATATCACTCTCATTATCCGCCACAAGCTTATAGCTATGAACAAAATAAAAATCCTGCTTATCATCAAGCCCTTTAAGTAGCGGCGATTCTCTTAAAATATTTATATTATTCCATCCAACGTGAGGTAACGGCAAACTATCCGCATTTACTTTCTTTACACTGCCGGGGATCCATCCCAATCCTTCATGCTCTCCAAATTCATATCCTTTTGTCGCCAATACTTGCATACCAACACAAATCCCCAAAAAGGGCTTTTTATTTTGAAAAATCTCATCCTCTAATATTGCAAGAGGGATTTTATTTCTTATTTTATCCATTGCCACGCCAAACGCGCCAACTCCAGGTAAAATAATATGCGTCGCCAATTTAATATCATTTAATTTATTAGACACGGTCACATCGGGCGTGATGGCGAGTAATATATTATAAACTGACTGAATATTCCCGGCGCCGTAATCCAAAATACAAATTTTTTTATTTGAAATCATGCCGCTTTTCAAAAAACTTTGAATAAAATTCGCCCTCTAAATAATTCTCTAAATTTGTATATTTTTTGTGATCTCAATCAACTGATCCTTTGTTAACCATTCTTTATTTGTGTTGCTACAATAGCAAAAATCGGGTGATAATTGTTTCCCGCTTTGTAAAAATTTACTTATATCTTCCGCATTAAATAAATCACGATTTTCTGGCAATATAACAAAATATTTATCAAGCTCAACAGCATGCCTAGACTCTTCCGAAGTAACTAGTGTTTCGTGTAACTTCTCTCCCGGTCTAATGCTGGTAAATTCTCTCTCTGCTTTCGGAATAATGGCGTCAAACAAATCTACTACTTTCATGCTGGGAATTTTTGGGATAAAAATTTCTCCTCCTTCCATATTCATGAGACTGAAAAATACAAGTCTGAAACTTTGATCCAAGGTTATCCAAAATCTAGTCATTCTTTGATCTGTAATATATACCTTTTTTAATTCTTTATTTCTCAATAAAGTTTCTACTATGCTGCCCCTACTGCCGATAACATTTCCATAGCGCACACAACCAAATACGGATGCGCCTCCGGTATACGCATTACCGTTGATAAATAATTTTTCAGCGCATAATTTTGTTGAACCGTAAAGATTTGCTGGCTGCGCCGCCTTATCGCTTGAAATTAATAAAACTTTTTTTACTCCTTGATCAATTGCGGCCTCTATAACATTTTGACTGCCAATAATGTTTGTTTTAACCGATTCAAGAGGATTATATTCAAGGGTTGGCACTTGTTTTAACGCGGCCGCGTGTATTACGATATCCACACCACGAAAAGCTCTTTGCAGCCTACTCAATTCGCGAACATCGCCAAGAAAAAAGCGCAATCGATCATCATCATCTTTTATTTCAGATTGCATGTGAAATTGTTTAAATTCGTCTCTGCTAAATACAATTACCTTTTTTACAACTGTATTTTGTAACAGAAACTTCACGAAGTTTTTGCCAAAAGAACCCGTGCCACCTGTTATTAATATTATTTTATCTTTTAATAATTCATTCATAAATTCTTAAAAATACGCCGCTCACAAAAGAGTATAAAACGTATCTATCTTTTTCTCTAATATAAATTAAAATGCGGCATATTGCAAGAATAATAAAATTTATTGCGATAGAACGCTATTGACATATTTTAATACCAAAGATACTTTTTATTATAGATACTGGTAAAATAACACACGAAAGTCCGAAGGTTCATTTACAATTAAGGAGGGCGCGATCATGAATGGAATAAAAATTCTTGGTATTGTGTGGGAAATGTGCAGTGGCGCGGCGCTTATGATAGATGGAAGGGTGATTGCTGCGGCAAGCGAAGAAAGATTCTCACGAGTAAAAAACGATGAGCGATACCCGCTACAGGCGATAGAATATGTACTAAAAGAGGGCGGGATAAAGCCTGAGGAATTAGACATAATTGCATTCGCTGGCACTATCTGGAATCCTCCATATGTTGCAACTAGACGGTACACAACATTCTCTCAAGAAGACAGGATTCGTGAGCAAAAAGAATATTGGCATCCACGCCTATATGAAAAAAGGGATGTAAAATATTTGGATATTTTCAAAGACAAAATAGACACCGACCAATATCCAGGTCCTCAGGATTGGGTACCAATCATAGATTTTCTAAAACACGACGCGAAGGAAGCATCAGACCAAAGAAAACACAACACACTGTTTTTCCAAGAAGCGCGACGATCGATTGTCAGTAAACATTTATGCATATCTTCGGATAAAATTATTTTTATTGACCATCACAGCGCTCATGCTTTTTACGCATTTTTTGCAAGCCAAGAGAGAAAAAACAATACTTTAATCTTGACCGCTGACGCGTGGGGTGATGATGCAAACGCAACAATCAGTGTGGTGAAAGACGACAAGATTAAAAGATTGTCCGCGAGCAATAATTTTGCAGCTGCAAAGTTTTATCGTTATGTAACACTCATTTTAGGCATGAAGCCCGATGAGCATGAATATAAAGTAATGGGGCTCGCACCATACGCAAAAAAGCAACACATTGAAAAAGTATTGCAAATGTTTCAAGACACTCAATATGTGAACGGGCTTGAATTTAATTTCCACAAAAAGCCGACTGACAGCTACTATCACTTCAAAGAATTATTTGAAGGACAAAGATTTGATACAATAGCAGGAGCATTGCAAAAATACACAGAAGATATCTTGCTTAAGTGGGCACAAAACGCATTCGCTCTAACACAAAGCGTTGACATCTGCTTTGGTGGAGGAATTGCAATGAATGTGAAAGCAATGATGGAAATCAACTGTCTTCCTGGCGTAAATAGTCTTTTTGTGCCACCAACTCCTTCAGATGAATCACATGCGATAGGATGTATGTATGTTGCTATGTATTATGAGTGTCTGAAAAGAGGCCTGGATGTATTCAAAACAATAAAGCCCCTTTCAAACGCTTATCTTGGTCCGCGCATTACGGACGACAAACTTATCATCAACAAACGGCAAGAAGCGATTGAGGCAAATACTCCACCATCTCGCATTGCCGACCTTTTAGAGAAAGGCTATGTGATTGGTGTTGCGAGAGGCAGAAGTGAGTTTGGCGCAAGGGCTCTTGGCAACAGATCAATTCTCGCAGACCCAAGAAATATATCTGTTGTAAGAAAAATAAATGAAATGATTAAAAGCCGAGATTTCTGGATGCCATTTGCGCCCGTCATTCTTGAAGAACGCGCCAGCGATTATATTAATGGATATAAGAAAAACGTTGGCGCGCAATTCATGACCCTAGCATTTCAAACAACGCTTCTAGGTCAGCGAGATTTGACGGCGGGATTGCATCAAGCAGACCTAACCTCAAGACCACAGGTCTTAAAACCGGGAGTAAATCCTTTTTATGAAGAAATAATAAAGGAATTTCAAAAAAAGACCGGGGTTGGAGGACTTCTTAATACTTCATTCAATCTTCACGGTGAACCAATCGTCCAAACCGCAGAAGATGCGATGAGGGTGTTCAATTTATCAAAACTAGATGGCCTTTTAATCAATGACGCATTAATAATGAAGCCTTGATTAAAAAGATAGAATCTAAAACCACCAACATTGTTGGTGGTTTTTTTATTTACTTTAACTTCTATGAATTAAGAAACAAACGCATAAGAAAATTAAGTAAGGCTCTTTATCTTTTTTTCTTTCCATATTTGATAATTAATCGCATCGTCAAAAGATACAATATGTCCCTTATTACTATATTCTTTGATTTTTTGGAATTCCATATCTAATAATTCCAATCTTATTTTTGGTAATTCAATCTCAAACCATGGAATATTCCTTGCGGGAGCGTTAAAAATTAAAATTTCCAATTCTGCTTCTTGCATCGCCCTCAAAAAAGTGAGATACGCCCTATATTGGTGAAAGTGTGACGCTATAAGGATGATACTTTGCCAATTATTTTCTTTAATTAATCTCATAACATTAATCGCCTGTGCCCTGGTATACAAAGACTCTACTTCTAAAATAATATTCTTTGGTTTTATACTGCACTTATCCAAAATATACTTTTTAAGCTTCTCACCATGAAAGGAGCCGATGCTATCCCCCTCCAACCCCCCTGAGATAATAATCTTATCGGCATATTTAGATTCAAAAAGTTCTATCGCCCTATCAGCGCGATAATAAAAATCCCCCTCCAATACAACAATAACATCGGAAGGAAATAAAAAATCACCGCCAACAAAAGACATTAATTGTTCTCTTTTTGATAATTTCATACACCTTAAAAGCTCCTATTGAATACGCGCACGAGTTGAATCCTTAAAATATATAGTATAACATATATTTTATTATGAAAGTTTGTTTTGTGCTACAAAATAGATTCGCCTACCCTGGCCACGCAATGATAAAAACCCTCAAAAAAAAATATGGGGAGGAGGAATTCTGTGGCTATGTTTATACGAGACCGAGTTTCAATTTCCTTACCTCTCAAAAAGAAATAATATATTCGCGTCTACTGCTTGATGACGATATACATTCCAAATACAAAACTGAACAACTAGACCTCCCATACATACAATGGATAGAAAAAGAATTTGGACTTCCCAATCTGTGGGCATACGTTGAACTGGATCGCATCGTGCGATATGGTTTATTCGTACGAGAATACCCGCACAACACTCCGCCTTATACGCACGAAGAGATGCTTCGCATTATACAAGTAAAATCAAAGGCGATTTTGAAATTTTTGGAAGAAGAAAGGCCTGATTTTATAGTTTTTTCTGTCATGGGCGATATCGGCATGCTTCTATTGTATCATATGGCAAAAAAACGAGGCATCAAAATACTCTACATAACAGAACCGCGCATCAATGCGCAATTTACCATATCCAATTATTACAACGGAATTGATTCCATAGAAGAAGCATTCAAAACCAACATCGATGAATCATACATAAACCAAGCAAAAAAGTTCCTTGATTCATTTCGTCAAAATCCTGTTTCGCCCAACTCAATCGATACGCCGCAAGCAAGAGCAATAACAAAAAGGCAACAATTTAAATTTTTGTCTCCAAAAAGATTTATCCGTTCTTTTTTATGGACTATTCGTGTGTTTTTAGATTATGCGAAAAACAGACACAAAAACGACTACACTGAAATAAAGCCGTGGTACTATATATTAGATCATGTAAAAAGAAAAATGAGAGTATTACGGGGTTTTAATGATCTCTACGATAAAATTGACTTAAAAGAAGACTACGCATTTTTTCCGCTACAAGTAGAACCGGAGATAAGTAGCCTGCTACTTGCGCCATTTTATACAGACCAGTTATGGCTTGCTAAACAAATAGCCCGATCTCTTCCGATTCATTTTAAACTTTATATTAAAGAACATCCTGCAATGTTTGGCTATCGTACGCGTAGTTTTTACAAAGAACTTAAAAAAATTCCAAATGTCAAACTTATTGACCCGTGCATTACGAGTTTCAATATCACAAAGAATGCAAAATTAATAGTTACGCAAACCGGTGGTGTTGGTTGGGAAGGCTTATTTTTCAAAAAACCAGTAATAACTTTTGGTAATATATTTTATAATATTTTACCGATGACAAAAAAATGTAAAGCGATTGAGGACCTCCCGCATATAATTAAAGAACAATTAGAAAACTTTCATTACGATGAGAAACTGCTTATAAAACTTATAGCTGCCTCTTACCAAGAGAGCGCGCATGTTGACCTTGTGCAAATATGGGAAATTGACGGCGGTGGAAAAATGGATGAAAAAGAAAATCAACTCATGCCTTTAACAGATTTGCTAGCAAAAAAAATGGGATTAAAAAAGCCTAATTAAACATAATTTTTGGACATAATATCAAAACTAAGAAAAATTTATAGAAAATTCATTCATCTGCCATGGGTAGACAAATTGATCTATGTCATTTTGGATGCATTAACCAACATATACGCGCATTCGGCTAAATTTTATTTTCCAAAAAATTATATACGAAAATGGAAATTGAATATGTTGTGGGGCAAATATGAACCCGAAACCTACAAACTCTTCAAACACATCGTAAAATCCGGCATGGTGGTGATTGACATCGGCACGCACATCGGATATTTTACCCGCCTATTTTCAAAACTTACTAAACAGGGCGGTTTAGTCTACGCGCTGGAAGCAGACCCAGAAAATTTTTCTTTGTTGCAAAAAAACACCGCTCATTTGAAAAATGTCTGCGCAATCAAAATAGCAGTCACAGATAAAAAGGGTGAGATCAATTTCTATAGAAGCGAGAAAACCGGCTGCCACAGCACCATTCCAAATACCGAACAGCAAAAAGAAGTAATTACCGTTCTCGCCACCGATCTCGACAGTTTATTACTAGATACTGAACAGATATCGAAAATAGACCTGATCAAGATGGACATTGAAGGTGGCGAAATGGCGGCCCTCCGCGGTATGAAAAAGATCATCGGCGCAAATCCAGAGATCGCGCTCGTCGTAGAATTCAACCCGGGATGCCTAAAAATGGCGAAGGTTATACCGACCGATTTTATTAAAACATTGCGTGATCTTGGCTTTAAAATTTTCTCCATCCAATCCAAAGATCTAATAGAGATCGGGCCGCAAGAAAACTTCCCGGAAAAATATCTCCTACCGGGAGCGACCTTCGTTAATCTATACTGCGTAAAAGGATCGGTACAGGAACGATCCTAAACCAAAGATTCGATCACTGCGTTCAATTTGCGTCCCAATACGCGATAATCCAAACTCTGTGCGCGTACTAAAATATCTTTGGATAACTTGATTCGAAGACCCTCGTCTTTGCCGAGCTTCTCTATTTTTTTAGCAAGATCAATGTGATCATTGGGATTGAACGTCAGCGCCGATCCGGCGGTCAGCCACTCGAGCGCCCCGCCACCGGGAATTATACAAGGAATGCCAAAAGCCATCGCTTCCGTTAAAAGCGCCGAACCATATTCCATCCACCACTTGGGAAAAACGAAGATCTGCGTTGCGAGGAAAAATTCAAACATTTTTTCTCGCGCCACCCAGCCCGGAAATGAAAAATATTTTCCCAAGCCCAGATCGCGCACCATGCTCTCCAAACGCTCCTTGTCTGGTCCGCCGCCGCTCATCACAACGCGATATTTTTCTTTATTAGAAAGAGTGGCAAATGCTTTGATCACCAGATCGAATCCTTTTTCCGGAAACATACGTCCAGTACAAAATATTTGGATGATATCGCAGGAACGCTGACGCCTCTCCACGAACTCATCCATAATATGATGACGCTCTATAATGCCTTTCATGTCCACAAAATCCTCTATCACAGAAGTTTTTTTGCTGTCCACCCCGAAATCAACATACATTTTCTCAACCATCGGCGTATTGAAAATAAACGCATCCAAATGATTGGCCATAGGAATACCGATCCGGCGCTCCATAAATGATCTAATTTTTTTCTTTAAAGTTTTAAAGAAAGAAACACGCGCGGGATTGCCCGTCATATCCGCCCAACAATTAAGACGAACGTTAAAAAATGCCGCAACGGGTTTCAGCCCGCCCAACATGCGATAAAGTCCTCCTCCATACAAAAACATATGCCCATCTATATAAAACGCGTCGGCGGCACTTTCATATTTTTTCAACAAGCCGTAAATCCCGCTCTGCATGCTAAGTAAAGTCCCTTTGGGAGCGATATTTTCTTCCACCACTTTATACGGCAAGTCTATGGAAATTTTATTCGCGCGTGAAAACGCCGTAACCACCGTAACATCATGCTCCTCATCCTGCAAGCTCTTTGCCTTCCAATGCAGATCAAGCACCGAACCGCCGGCGGTTTCAAAATTCAATTTTGAGGTGATTAAAATAATCCTCACTATATAAAAACTTTATCGTCAACAAAAGGGCCATTCTTCAACTCGAATATTTCCGCGTCCTGCATAACACGCACCCCATGACCTCCGCGCAATATGATCAAGGCCTCACCCGCTTTAACATAAACATATTTAAAGATCTTTTTATTAGGCGCATAAAAATCCACCCTGATCTTTCCTCTTCTCACTACCAAACATTCCTGAAGCATCTTAGTAATTCTTCTTTTAGAAATATGCGCATGCGGTTTGATCTGATAACCTTTTTTATGTTTCAAAGTGAGTAATTGCAAAAACTCTGCGTCACTCGTAACAGGAACGGAGCCCTTGGGAAGGGCCTTTACACGAATCGCGGCCAGGATGTTCTTGTAAAAAATTTTTTCCACCCCAACACTATTCATTGATCAAGAAATGTGAAATCTACGATCTTCGCTATGAACATTTTTTAATTTGGCCTCACGACTCACATAATTAAAATCCTCTTCGATCATCATCTGCGTCAATTTACTGAAAGTTACTCGCGGCTGCCAGCCCAAAACCTCGCGCGCCTTCGCCGCATCGCCCAACAAAAGGTCCACTTCATTCGGTCTGAAATGCTTGGGATCTATTTCAATAATGGTTTTGCCGGTTATCTTATCAATACCCTTTTCATCCAAACCGGAACCAGTCCACGCAATCTCTATATCCAAATGCTTTGCCGCCCCCTCCACAAATTCCCTAACGGTATGCGTCTCACCAGTGGCGATCACAAAATCGTCCGGCTTGTCATGCTGTAATATTTTCCACATCGCCTCTACATAATCTTTGGAGTGCCCCCAATCGCGCTTAGCATCCAAATTGCCAAGCATTAATTTCGGCTGTATGCCCAATTTAATGTTGGACAACCCTAAAGTGATCTTGCGCGTCACAAAATTAAAACCGCGACGCGGCGACTCATGATTAAAAAGTATGCCATTGGAAGCAAAGATGCCATAGCCCTCACGGAAGATTTTCGTAATATAAAAAGCGAATACCTTTGAGAGACCGTACGGCGATTGCGGATTGAATTGCGTGATCTCGTTCTGGGGAACGGCTAAAACTTTTCCGAACATCTCGGACGAACTTGCCTGATAATATTTTGTTTTTAAGCCGAGAGTACGAATGGTTTCCAAAATGCGCAACGGTCCCAGCGCGTTTACATTCACCGTATACTCCGGTTTATCAAAACTAATCCTGACATGACTTTGAGCGGCCAAGTTATAAATCTCGTCCGGTTTAACAACGTACAAAATGCGCGTCAGATTGGAGCTGTCCGAAAGATCCCCATACATCATGTACAGATTGGGATGCGAGACATGATCAATGCGCTGCGTATTGGGCATGCTCGCGCGCCGCTGAACGCCATAAACTTCATATCCTTTTTCTAACAGAAGTTCGGTTAAATAAGAGCCATCTTGTCCGGTTATTCCCGTTATTAATGCCTTTTTTGTCATCTTTTACAATATAGCAAATAATAAAAAAGTTGCAATATGAATCATTTTATGCGATAAAATTTTTTATCAATGATTCAATATCCTCCGCATCCAAACTCCATCCTAATGCACCATAATTCTCTTTCAAATGTTCCACACTACTAGCCCTCGGTATGGCCACAATGCCCTTGGACATTGTCCAATTCAACGCGACCTGAACAGGAGTTTTGTCGTATTTTTTTGCCAAATTTCGCAATAATTCGTTGTGCTCTTCCGCCAATTTACCCTTAGCAAGAGGCCTATATGCGATGACTTGAATATTATTTGCCCGGCAATATGGAATAATATCCTGTTCGACAGAACGTTCTATTAAATTATATTCCACCTCATTTGCCGCAAGCTTCGTATGCTCTAAATATTTTTGCGCCTCCTTCATCAATGCCACCGAAAAATTACTTACCCCTATATGATGCGCCAAGCCCTTGTCCGCCAAATACTCCATGGCTTTCATGGTTTCTTTAAGAGGCACTTCCTCGTTCGGCCAATGCACCAAATAAAGATCAATGTAATCCGTCCGTAACCGTTTCAGACTACCTTCGGCCGCTTTCAAAACATCGTCATAACGAAGATGAATCTTCCAAACCTTGCTTATTATAAAAATTTCTTCTCGTTTATAACCCTGTATGGCTTCGCCCACGATCTCCTCCGTCATTCCCTCGCCATATAATTCCGCCACATCGATCAGCCGAATACCCACATCTAAGCCCGCCCTTAAAATCTCTACGGATTCTTTGATATTGGACGAATCTTTCTCCCATTTTCCACCCATCCCCCAAGTACCCATTCCCAATAGTGGCATTTCCATGATCATCCAAACTTATTTGATTATTACTTTAGGAGTCGGGATAATAAATTTTCCTTTATAGCCGTTCCTCCTGATCTTTGGGATAAGTTCATCGGCTAAATTCCAGGATAGCATCAGCGCGTACTCGGGCTGTTCGGCAAAAAGCCGCGCCTCTTCCACCACGGGAATGCGCATACCGGGAGAAAAAAGACCAATTTTTAACTCGCTTTTCTCTACCAAATAATCAATGATGTCAGGCCCTAGCCGGCAGAAATTCAACAAAGTGTTTCCCTTGGCGGGCGCGCCTATGCCCACAATTTTTTTACCGGCGCTTTTTTGTTCCAAAATAAATTTCTGCAAGTCTAATTTATTTTGGCGCACTCTCGCCGCAAAATCCGCGTAAGCCCTGCCGCCATATAACCCAAAACGTTCTTCCAAATCCAACAAGCCCTTCACGCCTTGCCCGATTTCACGACTTCCTTTTTTGGCGGCGTAAACGCGGATGGAGCCACCATGGCTTGGAATGCGTTCCGCATCAAATATTTCCATACCAAATTTATCAAACAAAATATTTAACGGGCGCAGAGCATAATAACGTAAATGTTCGTGATAAATAGAATCGTATTGCAATTTTTCCACCAGATCCAAAACATATCCGGATTCTGATACAAAAACTCCCTCCGCATCCAATAATTCATAAATTCCCGCCATGAAATCATCAAGGCCGATCACGTGCGCAAGGACATTGGTGGCAGTAACCACTTTAGCCCTTCCGTTTTCTTTCACCACCCGCTTGGCAACCTCCAAAGAGAAAAAATCGTTTATAGTAGGAATATTGTTCGCCAAAGCCAATTTAGCGGCGCTGGAAGGATCAACCCCCAAAACTTTCACACCAAACGGCATATAATATGAAAGAAGCGTGCCATCATTAGAACCCACGTCCACCGCCAGATCTCCTTTTTTCAAATTAAAACGACCGACCAGCGATCCTACCAAAGTTTTAAAATTAACTTTCAACGCGTTATTTGTGGCGGTGTTATAAACATAATCACGGAACAGCTTCTCCGGATCAACCGCATAATTTAATTGCGCCAATCCGCAACTCTGGCAAACACAAAATTCCAAAGGATAAACAACTTCGGGTCGTGACAAATCTTCCCTGCGCAAAAATGCATCACTGGGCGGCTGCTGCCCCAGATCCAACACGGACACTAAATTTTCTTTTCCGCAAATATAACAAGCCATGTATTTATTTAATCAATGAATATCCAAATAAATTATTAGACGTAAATACTAACTCTGGACCGCTTAATTGGTCAATGACATTCTTCGGCAAAGGACCTACGGATAAAATATAATCTAACCTGTAACGCATCAACTCTTTCTTGAAGTCTCGCGCCATAAATTGCCGATAGTCCGCCGGAAATCGCGCCAGACGTTCTTCCAGTAATTTATCGGAAAAATCCGGAAAATCTTTGACATTGAAAAGTCCCTGCCAATTAGTATAGAGGCATCCCGTCGCTTCTCCCCTGTTTTGCCGTAAATAATCCTCAATGCCATTTGCCGGCACACCCTTTAATCGCAACTCTATCAAATAATTATGAAGCGACCGCTCATAGGGCATTAGGGAGAAGGTTTCTGTCGAAGCATATCGGTTGCAATGGCTTAACGCAGGAATTAAGACATTTAGCGCGTCTCCCTCTGGTCCATCTTCGCGTATTAAAACCACGCAATCTTTTTCTTGAGAATTTAACCACGCGAAAAGCGGCGCGTAAGACTGCTGATGCAAATTATATGCATAGCCGTGGCGATAAGCGCTCGCTTGCGTATAAATCCCGTACGATAAGGATACAACTATGATAATGCCAATGCTCAACTTCCAAAAAAATAAAGATTCTTTTCGGACAATATTGTACAAAATCAACATCACCACCACTATGGCAAGCGGTATGGAATATTGCACGAAATGATACGGCCAAATTGTTCTACCAGTTATAATCTGTTCGCTAAAAGCCCACAAAGAACCGAAAATAAAAGCAAAGCAGAATAAGTGCCAGTTCCGGAACGAACCAAAAATTCTATTTCTCAAAGCCGCCGTTTTATCCGAATACTTTAATGCGGAAAATAGAACTGCCAAAACATATGCCACCAAAACCGCAAGCATCAATTTATTCAGCAGAGGATAATGCGTCAAGAAAAGCCCGCTTCGCAGAACCGATTCGGCATACCAGGAACTTTTGCTCGCCTGCCAAGACGAATACCAATAAGGCGACGCGAGCAAAATGGCCGCAAGCAATGTATATGTTAAATTTTTAGCGGTCTGAAATTTCCCTTGAATTGAATACATTAAAATAAGCATCGCCAGGACGGACAAGGCCATGCCCCAGCTGAAAAAATAACTCCCCATCATCAAAGCCAAAAAAACGGATGCACTGAATATACTCACCGCCCGTCGCCCCGACTGCTGAATGATTTTCCAAACCAAGATCAAAAAAGAAAACAGGAATATCGCCCCCAATATCGGATTTACCGGCCGCGCCCACAATAAAAATCCGCCTATGTCATTTTGACCTGAAAGCACCGACCATAAATGCCGATAATCGACCAGATCATAACCAAGAACAATAAAAAGCGCTCCAGCTATGGCATTAATCTTACGCGCCAAAAAATCGTCGCCTTCGCTTAGGCGATAAATCAAAAAATATGCCAACAAAAATAAAATTAACGGTAAAATAAATTTGCTTGCCAATAAAATATCTTTTGCCGGCCAACGCAACAAAAAAGCCGGGATGGCATAGAACATCTCGCCTACCGGAGGCGATAACGGCCATTCATTTTTGTATTCAAAAAAGAAAGGCGACCCAAGCGCCGGATGTCCATCCAAAATATCCTGTATGCGCGCCAGATAAGAACCTTCGTTCGGAGTCTGCATCGCGGGCACCCCCTGATAATGCGATCCCAGAGAAAAAATTAAAAATATATAAGGCGCCAAATAGATCACGCCAACCAGCAATGCCACGCAATAGGCCAGCTTGTGCCTTATAACGCTCTCCCAAAAATAATTAACAGCATATCGCATTATTTCAATATTATCATAAATAATGGCTTAAATGTATTAAAAATCCCTCGCCTTATTCCGGCGAGGGACCATCTTATTTAAGCCAATTTTCAAAATCTTTCAAAAACTGACCAACAACTTCGTCGGTCTTGAAATGTAAAATCATGTCAGGGAAAAATTTGGGAGGCACGGTAACAATGTGCGCTCCGGCTAATCCCGCCGCTATCACATCAGTACCATTACGGATACTGCCAACAATAATTTGCGTATCCGGATAAGAACTGTCCAAAAGAGAGCGTACTGCCGGAACCACATATGCCGGATCAAAATCCTCTTCTTTCATGGCGCCTTTTTTAATAAGTTCGTTTTTTTGCTGAGCGAAATTTTTTTTCGTCCCACCGTCGCTTATGCGCCCCCAAAAAAGACTCACGAAACTCGCCCCTGCCGCCGCGGCCATCAATGCCTGCGACACGCTCATATTGCAAGTGCAATTAACCGAGAAGCCCTTCCGGCTTAGCTTGCGTATCACTTCCAACTCATCCCAGCCAATAGGTACTTTTATGCTTAACTGGGGATGTTTAAAAGTTTCCTGAAAGGTTTCGGCTTGCCGTAAAATCTCTTGAGGATCTTTGGAGAATACCTCCACGCTCAAATGGGCGTCGGGCTGATATTGTTTTATAAGCTCTACAATTTTACCTATATGCTCGTTAAAATTCCCCTTGGGCTCTTTGGCAAAAAGCGAAGGATTGGTGGTCACGCCCCTCACAAATCCACGCTTAAGCGCGTCTTCTATGTCTGCTAAACGAGCGGTATCTACAAATAATTTCATCACACACCTCCTTTCTCCATATGTGTAATCATTTTTGCCGCAAGCAATAGATTGTTAGCGGCATAATTACAAATAACGCCAACATTATAATCCGTTCTTATAAGCACAGTTTTGCAACCCGCCGCTTGTCCCGCCAACATATCGTTTTCAGTATCGCCGATCATATACGACCGGCCAAGATCAATATTCCATTTTTCCGCTGCCGCCAAAAGCATGCCGGCTTTTGGTTTTCTACATTCACAACCAGCATCCCTGTCATGATAACAAACAAAGATGTCGTCAAATCCTAAACCGCGTACTTGCGCCATAATATTGTTATAATCTTCTTTCGTAATCATACCGTAAACAAGATCTGGCTGATTAGTAACCAAGATTCGCAACAAATCCATCTTCCCCATTAGAGTTAAAGCTTTTGGAATATTTGGCTTTATGCGAAATTCCACCAAATTATAGGGAGCAGTGAAGCGCACCTCTTTGCCAACAACAAAAAAACCTTGACCCCGATCTATCATATCGTTGACAACGCCATCGCGATCAATAAAAACCGCGCGCCTCATATCAGCTCTTTCAACCGGAAAGTGATCAGATGCGTTAAGAGAACATGCAAAGATTCAACCAACGGCGTAGATTCCACGGGCACCACCACGCAATGATGGCACATGGTCTTCATAGCTCCGCCATCAAATCCGGAAAATCCTATGGTTAAACCGTCATTGTCTTTTACATACTGGATCGCCTGAAGCAAATTCTGCGACCAAGCGCCATCTTTGTCCGAACCCGAACCGCCGTGAACGCTGAAAGCGATAAGAATATCGCCGGGAGCATAAAGGGTCCGCAGCTGTTCCACAAAAAGGCTTCCCTTGCCCCAATCGTTCACCAAAGCGCTCGTCAAAGGTATATTATCCACCAAAGAAATAGCCGCAATTCCTTTGCACCCAGCGTTGGATACCACGGTCTTCATTAAATCTGCAGCGAAATGGGTCGCGGTGGAAGCAGAGCCGCCGTTACCGATAAGAAATACTTGTTGACGGCTAAACCAGGCATGAAATAATGCTTCTATGATCTCTTCCAACTCCGGCTTGGCCAATTTAAGCAACTCAGTCGCTCGTTCAGTATCCGCAAAAAATTTCTTAAAATAAGCATCACTATCATTCTGGTAAGACATATCGGTCCTCCTTGATCTATTTGATTATTAAATAACTTTCTTGACTTGTCATTATCAAAGCACGGAAACAAAATTTTATCAATACAAAAGCGGGCAGTATTTCTGCCCGCTTTAAATTCAAAGATTTATTACCGTGGCCCGCGCGCCCATCTCATCGATCTGCAAATTCATTTCCCGCAGATCAAAGTTCTTCAGCGCGCTTTGCACGGATCGCTTATCGCTCTCCGAACGGCAATAGAACATAAAATATCCTCCGCCGCCCGCGCCCATGATCTTGCCGCCCAGCGCTCCGGCCCGTTTGGCGCTCGCGTATACATCATCTAACCAAGCGTTAGTCATATTGACGGACATCTCTTTTTTAATATTCCAATGCTCATCCATCAATGCCCCAAAGGTGTCCAGATCCCCCCGCGTAAAAGCGCCGAGTATCTCTTGCCCAATCTTCTTGGTCTTGTGCTTTAATTCAAGCACCCTTTGATGATCCTGCGCGTCTAAAAGCGACTTGCTGTTGCGCCTGATACCGGTGTAATAAAACAAAGTATTGAGCAAAAACGTGTCTATCGTTTCAGGCGCGATCACCGGCCTGCTCACAGAGACCTTGCCATCCTTATCAATATCCAAAACCACGAAACCGCCCAAAGCGCAGACATATGGATCCTGTTTACCGTCGGGTAAGTCCAAATTTTGCGTCATCAAGAATGATTGCTCCGCCGCTTCCAGGTTGTTCATCTCGGCGCCTTTGTATAAGGACAGTCCCTTTAAAAGGCCGACCGAACATGCTCCGGAAGACCCAAGACCGGTCCCCGCGGGAGTATCCGCCTTGAAAGACACAGCGATTTTGTTCTGGATTCCCATCATTTTAAGCGCCTCTTTGCCCAAGATATGCTTTAAACTGCCGGCGGAAGACTCATATTCATACTGCGTATAATGCATATGAACATAATCGTCGCTCACGGGTTTTTTGATAAAAATATCCACGTACATATTGATAGTCGCCGCGAATATAAAGCCCCCGTATTTTTGATAATAAGACGGCATATCCGTGGAACCTCCGCCCAAAGATATGCGAAACGGTGTCCGACTGAGAATGATCGGTGAATTCATTTTACGCTCCTTTTAAAATTTAAAGGTTCTTATTCAATTTATTGCTTGCCATGATTGTAGTATACTAAACGAATCAGAGTCAATAATAATCAACATGAAGATCTCCGATCCCCAATTCATTAATATATTAAGCTGCCCATTGTGCCAAAACGATCTGCATGACAGAAAAGATAATATGGCGTGCGAACAATGCGGCATGTCTTACCCTATCCGGACATCTGCAATATATCTGGCGCCAAAAGGCGATCAACTGCTCCGCCAGTACCGCGAAGAAGCCCGATCTCCGATCAACCGCTTCAAAGCTCTTATCAAAACATGGCCGTGGCTATTTGATATTCTGACACTCGCCATCGGCAGCGTGTCTTTCTTCGGACAATCCGCCAAAACCACCATCAAAAAAACATATGGTAACAATACACAAGACAAGATCATCATCAATATCGGTTCCGGCATAAGCCGGCCTCACCCGGCAGCGCTTAATTTGGACATCTTCCCGTTTAAAAATGTGGATATAGTGGCCAGCGCCACGGCACTTCCCTTTAAAGACAATTCCGTGGATATGATCATAAGCGAATCAACTCTGGAACACATCCCGGACGGAGAAACCGCCATCAAAGAGATCATGCGCACGGTAAAACCGGGCGGCATGGTTTACATCACCATACCGTTTTTAATGCCGTTCCACGCTTCTCCCAACGACTACATGCGCTTGACCCATGAAGGCTTGAAACAAAAATTTTCGGCATTCGAGCCGATCAAAATCGGTATGAGGGGCGGACCCGCTTCCGCGCTGATCACCTTTCTGATGTATTTTTTCGCGCTTCCCTTCTCCCTAATATCGGAAAGTGCTTATAATTTCGCGACTTATTTTTTTATGGTAATTCTATCGCCGCTTCGCATTTTTGACCTGTTATTTTTCCTCTTTCCCAAATCCATAGAAACCGCGACCATCATATACTTCGTCGGCAAGAAAAAAAATATTTAAGCAGTTTCTCTGTAATATTCAACGGCGCGACACAATCCTTCTTCCAAGGTCACTTCCGGCTTCCAACCGAGTTCTTTTTTAATTTTGCCAACATGGGCTATTAAAATTGTAGGGTCTCCGGCACGATCCCCCATGTGTTTTATTTCAAATGTCCTCCCCATGATTTTTTCCAATTTATGAAAGATATCATGCATGACAAAACCTTTACCACCGGCCACATTATAAACACGGCATCCTTTTCCTTTTTCTGCCGCGAGTAAATTGGCGCGAACCACATCGCCCACAAAAATATAATCTTTTTTCTGTTTGCCCTGCCAATACATCGGCACCGGTCTGCCCGCGAGCATCGCCTTGATCCAACTCGGCACAGCGCGGGTAACCGGCCTTTGTTCGTCTCCCGGACCATAAACATTGAAATACCGCAAAGAAACACTCTCTATGCCAAAAGCGTGATAATAAGCGCTCAACGCATGCTCAAAAGCGAACTTTGCCGCGCCATAAGGATTAACCGGCTCTTTGACATCGTTTTCCCGTATGGGGACCCGTTTAGGTTCGCCGTAAACTCCCGCGGTCGAAGAATAAATGATCTTTTTTACGCCCGTTTTTCTCATGGCGTCCAAGATCTTTATGCCGTTCATGAAATTATTCTCAAAATAAAGCGGTGGGTTTTCCAAAGAAATTTTTATGATACCGGTTGCCGCCAAATGAAATACGACGTCTTTACCCGCGAGCAATTTTCCCAACAATTGAGTATCACCGATAGAGCCGCGTACCAACTTGGCCCGTTTATCGATCTCGGTTCGGCCGCTGGAAGAAAAATCATCCAGCGCGACAACCTCATGCCCTTTATCGCATAAATATGTGACTAAATTCGAACCTATAAAGCCAGCTCCGCCGGTAACCAACGCTTTCATAAACAATAATTAAATTACATTAGTTTTAAAATATTCTATGGTACGTTTAAGCCCATCTTCAATGCCAACCTCGGGTTTCCAACTCAATTCTTTTTTAATGCGAGACGTGTCCGCTACCGCATATTTAGGATCTCCGGACCGCTCTCCCATGTCTTTCAGATCAAGGCGCCTACCCAAGATCTTCTCTATCTTCTTTAAAATATCTATCATCCAAATACCTGTTCCGCTTCCCACATTGTAAACGCGAAAGCCTCTCCCCTTCTCGGCTGCGAACAAATTGGCGCGCGCTATATCTTCTACAAAAATATAATCGCGTTTCTGCCGGCCCTTCCAATAATAAGGCATAGGCCGGCCACGCAAAGCGGCTTTGAGCCACTGCGGTATGGCTCGGGTGCTTTCCGCCTGCTCATCATTCGGGCCGTAAACATTGAAAAATCGCAAAGCTATGCCCTCAATGCCGAAAGAATGATAATAAGCGCTCATGGCATGCTCGAACGCGAGCTTTGACGCGCCATAAGGATTTATGGGACCTATGGGATCGTCTTCCGCGACTGGAGTCTTTTTGCGGCCATCATAAGACGCGGCGCTTGAGGCATAAACCATTTTTTTAACACCGGCTTTTTTCATGGCTTCCAATAAAATAATGCCGTTCATAAAATTATTCTGAAAATAAACCGCCGGATTGGTCATGGAATAAGTAATGGTGGAAAATCCCGCCAAATGGAAAACCACATCAATGCCGGGCAAAATTTTTCCCAGCAATTTTGGATCGGCGATCGAGCCTTTATAAAATTTGACACGCTCGTCCACTAATTTGCGAAATCCGGAAGATAGGTCGTCAATCACGATGACTTCATGCCTCTTATCGCAAAGAAGTTTTACCAAATTTGAACCGATAAATCCGGCTCCGCCGGTAACTAATGCTTTCATTATATTTTTTTATAATGCGTTTTCTGCCAAAGTTTATAAGTGTCCCGCAAAAATCCCGTTATTACCGAAAGTTTAACCAACGCTATTATCTTGCCTCTTTTGCCAACTTCGGAATCCGCGAACCCCGTAAGACGATAATAATGATGGACCCCAACCTCTCCGATAGTATAACCATTTTGAAGCGCCGACAAATATATCTCGGCGTTTATGACTCCTTGCGTCAGATCAGGTAAAAAATCCACGCCATCAATAATCTTCCTCTTATAAAGCTTGAAGGCGCAATTTATATCTTTTAATTTCAATCCAAACAACCACCTTAATGTTAAATTATAAAACCACGACATCCATATACGCATAAGCGGATCATTACGTTTCAATTTATAGCCGGTCACTATGTCGTATTTATCCAGCAACGGTAAAAGCAGGTCCATCTCCTTAATGTCAAACTGGCGATCACCATCCGTATAAAATATAAGGTCTTTTGTGGAACTCCTAAAGCCGTCACGAAGCACATTGGCATAGCCGAAATTTTTTTCACGAGCCACAAGTTTTAAATTAGGGGTCGTCGTCGCCAATTCCCGAACTATGGGGTCGGTGCTGTCCGTGCTTCCATGGCTCATTACCAAAATTTCATAATCTTTGAACCGGCTTTTTAAATATTGATCTGCCTCCAAAACAATATCTCTAATACACCCCTCTTCATTGAAGGCCGGCAAAAATACGGAAATGCTTTTTCCCATAAAACCCGTTATCATTCACTTCATTATATAAAAAAACGGGGTCTTTTCAACCCCGCTTCTTAAATAAAATCAATCTTCGTTACCGCGCCATCGATGGCCAACGCTCTGTTTTAACCGCATGGCCACATGTTCCGCGGTATTAATCTCGCGCCAAGCCGCATCCCGTAATTCCATAATACGCTCAGGCGGGACAACAGTATTTTTCATGACCGCATTTTTCCAATTCATGGCGTCAGGATCAAAATCCCGATCCAAATATCCGCGACTCACGGCCAGCTCGTACAACTTACTGCCCGGAAAAGGGATGGGTATAAAAAAGGTGCAATAAGCCGCTCCGGCATCCACCAATCTCTTGCCCAAATCAATGCTCAAACGCATCTCCTGCTCGGTCTCATCCGGAAATCCGATCATCATATTGATAGGACAAACGATCCCAACTTTAACTGCCGCGCGCACCAATCCAACCACATCCAGGGAATCCAGATCCAATTTGGATGTCGCGTACGTATCCAATATGCGCTGAGACCCTGACTCCACCGGAAACACTATCTGGTCAAAACCTACGGATTTCAACAATTCCAGGAATGGAATGTCGATCGCCCACTTTTTATCCTTGCCCCTGGTCCTGAAATTGACGAGATTAACCCCGTTAACATTAGCGATCTCCAAGCCAAGGCCAACAACTCGCTTAAAAATAGACTGGGCTCTGGATCTATTTGCCAACAAGCTGTCGTCTTCAAAATATATCTTTTTAACGCCCAATGACTGCAAGATATTTATTTCTTGCAGCACCCTGTTCACGGACTTGGTGCGCAGAACTCCTATATCGCCGGACACACCTTCTTTCTCCTTGGATATGTGGCAATACATGCATTGGAACGGGCAGCCCCTGGATGTCATCATAGGAGCATATCGCACGCTCGCGGAATGTATAACCCCATGCGGTGAAGCGATATGATCGTAATGATCAAAGGGCAATTTATACCATGCGGGGAACGGCAATTCATCCAGATCAGTTATGAGATCTGACGGCGAAACGGCCACTTTAATGTAGCTTTCGCCTTTCTTGAACATGATACCCGACAACCCTTCAAAGCTGCCGCCTTTAGCCCACTCATTTATCAAACGAACTAGGATTTTTTCTCCCTCACCCGAACATATCACATCCACATTGCCGCTATCCAAAAAATGCTCCGCTAAATTTCTGGCATTAACACCGCCGGCAATAACCAAAATGTTAGGATCAACGCCTTTAGCCGCCGCGGCAACTTCCAAAGCCATTCTCGTTTGCGGAGTAAAATTGGCATTGATACCCACGACATTGTATGCGCCCCGAACAATAAATTCTTTTATTCTATCCTTTGACATGCCAATCCGTATCAATCCGCTCGGCAACGCTATTCCGTTATAAAAAGTATCATTTAAGCTGTCAGACGCAGCCCCGACGGACGCATCCAAAATATCCGCCTCAAAACCAGCCCGCTCCAATGCTCCGGCCAAATAAAGTAGCCCCAACGAACCATCGGGTCTCGGAGTTTCAATCGGCATTAACTGATTAGGAGGATAAACGAGCAATATTTTAGGAACTTTCATTGCCAGTCTCCTTCGCACACATTATTGTTAAAGTACTTCGTTACATTAACAAAAAGATTAATAATTTTTATTGAACTTGTCAATCTCCGCCTTGGTAGAAAAAGATAAATTGTCTCTGCCTCTGACCGACATAACTCTATGAGTCTTGATGAATTTTTTCATCATGGAAGTAATATAATATTCTCCGTTACGATGCTTGATCGGACGATATTTAAAAATATCAGAATTGATGACCATCAAGCCTCCCACCACAAAATTAGACTTCGGATTCTTCGGCTTTTCTTCAACATCCACGATCCTGCCACGCGCAAGCGTAACCACGGCGGATTCCTCGGGCTTATCATAATATTTAGTAAGCCAACTGAATTTGTTTTTAAGACAATGGACGACCTCTTTTTTCGTAGGCAATTCATCGGCATAAATCAGCAGAAAACGCTCACTCTTCTTAAAATATTGCTTCGTTAAAAGCAAACTATGCGCCGTGCCTAAATTTATTTTATCATTCACAACATAAATTATTTTTTTACCTCGATAACTGTTACCCAAAAAACCCTTTATCATCTTGCCCTTATAGCCGATAACTATGATGATTTCGTCAACCGACGAAGGCAGGGCATTCAATATATGCTCCAAAAAAGTCTTGCCACGCACCCTTACCAGCGGCTTAGGTTTTCTCATGGTGAGCGGCCGCATTCTTTTCCCTTTTCCGGCCGCTAAAATTATCGCTTTCATATCTTTATTGTGGTGCTATTAGATAAAACTATGGCAATTTTTTAAACGCAAAAAATTTACTGCCCAAAAAATTCCCTATAAATGAAATAGGGATCAAGGTAGCCAACACGACATTGGCCCATATTTTGGGGTCAAATCCTTGCGGCGCGCCCACCACATTCACCATTAAATGCAAAAAGGTGGTGTTCAAAAGCGAGGTAATGCCAACCACGCTAAAATATTTAATGTACTCCGATTTGCCGCGATTCGTGCCATAAGCGTTAAATGTCCAAAATTTATTCCAAAAAAATCCATTAGTGGCGGCGGCCACAAAAGATATGACCGCGAACAGATCGACTGCCAAACCTTGCGTAATGGCGGTGATCCAAATAAGCCCGTTAAATACGCCGATCTGCAAAAAAGTATTAAGCCATCCGACGAGGCCGTATTTGCCGACCTCAAATGCCACGGGACGCCATATCAAAGCCATACGATAAAACACAAAAAGGCCTAACGCCGAGGCTAGAGGCAAGATCATAAACCAAGCGATGAGCGCCACCCGCAATACCGTGGGATCATATTCGCGCGCGATCTCAAAAATTTTAATATTCTCCAGAACCGGCACGGCAAAAAGGGCAATAATCGCTCCCGCCGCGAACGCGCGCCAAAAATCCGATTTTGTAAATGAAATATCGCGGTTATGCTCCATGTTTTATTAAATCTTCTACGAAAGATAATATATGAATCACCCTTTTGTCCCAAGTATATTCCCGCGCCTCTGCCTGCGCCCTTTTGGCGCGCACGTCCGCCTTGTTCAAATCGTCCAATATATCCAAAATGCAATTTACGATCGCATCCGGGTCATCCGGCCTGACCAGCCAAGCATTATTCTCATTTAAAACCTCTCTTAGCGAGGGGGTGTCGGATACGATGATCGGCCGCCCCGCAGCCATATACTCAAAAAGTTTCATCGGAGAAGTATATAAACGGGAAATATCTTCTTTGGCGGAATTAGGCATAACCAAAATATCCGCGGCTTTCAGCCAAAAAGGGATCTCTTGATGCGGACGATGGCCAGCTATCAAAATATGCGGCAAACCGGCAACAGAGCCCCTGAACCTGGCAACATCCTCGTCGGTTCCGCCGACAAATACGAATAAAATTTCCGACCGCTTGATAAATGGGAACGCGCGCGCCGCTTGAAGCAAAACATCCGCGCCCTTCCACGTATAAAGATGGCCGGAATATAAAATAATTTTTTTATCAAGCGGCAGAGCTAATTTTTTGCGACACTCGCTTTGCGATTCCCGGATATCGAATTTCCCGACATCAACCGCGTCACGCGCCACAATGATCTTTTTCTCATCAATACCGCGCTCCATCAATCCCTTCCGCAATCCATCGCTTATTGCCACCAAGCCGCGACTCCCCTCCCACGCTAATTTATGCAAGAATGATGCCCTATCTGGCAAATCATGTATCTCATAAAATACCACTTTGCCCAGCAGAAAAAATACCGCGGCGATCAGCGCGTCACGAGTATAAAAAACCGCGCCTCTTTCAAATAAAAAATAAATTGTCGCAAAGAATGCAAATGATACGCTCTCGATCCAAAACCAGCATGACTTAAAGGCCGGCAAAAACATCAGATCCAGACAAGGCAATTTCTTGATCTGAAAATCCGACCGCGATCCATAATATTCAAAAGGGCTTTGAGTGATCTTGTTCACACGCCTCGGAATGACCAATCGTGTCCGCGCGTCAGGCGACGCGTTGCTAACCAAAGCGGACAACATTTGCATTATCTGAATGCCGTGCGCCTTTTCGGTAGGCAGGCGAACATTGGCTATATATATAAAATTTTTTATGGTCATTTTATGGCAAACACGCTATAACCGCTGACTTGAGCGCTATCTGATTTTTTTAACAACACATCCATCCATTCCGCCATTTTAACGAAAAATTTGGATCTACCTAAAGGGCTCAAATGGATCCACGTACCTATGGCCCCCCTAACACTTTGTTTTTCAACCGAAGAAAAATCTTTAAAAAGCAAGTCTACCGCTTCTTTGGTAAATCTCCAATAGTCATGATAGTAGCCTTTTTCCGCGTGAAAATAATAAAGGAACGGCACATAACAAAGGCAGTGTCCGCCGGGCTTGAGTACGCGGCGGATCTCTCGCACCGCCCTCATCGGATCCTCCACATGTTCTAAAACCGCAACGCAGATGATCGCGTCCTGCGAATCATCCCCGAAAGGCAAATTATGAATGTCTCCCACAATATCCGGATGGTAAGCATCCGACGGGTCCAAAATTTTATAATCTACACCGCGAGCGCGCGCCAGATCCAGGATCCATTTCCTGGATGCGTCATAACGGTTGCCTTTTTCTTTGGAGATCCGCAATCCGCCACCGATATCCACCACGGATTTTTTCTCGGTAAAGATCTTGGTTATTTTCTGCTTAAAAAAATCGTCCCATTGCGCCATGTTAATTGAAAGATCTAAAAAATAATCCGAGAGCGAATTTTTCACGGTTCATTTTGGGCTTCAAATCTAAAATCATTTTATCCAACAACAACACACACGGCAAAATAAAAATTTTCAAAAAACGCGGAAAAACGAATTCCGCCTGCGAATATCCCGCGCTAAACGGCCCGCGACCCAAAATACTGATCTCAATATTTTTAAAACCGCGATCCTCTAATATTTTACGCAAAGATTCGCTGGTATAACGCCAATAGTCGCGAGGGTCGGGATGATATCCCACCAAAAAAGGCACCGCGCCGACAACTCTCCCTTCCGGTTTCAATACTCGTTTTATCTCGGAGAGCAAAAAAGAGTAATTATAAAGATGCTCCAAAATATTAAACGCCAAAACCATATCCACGCTGTGATCCGCGTATGACAAGGCGTCTTGCTCCAAATTAATGTGCGAACCGCCGCCAACCTTATCGAAACCCAGATCTAAAGCGATAATTTCAACATTTTCCGATTTTTTCAAAAACCTGTGATAACTCGCCTTATTCAATCCGCTGCCGATATCTAAGACTTTGCCATGAAGCGAAACATTCCTGCATGCCAAATTCATCAAAATGCGATAAAGATCCTTGCCCCGCCACAACTCTTTTATAAAAATAGTCGCGTCTTTCATATGTGAATCTTATATTGCTTGACCCATATTTGAAAGGTGAGAATCGCCCACAAGATCGTAACATTGTATTCTTTGGAGTTTTTATGATCTTCCAAAATTCGCGAAACTTCATCCCACTTAAAAATAGGCCGAGTGGCCTCGCAGTAATCCGCGGAGAGCACGGAGCGCGCCACATCATAGATCTTTGGACGGCGCAGCCATTTGGCGCCGGGGGAAAACCATCCGCGCTTCGGCTGGCGCAAAAGAAAATCCGGAATTCTGCCGCGAAACGCTTCTTTCAAAATAATTTTGGTATTAAATAGGCCGATCTTGTATTTTAAGGGCAATTTTCCCGCGAATTCCACCAGCTCCTTGTCCAAAAACGGAACCCTCGCCTCCAAGCCCGCCGACATTGACGCCTTGTCCGTCATCATAAGAGAAAAATCGGGAAGCCACGCTCTCCTATCCGCATCCATGAGCAATTCCTCAAAATTTTTATCGCTTTTGCCGGCGAAATATTTGTCTTCAAAAAATTTCTTAGAAATACCCGTGTGAAAAAACTTCTCTGATACCGCCCTTTTCAAAATATCGTCTTTCTGAAACATAAAGAGCGCGAATCTGTCCACGCCCGAAGGAATATTTAATTTTCCAAGACGATCGTTAAAATTTAAAATATCCCTGAGCGGCACGGGCAATCTTTGATAATAGGTAGCCGCCAAAGACATGCGATACCGATCGTATCCTCCGAAAAGCTCATCTCCGCCGTCTCCCCCCAGCACTACGGTTGCGGTTTTTTTAGTAAATGAGGCTAATTTCATCATGGCAAGAATGGTGGGATTGGAAATGGGCTCATCCAAATGCCAAATCGCTTTTTCTAAATTATCCAAAACATCCTGTTCCGACAACATGACCTCATGATGATCAGCGCGATAATACGCCGCGGTTTTACGCGCCAAATAAAAATCCTGGTTGAATTTTTCCCGACCCTCTCCGTCAGACAGATCAAAGCCTACGGAAAAAGTGTCTATGTTATCGCGCACTTTTGCCACGCAATCTAAAACCACGCTTGAATCTATGCCGCCAGAAAGATAAATTCCCAAAGGACGATCCGAAACCAATTGTCGCTCCACGGCCCTACACGTCTTGTTGCGCAAATCTATTGCCGCTTCTTTTAAACTGCCGGTAATATAATTGTCGCGACCCAACTGCCAATAAGTGTCAATCTCCAAACGCCCGCCCTTCAATACCGCGCGGCTAGCCGGAGGAAGTTTTTTTATGCCATCAAACATGGTCAAGGGCTCTGGCACATATAAAACGCGAAGATAATGATTAAAAGCCTCTTGGTTTAAAACTCGCGGCACATCGTGTTCCAAAATCGCTTTGATCTCGGAAGAAAATATAAATTTTTTATCGTCCCAATAATAATAAAATGGTTTAACCCCGATCTGATCACGCGCCAAAAATAATTCCTGCTTAGCCGCGTCCCAAATCGCGAATGCGAAAATTCCATTAAATTTTTTAACAGAATCTCTGCCCCATTTTTGATAAGCCGCCAGGATAACTTCTGTATCGCTTGAAGTGCGAAAATTATAATCTCCGAGCTCTTTTTTAATATCCTGAAAATTATATATTTCGCCGTTAAATACAATGGTTAAATTGCCATCTGCGTTTTTCATGGGCTGGGCGGCGGACATGCTTAGATCAATGATGCTAAGACGATCATGTCCCAATGAAACGCCCTCTCCGAAAAAAACACCGGTACCATCAGGCCCGCGATGGCGCGTGACGGCGTTCATTTTTAATATTAAATTTTTGTCCTGGAAATTAAATCCGTTGATCGCGCACACAAAATTATATTATTTCCTCGCTAAAATAATATTAGTATCACCCATGCCGAGATATGAGCATGCAATAAATCGGAATACATTGACATACAAATCTCTATTGAGAACGAACGCAAATTGAGGCCTCATGCTTTGTACATTCTTTGCCACCACCACCTCCATATGAAGCCACTCGCACATCATATACAATTCATTAAGCGTATACTCCCTCCAGTGACCGTCAAATGTATCTCCCTGTTCAAAAAATGTTTGTAAATTGCTGAGCGGAGCTCTATTAAATAAAAATCTGACACGATTAAGCAAATGGGTTAGGTTGGGGGTAGCAATATATAGATAGCCGTCCTTTTTTAAATTTGCTATAAGTCCTTCCATAAATTTTTTTGGACTTTTCTGATGCTCAATCGTTGCCACACTGATAACCACATCATAAATGCCGGAGTTTTTAGAATTAAGTATATCTTTTTCTGAAATAAGTAATCCGTATTTTTTCCAAACCATATGTAGTTGTCTTATAGCATCTCCACGATAATACTGACTATCTCTATTAAAAAGATGCTTATCCACACCAGAAACATTGCGATATCCTAAAATTTTTAACGCCAATGCAAGGATGCCGATTCCACAACCGGCATCAAGAATGGTTGTTCCTTTGTTTATTTTTTTCGTTAAAAAATCAAGATGCACTAAATTATTATTAAATTCCCATCGTTGTTTATCGGAATATGGAGAAAGCGCCTTATATGACTCTCGTAATGCCTTTTGATTATCTATTGCCATCAAAGGTCACTTCTGGCTTCCATCCTAATTTTTTTCTGGCTTTGGAGGAATCGCCCAAAAGATAATTTACTTCAACCGGTCTATAAAATTCCTTGTTTATTCTTAAAATTACTCTTCCGCTCTCATCTTTACCAACCTCATCAAGTCCTTTGCCGCCCCAAATGATTTGCATATCAAGAGCCTTGATGGAGGCCTCCACAAAATCTTTGACAGAGTGCGACAAACCCGTTGATATTACATAATCTTCCGGCTTGTCTTGCTGGAGCATCATCCACATAGCGCGCACATAATCTCCGGCAAAACCCCAATCTCTTTTTGCCTCCAAATTACCGAGCTCAAAACAATCTTTTATTCCTAGCTTAATTTCTGCCAAAGAACGGGTAATTTTTCTCGTGACAAAATGCTTGCCCCTTCTGGGCGATTCATGGTTAAAAAGAATGCCCGAACAAATAAAAAGGCCGTGTCTTTCCCTGTACCCCGCCACATAATCTTCGTGCGCTTTTAATTTTGCTTCGCCATAAGGACTTACCGGAGCAAACGGCGATTGTTCATTTTGCGGCGGATTAGTTTTCCCGAACATTTCACTGGTAGAGGCCTGATAAATCTTAACTTGAGAATTTGCTTTCATGGCGGCATTCACTAATCGTCCCACGCCATAATAATTTACTTCAAAGGCTTCTTCCGGACATTTAAAAGAAATGCCAACGTCGGATTGCGCCGCCAGATTATAAATCTCATCAGGTACGAATTCTGCAAACGCGCGCTCAAGAGACGCCATATCCCTTAAATTTCCGTATATTAATTTAATGCTTTTTTTCGTATCATAGGAAATTCGCATCAAAGGGTCAGTGCTGCTTCTCCTTAAAAAACCAGAAACAATGTACCCCTTTTCAAGTAAAAATTCCGCCAAATATGAGCCGTCCTGTCCGGTTATTCCGGTAATAAACGCCCTTTTTACGTTTGACATACTTCACGCCCTCCAGTCTATTTATTTGTAAAAGAAGAAAGCTATTGCTTTATAAAATAGCAAAAGATTCGGTAAAAAGCAATCCGCCAACTGGCGGACAAAATTAAGCGGATCTTATGCCGTTCAAGACTATGGCGTCTAAAACTTTTTGTGAAAATAATTTATGGCAAAGGCGCAAAGAATTCATAGACAATTTTTTTCTCAAATTTATATCCTGCGCGCTCGCAAGCAAATTCGGAAAATCACTTAGTTCGCGCGCCAACAAAAGATGTTCACCGTTCTTGAACGGATAATCCGCCATGCCTCGCTCGGAAGTGACGGTCGGAATACCTCGACAAAGCGACTCAAAAATTTTCTGCTGCATGCCCGCGCCAAATAAAGACGGGATAAACGCTATGTCCATGTCTCCTAAAAACTCATCTAAGTTATCAACAAAATTATGACATATAATTTTGTCATTTAAATACTTATTAAGTCTTGGTGGAAATTTTCTACCTATAATATGAAATATGAACTTGTCTGGGAACTTACTTTCCATTGCCGGCATTATATCTTTTAATATAAACTCTAATACTTTTAAATTATGGGGCACCGTATAAGTTGATCCCATAAAAAACGCATTTAAAGTCGGCTTATCTTGAATTTCTCTTTTTTCGTTTAAGCACGTAGGCAGTCCGCGAAGTGGCAAGGTTACCACGTTCTTCGCGCCAAGCTTTTTATAAATTTTTTCTTCCTGCGGAGTTATAGCAAATAAAATATCGCTTTTTTTCGCCACTATAAGCTCGCTCACGAATTTAGGAATGGACTTGATTAAATTAAAAAATGTATAACCATCTTCCTGTAAAAAATGACTAGACTCAAAATTAATTGAACGAGTTATCACGGGTATTTTACGGCTCTTCACCAAACCATAAAGCGGCCACAAATAAGTATAATCGAACCAAACGGCATCCGGCCTCCATTCATCCAGGATATTTTCGACCAGTTGCTTGGTGGCACTATGCGAATATTCGTAAGCCGCTCCATCCCAATAAAGCGGGTTGATAAATCTTCTCGCGTAAAATTTTATTTTATCAAAAAAACTTCTTTCTTTTTGCGCCTCGTATTCTAACAAATCCACGGAAATGCCGTATTGTTCCGAAAAATCAGAAATCACGCCGCGATCCTGAAAACTGAAAACTTTGCCTATGACCCGGACATCAAAACCCAGCCGCTTTAATTGTTTGACCCCCTCCAGGCGGTCTTTCTCGCAAGCGCCCGTATCCGGCAATGGAAACCGAGGCGTTATAATCAGCACCTTCTTCATATTACGAAAACAAATTAAACCTCACGATATGCCATACGGCCGCCAGACCGTCTTTCCAATTTATTTTTTTGCCTTCGTTATAGGTGCGTCCATAGTATGAAATGCCAACCTCGTAAACCCGCCACTTGCCCTTGGCTACGCGCGCGGTTAATTCCGGTTCTATGCCGAATTTTTTGGATTGTAATTTATCTTTGAAGCTATCCGTCACTTTGCGGCTAAAAACTTTATAACAAGTTTCCATGTCGGTTAAATTAAAGCCAGTGAGCAAATTGGAAAAAAGCGTCAAAAAACGGTTTGCCAAATAATGTATCATGTAAAGCACGCGGTGCGGATCGCTCCCCACAAAACGCGAGCCGTACACCACATCCGCGCGCCCCGACAATATTGGCTTCAAAAGTCTTGCATATTCATTAGGATCATACTCCAGGTCCGCGTCCTGAATAAGCACGATATCACCAGTAGCTTGCTGAAAGCCGGCTTTTATGGCTCCGCCCTTGCCCTGATTTTTTTCATGCAAAACAATTTTAATACCGCTAATGGTTTTCAAAATATCGCGAGTGCCATCCGTTGATCCGTCATCAACCACTATCACTTCTTTTGCTATCTCGGGCAAAGCAACATCAAAAACTTCCGTCAAAAGCTGTCTGATGGTATTTTTTTCGTTATAAGCGGGAATGATGATGGATAATTTGATCATAGAAATTCTCCTACGCGCTCTATTATTCTACCCAAATTTCTCCCAATATCAAAAGCGGCGTTCAAAAATAAAATTCCGGAAATGCCAAGCAATACTTTAAAGGCAATTTTTTTATTAAACAATGCCCACAAGCCATAGCCCGCAAAAACCGCGAAAAACGGATAAACCAAAAACCTGTACCGCGTTTCCACAATAATCCAGATAACGGAAAGCGGCATTACGATAAGCATGACCAAAAAAAGCTGTGATCTTTTTTTATCTTCCAACGACATGGTCTTAATGCCATAAATGCCCAAAAATCCCAATGTAAAAAGTAAAACCGAATAAAT
>JACROR010000029.1 GCA_016214345.1 Candidatus Niyogiibacteriota bacterium
AATCAAAAATGCTTTTGAAATGACGGATTCCGTAACCGGCGATATTTATTGTGTGCGAATTTCCAACGGCGAATGGAACAAGTTTAAGGGCACTTGCGGGGAATATGTGGCCACGCCAGCGCCGGTCGTAGAATCGGCGCCTATTGATATCACGACAACCACCCCAATTTCAACATTGAATGTTGAAATGGCCTCCACCACAGATAAATTTGCGCCGATTGATCAACCTTAATTATTGCCAAGGTGCCACCCTGGGTTAGAGCACATTAATTGCATCAACATTGCCAGGGTGACACCTTGGAATTTGTTGCTTCAAATGTATAAATACATAGGTGCCACCTATGTATGTGGATTTGCCTTGTTTGCCTTTAACAAAACGCGTTTATTGTGGTATCATTAAAAAGTTATTAAGCATTAAATAGCCAAACAATCATGGATAACGATTTAATGTCAAAAAGGCCATATTGGAAAGAAGTTTTCAGATTTTATTTCGCGCCCGTGTGGCAGTCGGCGCTTACCATTTTGTATCTTTTATTTTTTCTGTATTTCGCGATATTTTATTCGGGTAATGTCTGGACAGCGATTAAGTTTATATTGTACACGCTTGCCCAGTCCGGCTCTTTGCTCGGTTTGGCGTATCTTTTTTGGGGCGTTATCTTTTTGATAACTTTGATCATTCCTTTTTCCGTGAGCGCGTACGCCATGCTTTTATTGTATGATGTATGGATACAGAATTGGAGCAAAAAAGATAAAATATTTGGAACCGCTCTGCTCATTCTTTTAGTTCCCATAATTATAATTTTGATGGATGACGTGGTGAGGGTGGTCGCCAGCCAAGGTGTGCTGCGTTCATTTGTGGAAGCGAACAATTTGAATATAAGCGGTAAATAATACGCGTATAGAATAAAAATCCCCCCGCCATAGGCGGGGGGATTTTTATTTATTTATTTTACACTTCAATCATTACCGATAGAACCATGGGCCGCTTTTCGGTTTTGGTGAATAAATACTGGCCTAATCGCTCTTTTAGGGTGTCTTTGACGTATTCCCAGTTAACGGGATGCATGTTGGCGGTGGTCTCTTCTATGATTTTGAGCGTTAATTGTCTGGCTTCATACAAGAGCTGTTTGGATTCACGAAGATATATGAATCCGCGTGAAATTATATCCGGAGATCCTTTGACTTTGCCCGTGGTGCTATCTACCGCGGCGATCACCACGAAAATGCCGTCTTCCGCGAGCGCTTGCCGGTCGCGGAGCACCACCTCTTGCATGTCGCCCACGCCCAAGCCGTCCACCATGACATAATTGGCGGGGACGCGCTCTTTGGTAAGTTTTACTTCCGTTTTGTAGGCCTCCACCACTTGTCCGTTATCTGCGAAAATAAGCTGATTGTCTTTCATGCCGGTTTGTTTGGCGATTTTTCCGTGGATTTTGAGAAACGCGTGATTGCCTTCAATGGGCATTAAGTACCGCGGCCTTGTAAGATTTATCATCAATTTCAGATCTTCTTGTTTGGCGTGGCCTCCGGCGTGAATGTCCAACATTTTGTAATTTATGACCTCGGCTCCGTCACGGTAAAGTTTGTCCGTCAAATGCTGGACTGAGCGTTCATTGCCGGGAATCACCGATGAAGAAAACACCACCGTGTCGCTCGGCTGAATGCGAAGATATTTGTGCCGTTTGTCCACTATGCGCATTAAGACGGCGTTATCTTCGCCTTGCGCGCCTGTGGCCAAAATTATTACTTTGTGCGGAGGGTAATTGGGCGCTTCTTGCACGGGAATGATGGTTTTCTTGTTGAATTTCATGTAGCCCAGGCGTACGGCTATTTCAATGTTGGTTTTCATGGAATATCCTTCAATGACTACTTTCTTTTTGTGTTTTTCCGCCAGTTGTATGATCTCGTTCAAGCGTCCGAGCAGCGACGCGAAGGTGCCGAAGATAAGGCGGCCTTTAGCGTCTTTTACGATGGTTTCTATTTCCACGGTGATGTCTTTTTCGGAAAACTGGCTGCCTGCTTCGCGGGCATTGGTGCTGTCCGACATCAAGAGAAGAACATTTCTTTTTCCCAGAGTTTTTATTTTTTCTATGTCGGTTTTACCGGCGATGTCGGACTTAAGGTCCAGCTTGAAATCTCCGGTATGGACTATGATCCCGACCGGCGTGGTGACAATGACTCCCACGGATGCCGGTATGTTGTGAGAGATCCCGTAAAATTCCAGTTGAAACGGACCAAGTTTTATTTTGCTTTTATTGTCTACTTCTTTGAGATTAAGGGGCGCTCCCGGGCTGTTGTCGTCTTGGCGTTTTTTGATTATAGCCAGAGTCAAATCCGTGCCGAAGAGCGGAATGTTCCTTCCCAGTCTGGGCATAAGATGCGGAATGCCGCCTATGTGGTCATAGTGCGCGTGCGTTATGATCACTCCTTTTATTTTGTGGCGCTTGGGTATGAGAGAGGCCACGTTGGGAATTATATAGTCAATTCCCGGCATGTTGTCTTCGGGGAATTGAAGCCCCATGTCAATTATTATGATGTCGCCGTGGTAGGAAGAGCCCGGTTCGTAGTATTCCAGATACATCATGTTTCTGCCCACTTCTTCCAGGCCGCCCAAGGGTACTACGCGCACATGCTTGTCTTTGCGCGTATTTGGAGCGTTGTAAAAACGGACTGGGTTTTGGCGCCTGACCGGAGAGTCGGCGCGTCCTCTGTTTGTTATCATTATGATTAAAATTTAGTTTATAATTTTTTTTAGTTTTTTATTGGTGTCGGAGGGGGGATTTGCCCGCCCAGGGCGGGTCCGCCCTGGGCGGAAACCCTTAAGCCTTGCGGTCACTAGCTCCCTTGTCCCGTTAGAAATGTGTCGGAGGGGGGATTTGAACCCCCATGACCTTGCGGTCACTAGCTCCTGAAGCTAGCGCGTCTGCCGATTCCGCCACTCCGACATATTTCTAATGGGATGAACTAGCGCGCCTGCCTGCCGGTAGGCAGGTCTGCTAATTTCACCACCTGTCCTTCATTTCAGCAGAAATTTCCATACTTTTTTGGTGTCTATGTACCACTGATTTACTTTCGCGAATCTTTCGGACGATGCTGTGATGTGCGTTGTATCGTTACCTTTGAGGTAGTTTGGCGTGGCATATAGATAGTATGGAGAGTAGAGGAATATGGCCGGGATGTCTTCCAGTATTTCTTTTTGGAATGCTTCATATTTCTGCGCTTGTTTTTTGGGGTCGGATGTGGCGCGAGCGTCTTCCAGCAGGCGATCCACCGCAATATTGGCGTAAAGCGCGATATTCAATCCCGGATCATTGCGTTGCGAAGAATGCCAAAAAGCGAAAGGGTCGGGATCGTAGCCCGCGACTTCTCCGAAGAGCAGCGCGTCGTAATCCCTGGGCCTTATGATATTTTTGTCAAAATCTCCTATGTCAAAAGTTTTAACTTCCGTTTTGATTCCAATGGCTTCCCACATGCTCTTTAACATTTCCGCCGTTGCCACCAAGTCGGGCGTCATGGAGGTGGAGAGTGTTATGGCAAGCTCCGTCGTGACCTTTTTATTGGTTTTTTCAAAAAAGCCGGATGAATTTTGTTTCCATCCCGATTTTTCCAGAAGTTTTTTGGCCGCTTCCGGATCGTAAGTTTTTTCCTCGGTGGCGCCGGTATTCATGGAACCGAAAGTCCCCGGAGGAATGGGGTAGGAAATAATCGTTCCGTAGCCGTCCAGAATTTCGTTTACTATTTTTTCTTTATCGGTGGCCAGAAGCAGGGCTTTTCTTACGGAATAGTCGGCCAGCGTTTTATTTTTATTTTGATTGAAAAATACGCCGAATATGCGGGACAGGGTCATGGTTCGCACGCCGCTTCCGCGGCGCAGCGCTTCAGTTACGTTCTTGGGCGATATGGACCCCATGCTTTTAATGTTGTTGTTCAGGTAATTTGCCAATAGTTCCGACTCGGATTTATAAAAGTTAAGAACCATATTGGTTATGTACGGCTTGCCCAGAGCATAATCGTTAAATGATTCCAGCGCGTACGAGTTTATTATGCCGGAAGAATTTCTATAGATTTTTTTTATGCGATAAGGTCCCGCGCCTACCGGCTCAATGTTAAACTGACTCAGGCTTATTTGGTCCGGAGTGATATCCTCCCAAATATGTTTGGGCAATATTTGCAACGTGGCATTTTCCAAAAATGGGGTATAGGGCTTTTTTAAAATGAATTTGATGACGCGCGGATCTTGGACTTCTACTTCCACGCCTTCCCAGTTGGCTCTTTTTGGGCTTTTGATGAGCGGCGTTTTAGCGGCCTTTATGGTAAAGGCCACATCTTCCGTGGTGATCGGTTGTCCGTCATGCCAAACCAGACCGTTTTTCAAAGTAAATGTGTAGGTAAGGCCATTCGGGCTTATGGCGTAACTTTCCGCCAATTCCGGCACTAACCTTCCTTGTCCGTCTGATTTCAGAAGTCCGGCATATATTAGTTGATCAATATCTTGATCCGCATCCGATATGGCTATTAGAGGATTCAAGAAGCGCGGCGTTCCCACGATTCCTTCATATATAGCGCCTCCGGGATAGGGCACTTCTACCGCCATTTTATTATTCAAAATAAACAGCGCGCCCAGGACAGATACGACGAATACGCACACTAAAAGCAGAAAGGTTATTTTTTCTTTCGGCTTCAACGTGTGGATAATAATTTTAATTTCATTCAAGGACGGCAGATCCACGCGCTTTTTTAATGATGAGAATATTTCTTTTACGTTTAACACATTGAGTTAAGGCGGGCTTGGTGCGGCCGCGTCCGGTTTAACAACCAATTTATTTAAGAAGCAGATTTATGAAGGCCGAGGCTAAAAATAGTATAGCTAATATTATGGTCGCGCAGAAAAGGATTTTTTCAAAACCGCGCCTGCTGGCGTACGAACCGCCGTCTCCGCCTCCGAAAGCGGAGCCAATTCCCGTTCCTTGCTTTTGTAGGAGAATCGCCACGATTAATAATACCGAAATGGCTATTTGGATGTAGGGGAGAATTACTAACAGCATTTTTATAGTATATTATTAAAAGTTAATGGAGTCAATGGCTTGTACAACTATAGACAAGGCGGATATTTTATATTACGCTGATAAAAACCGAGTAACTTGAAAATTCAGAGGAGGTAATCATGGAAACCGACCCTATTTTATTGCCTTGCGTTACGATACCGCTTATTTTTTTGCCGGGCCAAACCGGGCAATTTACGGCCGTGTTTCAGGAAGAAGACATGCCCGTATTTCGTTTATTGTTGGATTGTTTCCAACAGAAAAAGTCCGTCGTGTTGATGGTTCCGGAAGGCAAGTCGGCCACGCATTACTACGCTTTTAGCGCGGTGGCAATGTTGCAAGGCATGTCTCCGGCGCAAGTTGTGGCGGGTGAGAAGATGCGGTTTACTTTTAGGGTGATCGGGCGTTGCCAATTTTTAGGTTTTTCCACAAACTCGGAAAATTGCCGATTGGCGAAAGTGGCGATCTTGTCTGTTCCCGATATTGATGATGCCGCGTGGTTATCGGATGAGATGCGCGTTCTCCGTGACAACATACTGATGTTGTTAAATGATGTGGTTGACGCGTATGCCGCGTTGCCCTGGGAAGGGATTGGGGCTGTGGCGGAAACCAATGATTATTTGCGTGAAATTATTGAATCCACGGAAGCGTTAATGCTGCGGACTCAGCTTGCCATTGTAACCTTGAGATCCAATTCCGAACTTTCCTATCCAGAATATTATCACGCAGTGGCGGTGCAGTGGATGGCAAGCATTAAGGGTGATCATGCCAGACATGTTTTAGAAGCCAATGATGTAAAAGAGCAATTAGCGGGCATTCTTTTGATTCTGGATGAATTGTTGTTTAATTGCGCGCAGATCGACGATGTCTTTAAGACAATGATAGACGCGATGTCATCCGGCAAGCCGCCTGTTAATAATAATCTTCCGGCTATGTTTGATAAAAATGGCCAGCCGTCCAAAAAGAGAGTTCAAAAAGATTTTTTGGCGGATTTGTTGGAAAAACTTGACGCTTGTGATAAACGCTTGATCGCGTTTTTAGATAAAATAGCGCGGAAGGAGGGAGATGATCGTCATGAATGATCGTAAGCGTCGGATTCTTAACGCGTCGCCTGATGGTAAAAATGTCAAAAAGTATAAAGCAACGTTGGACCGATATATTGTCAGTCAAGAGCGCGCCAAGAAAAAGATTTTGGAAATCTTGTTGCGCAAAGATGCCGGAGTGAGCGCTTCCGACAAGCCGTTGGGAATCATCGCTCTCTTTGGTCCGAGCGGCGTGGGTAAAACCGAATTGGTAAAAACTCTGGCGCGCATTTGGTTTGACGATCCGTTGGCGTTGACGCTGATTGAGGGGCAGAATTTCAAAGAACGCCATGAATTGTCCGCGCTTTTGGGGTCGCCTCCGGGATATATTGGCTTTGACGACGCATCCGGTGATCCCGCCAAAAGAAGTCCCGCCCTGCTTTCACAGGCCAAAATAGATCAACCGGGCAAACGGGCGTTTGCCGCCAAAGTTTCTAAATTGGAACAAGAAGTGGCTAAATTGGAAGCGCTTCCTATTAATAAGGGCAATGCTTTGAAAGACGCGTTTGTGAGATCAGAAGCCGATGCTTTGCGGCAGGAGATTGCCGAGATCAAGTCTTGTTTGCGTGATGGTATGCTCTCCATTGTTTTGTTTGACGAGGCGGAGAAGATGCATCCGGATGTTTTACAGGTTTTGTTGTCTATTTTGAATGAAGGGCGCGCGGTTTTGAAAAACGGCGAGGTAACCGACTTTACCAGAACGGTTATCTGTTTGACGGGCAACGTGGCGCATAAAGAATTGAGTAAAATGGCGTGTGACACCCAATTGGGATTTCATGCGTCGAATTCCGGCAAGGGCAAGCGCGATAAAAACAAAGAGGCTTTCAAGGTGGTTACCTCGGCTTTGAAAAAAGCGTTCGGAGCTCCACTTTTGGGGCGCATTGGCGACAAGAATATTATCGTGTGCCAACCACTGACTTATGATGAAATGGTGAATATTTTGGATGCCCGCGCGATCAGGGAATTGTTGGAAAAGCTTGCCAAGCATCCAAAAAAATTCACGCTTGTTATTGACGAGGCGGCTAAGAAACGCATCGCGAATGAGTGCTTCCGCAATCCGGACTTGGGCGCGCGCGCCCTGTCCAATCTGGTGGAAGAATGGATCTTGCGGCCGCTTACTTTTATCCTTGCTAAGGCGGAGGATGAAGGAGGGATCGCTGTCGGATCCAAAGTGTTCGTGGTTTTGGAAGAAAGCACGCAAAAAATAATCTTTGAGTGCGAAGAATGAAAAAGCAATCCCTCACCTTTTTGTATTACAAAAAGGTGAGGGATTTTTATTTATAGTGTTTGCTTAATTATGGATTATTGGTTAGTGTGAAATTGATCGAAGTTTTTTGAAATTGAAAGATCAGGAGGTGGTATGAATTCAGGGCAAGCCAGAAGGATGTTTTATAAAAAATTAGGCGTAATCGTGGATCTGGATGGGCGGAAAATAAGCTTGAACGGATTGATCGTGAAAGAAACCGGCTTTGTGTTTCATAAAGCCCTGCATGTTATGCAGTCAGAGTCGGTTGAAGAACCTATTACCATAAATATTTTACGAAGCGGCGGGGGTAGTTGCATTACTTCTATAATGATATACGCCATGTTGCGTATTTGCGCGGCTCCCGTTAAAAGTGTGGTGCGTTATTATGCCAAATCCGGCGCGTGTTACATTTTTGAAGGAGCGTCGGAACGCGTTATGATGTCAGGATCATTTGTGGAACTTCATTGGGCGGTTTTGCCGGGGTTTGACGACTGTTTGACGGTTGATGATATTAAGGTTGAATATGATTATCTTTTGAGAATGAACAATCATATTTATAATATGATCCGCGAGCGTACCGGAATGCCCATGGGCGCCATCAAAAAACTCTGCAAGACTTCTGCGCCCATCAATCCAAAGCAGGCGATCCAGTTGGGTTTAGCCGACAAAATTGGCGGACGAAAATCTCGTAAGCATAAAAAATAAAAAAAGAGATATAAGCAATTTCGGTTATGCCGGAGTTGCTTTTTTATTGGCCTCGGGCTATACTGAAGAGTCAAATAAAAATTTTTGGTTATGGCGCGCAAAAACAATCCAAAAGATTTTATACACATACAAGGAGCGAGGGTTCATAACCTCAAAAATATTTCTCTTAGTATTCCTAAAAATAAACTCGTGGTTTTTACCGGACTTTCAGGTTCCGGTAAATCTTCTTTGGCTTTTGACACCATATACGCGGAAGCGGAGCGGCGGTTCGTGGAATCGCTGTCTTCTTACGCGCGGCAGTTTTTAGGCGTGCGTGAAAAGCCGGATGTGGACAAAATAACCGGCTTGTCGCCGACCATCGCCATTGACCAGCGTTTGGTTTCCCGAAACCCCCGTTCCACCGTGGGAACCATGACTGAAATTCATGATTATTTGCGCGTGTTGTTCGCCCGTTTTGGATCGCTTCATTGTCCGCGGTGCCGTGGCGCGGTCAAGCGTCAGGGCATAGAGGACATGGTTTCGCGCATAAGGCGCGCCCCGTTAAATCCCCGCGTAGCGGGGGCGCCGTCGGCGCATTTAACAGGGCGCGCGAATTTTGGCCGTTATTTGATGATTTTAGCGCCCATGGTTGTGGCGAAGCGGGGTGAACATAAAAAGGCGCTTTTTAGCATACAAAAGCAGGGATTTCTTCGCGTGCGGTTAGACGGCGGAATTATGCGCGTTGAAGAGGCGATAGATCTGGAATTGGATCCGGCAAAAAAGCATTCTTTGGAAGTTGTCATAGACCGTTTGATAATTGATAAGCATACGGAAAGAGGTCGGCTTTTGGAATCGTTGGGTGCGGCGCTTAAAGTTGGCAACGGAAGGGTGACCGCGCTTTTTTCCAAGAACGAATTTGACGATGCCGCGGATGAAGACAACATCCAAGAACTGGTTTTCAGCGAAAATTTCTCCTGCGTTAAATGCGGAGTTTCTCTGCCAGAGATTGAACCGCGGCTGTTTTCATTTAATAGTCCCCATGGAGCATGCCGGAGTTGTACCGGTTTGGGCAACCGGTTGGAAGTAGAGCCGGAATTAGTTATTCCTAATAAAGATTTGTCGCTCGCGGAAGGGGCGATCCGGCCATGGTCGCGTTTTGCTTACGGGGCCGCCAAAAAATCCTGGCATTGGTGGATGTTGGAGCATTTGGCGGAGAAACATAAATTCAGTTTGACTGTTCCGGTCAAAACTCTTTCGCCCAAAATAATAAATTTGATTTTGCGCGGAGAGCAAGACCTTGCGGGGGCGGACGAAGCAAAACCATCGGATAAATATGAAGGAGTGATCCCTAATTTGGAGAAACGATGGAAAGAGGCTGATTCAGATTGGGCGAGAGGAGAGCTGGAGCAATATATGCGTTCTTGCGTTTGTCTTGATTGCCAAGGCCTTAGGCTCCATGCGGAAGCTCTTGCCGTAACTATTCCGGCGGGGGGTAAAAAATACGATATTGCCCAAATTTCGGATATGCCCGCGGAAAACGCTTTGATTTTTTTTGAAGGCCTAATGAGAGAACAGTCTAAAAATAAAGCAGTCACGTCTTTACTTAAAGAAATTATTAAACGATCGCAATTTTTATTGGGCGTGGGATTGGGATATATTTCGCTTGGCCGTTCCGCGGATACTTTGTCCGGCGGCGAGGCGCAGCGCGTGCGTTTAGCAACGCAGATAGGGTTGGGATTGTCCAATGTGATATACGTACTGGACGAGCCGTCCGTGGGGCTTCATCCGGCTGATCATTCCAAATTGATTACTACCTTGAAAGAGTTGCGGGACGCGGATAATTCGGTATTCGTGGTGGAGCATGACCTGGAAACCATCAAAGAAGCGGACTGGGTGGTGGACATCGGGCCCGGAGCCGGTAAGCATGGCGGACAGGTACTTTTTGAGGGGACCTATGAAGAATTAAGGCGCGCGCCCACCCTAACCGGACATTATTTGTCCGGTAAAAAACGGATTAAAATAAATAAGCGAAGCATTGATAAAAAATCGCCCAAGCTTACCATACGCGGCGCGAGTGAACATAATTTAAAAAATATCAACGTGGAAATTCCGCTGGGAAAGCTGGTTTGCGTTTCCGGCGTTTCCGGATCCGGCAAGAGTACGCTGGTAAATGACATTTTGGCGCGCGCGTTACGCCGTCATTTTAACGGATCGCGCGAAGTGCCGGGCAAACATAAATCTATTTCCGGACTGGACGCGATAGACAAGATGGTGATCATGGATCAGTCGCCCATTGGCAAAACTCCGCGTTCCAATCCCGCCACTTACACCGGAGCTTTTTCTTTTATCAGAGATTTGTTTGCCGGAACGCGCGATGCCACGGCGCGGAAATACAAAGCGGGGGATTTCAGTTTCAACGTTAAAGGCGGACGCTGCGAGGCGTGCGAAGGGCAGGGAGTGAAAAACATAGACATGTATTTTTTGCCGGATATTTTCGTGGAGTGCGAAGAATGCCGCGGCGCGCGGTACAAGGCGGAGGTCTTGCGGATTATTTATAACGGTTTGAATATCGCGGAGGTTTTGGATATGTCATCCGCCGACGCGCTGCCGTTTTTCAAAGATTCCCCTCAAATAGTCGCGCGGCTGCAAACTTTGGTTGACGTGGGTTTGGGCTACATGAAATTGGGGCAGGCGGCGACTACGCTTTCCGGCGGAGAGGCGCAGCGCGTAAAATTGGCGGATGAATTGGCGAAAAAAGAAACCGGCAAAACTTTATATATTTTGGACGAACCGACGACCGGACTTCATTCGGACGACATACAAAAACTTTTGACCGTGCTTTCCGCCTTGGTGGACAAAGGAAATTCCGTGCTTATCGTGGAGCACAATTTGGATGTGTTGCGTAACGCGGATTGGATAATCGATATGGGCCCGGAGGGCGGAGAGTTGGGCGGGGAGGTGGTGGGAGAAGGGGTTTTACCAGACATTATTAAAAATAAGAAATCTCAAACCGGCAGGTGGTTGCAAAAATATTAAAATATGTTAGAATCATAACAAGATTGAACCGAAAAGTTTTTTGATAATTAAATAAAAATATACCGCAAAGGAGGTTTTTTTGGGGAGCAAAGTATTGGAAAAGCATCACCGGTATCCGACGTCTTCAGGCGGCACGGATGAGCCGTCAAATATCTCTTATGTTTCGTCTGGGAAACACGCGGCATGGCATTTGCTTTTTAAGAACTATAGTCCGGTGGAGATCGCCAATATTATCAATACCACTTGGTTGGACCCCGACTATATAATAGTGGTAACTAAGGCGGCGTTGGTTGATAATTCAGGCCAGAATAATCAGTTTATTGTTCCGTTGTCTGAAAATGCCCGTGAACGCAGGAAACGCAGGCACGTAAGCCAGCATCATAGGCGTCCCAAATCTCTCGGTGGCAGTGGACATGCTTGGAATATTTCCGAGGTTGAACAAGAAGAGCACGCGGCATGGCATATTTTATTTTCTAATATGATTCCGGAAGAGATAGTTGCCGAGATCAATGCCATGTGGCTGGATCGCGCGTTTAATTTTACGGCTACGCAGATCGCTGATGTGGATTCAAACAAGATGCCTTTCAAACGCAAAGCTTTTCTTCACCCGTGCTATATATGCGGAGAACATCACCAGTCCGAGAAAAAGGCCAAGCGATGCAAAAGGCGGGGATTTATTGTTCCGAGATACACCAAAGGAGAGCGTGTCCGGATAAGCATACCGAAAAAAGAGCCGGAATGCGGTGTAATAATCGGTTGGCATACAGAGGATTCGGCAAATCCCCACACTTACGAATTTTATACCGTTAAATTGGATGGCGGCGAAACCAGAGGGGTTTTTGCTTACAATATGCAAGTTTTGGTGCGCGGCAAATGGATCAAGCGCCGCCAGGTAATGAAAAAATCTAAGCAAAAACGCGACAGGTGGCTTAGAAAAAAAGGTTTTTAAATAATATGAAAAGAGAAGCGTGTTCTGCTTCTCTTTTTTATTTGATGGCGTCATTTGCCATGCGGGTATTTGACACGCTTGGTATATGCGGTTAGATTGCTATAAGAGGTCGGCACTTTTCAAATACAATAAATGAAGGGAGAAGCCATGGGTTATGTGGCGTTTTTTATTATCCTTGGGACGATAATATTTGTCCATGAATTCGGACACTTGCTTGCCGCTAAGGCGGTGGGTATACGCGTGGAAGTTTTTTCCATCGGATTTTTGGGAAAAATATGCGGCTTTATTTGGAAGGGCACCGAATATCGGCTTGGGTGGTTTCCGTTAGGCGGCTATATCAAGCCGGATGAGGAGCGTTTCCGTAAAAGTTCTGTCTTGCGCCGGTTGCCAGTGATTATCGCGGGAGTAACGGCTAATTTTATTTTTGGTTTTTTGCTTTTGTTCGGTGTTTTTTTCAGCCACTTGTCCACGAATATTCCTTTGGGAGAAAATGTCACATTTTTTGACAGAGTTTCCATAGCCGCGAAATATTCCGCTGTTTTTGGGTCGGATATTATGGTTAAAAACGCGGAGGGGCTCGTCAAAGATGTTCCCAAAGATCCTGTCAAATCTTTGGCCGGTCCCGTGGGTATTGCCATAATGACGAAGGATGCTTATGTTCGCGGCGCAGAGAACCTGATTATTTTTACCGCGGTGTTGTCTTTGGTGGTCGGTTTTATGAATATTTTACCCATACCGCTGTTGGATGGCGGAGCGCTTGTGTTGCTTTTGCTGGAAGCGTTGCGCGGCAAGCCGCTTGCCGCGAAGACGGAATCGGTTTTGCAAAACTTTGGTTTGGTTTTATTGGCTACCATTATAGGGGTAGCGCTTTATGCCGACATCTTCAGGATCTTGTCGTAAATAAATAAAGTTCGTCTGCTTTGGCAGGCGAACTTTTTGTTTTAAGTCTTTTGTTTGGATGTTAAATTTAGCGCATATATTCTTGCTAAAAACGCGGTTTTCTGATATTTTGAGCCTGAAATAAGGTCTTTAACAAAGGAGAAAAATAATGAATGAGAATCATGATCGGGTAGATAAGTTATGCGCAGAACTTAGCCGAAAGCTTTTTTGGGGCGCGGAACAATCTTTAAAGCGCCGCGGATTAAAGGGTAAGGCCTTGGATGTGTTATTGGCGGAGTGTATGGCCAATGACGAGTTGCGAACCCAGTTGTTTCGTTTTATTGATGTTTTTCCCGCGTTAAAAAATGACCAAAGCATTGTCAGCCACTTTTTATCTTATCTGGGGCCGCATCAAGATCACTTTCCGTGGTTTATAAAAAAAGCTCTTTATTGCGCGGATAAGCCCATTGCTTGCCATGCCGTCGCCGGAACCATAAAATGGCTTGTAAAATTTTTTGCCGGCCATTTTGTGATAGACAGCGTGAACGAACAAGCCATAATTAAAAAATGTTTCAGTCTAAGATCCAAGGGATATGACACGACCTGGGACATTCTTGGCGAAGATTCCCTTACTCAAAAAGAGGCGGACAACTTTACGCGAAGATATTTTGATTTGATTGAACGCCTTGGTTCCATGCCGGCGCCTCGCGAGTTTACCAATAATATTTCTATAAAATTATCGTCATTGGTTCCGAAATTCCAATGGGATCCTATTGATTTTGATAATTGCGCGCGCGCGGTTTCAAAAAAATTCAGGGAAGTTTTAAGGGCTGGCATCAGACAGCGCGTGACTATTAATGTTGATATGGAACAGTACGCGGCGCGCGATCTCACTTTGGCGATATTCAAGGATGCTCTTAGCGCGCCGGAGTTTGACGGTTTGGATGACGCGGGGATCGTGGTTCAGGCATATCTTAAAGATTCCGCCGATTCTCTTGACGATCTGCTTTCGTGGATCAAAGAAAGAAAGATCAATATCACGATCAGACTGGTAAAGGGAGCGTACTGGGATCATGAAGTTATAAATGCCGAACAGCAGGGGTGGCCCATTCCGGTTTTTACCGATAAAGCGGAAACAGACAGGCAATTTAAATTATTGACTGAAAAAATTTTACTTGCGCAAAAATCCGGCGTGCCGGTCAAATTTGCCGCGGGAAGCCATAATATTGACAGCCTGTCTTACGCCATTGCTTTAATGCGGGAACTTGGATTGGACGGCAACAGAAATGAAATTCAGGTTTTGCACGGGATGGGCGATCATATCCGGGAAGCCGTGCTTGACGTCCTTCGCTCTGCTCAGGATCTTCGCCATGCTACGACATGCCATGTGCGCGTCTATGCTCCATACGGAGAATTGGTGCCGAGCATGGCGTATCTGGTGCGCAGATTGCTTGAGAATACTTCACAGCAGTCATTTTTAGGCGTAAATTTTTTGAGCAAGAAAAAACACGATTCTGTTTCCGGGGCCGATGATGTTGAAAATCTCGGACGCGATGTTCCTAAAATAAACAAGCGCGCGTTGGTTCCCGACGGGTACAAGCCAGAGCCGTTAACGGATTTTTCCAAAAAAGAAAATCGCGACGCGATGCAAAAAGTTCTAACCAAAATACGCGGTGAGTTTAACCAAAAATATCCGCTGATTATCGGCGAGGAGCGCGTTTTTACGGAAGATTTGATATGTTCAAAAAATCCGGCGTGTTTTGGCGAGGATAAGGCGATCGGATATGTTTCTCGGGCTTCTCGCGAGCATGCTAAGCGCGCTCTAATTGCCGCCGAACGATCGTTTGCCGATTGGAACGCGGTGTCCGTTAAAGAAAGATTGTTAATTTTGTTGCGAGCGGCCGATATTATTCGTTCGCGGCGTCTGGATTTGGCGGCTTGGCAGATTTTTGAAGCGTCAAAAACTTGGCGTGAAGCCGATGCCGATGTCGCGGAAGCTATAGATTTTCTGGAATATTATGCTCGGATGGCGGAATATCTTATGGCTTATCAATCCACCGAAGAATTGCGTGGCGAAGCCAACGAGTGCGGTTATGAGGGCAGAGGAATTACCATTGTGATTTCTCCGTGGAATTTTCCCATGGCGATTGCCGCTGGCATGTGTTCAGCGGCGTTAGTTTCCGGCAATACCGTGATTTTCAAACCCGCGAGCGCGACCGTTGTGTCGGGTTATAAAATAGCGGAAATATTTTTGGAAGCCGGCGTGCCATCAGGTGTTCTGAATTTTCTTCCGGGTTCCGGCAATGAGTTGGGCGACACCCTCGTAAAATATAGAGGCACAACCAACATACTTTTCACCGGTTCAAAAAAAGTCGGATTCAAACTTTTTAAAATGGCCGCTGACGCCGGAGAAGCGGAGCAGACTCATGTGCGCCGCGTGATCGCGGAAATGGGCGGCAAGAACGCGGTTATCGTTGATGAAACGGCGGATTTGGATCAGGCGGTTTACAGCGTTATCAAGTCGGCTTTTGGATATCAGGGTCAAAAATGTTCCGCTTGTTCGCGAGTGATAGTTTTGGATCCAATCTATGACGAGTTTGTGGAGCGTTTGCGCGGAGCGGTTGCTTCTTTAAGGATCGGCATGCCCGATGGTCCGGGAACTGATGTGGCGGCGGTGATTGATGAAGCCGCCTTCCATAACATCAAGCAGTATATAGAAATAGGAAAAAAAGATTCGCGGCTTGCGCATGAAGCCGATATCGGAGATGTCGCGGGCAAGGGTTGGTTTATCGGTCCGATAATTTTTACCGATGTTTTGCCGGAATCGATTATCGCCCAAGAAGAAATTTTCGGCCCGGTGCTCGCCGTGATCAGAGCCGCCAATTTCAAGGAAGCCGTGCAGATAGCCAATAATTCCGTCTATCGGCTTACGGGCGGAGTTTATTCCAGAACGGATGAGCATTTGGATTATGCCCGTAAATATTTTAAAGCCGGAAATTTATATATCAATCGCCACATTACTGGCGCGATTGTGGGCAGACAGCCGTTTGGAGGTTTCGGAGCTTCCGGTTCCGGTCCCAAGGCTGGCGGTCCGGATTATCTTATGCCTTTAATGGAATCACGGACTGTTACAGAGTGTTTAATTCGCCGCGGTTTTTCTCCGAAATTAAAAAATTAGTTATTTTTTGTAGAGAGATAATTGTTTTTGCAGAGAATTAATTATTTTCAAAGAGATTCGTTAAGGCGAGTCTCTTTTTTATTTTTCGGCTACCTGCCTGCCGACAGGCAGGCAGGTAGCCGAAAAATATAGACGTTTAGCGTTGTTTGATTTTATGATTGCGGGGGTCTCATATGTTATGGACGAGTACATCTATTTTTCAAACTGGCTTGGATGTGCTAATATCTTGGGCGTATAATTTGGTTTGGCGAAATTATATGAGATATGATAGTATCAAATTATGAAACAGCAATTTACCGCAGTATATAAAAAAAGCGGAAAATGGTATCTCGGATGGGTTGAGGAGCTTTCCGGCGTTAATACGCAAGGGCATACGCTTGCCGAGACGCGCAAAAATCTTAAAGAGGCGCTTTCTCTTGTCATTGAAGTGAATCGTCTAGTGAGCCGCGAAGATGCCGGCGCGCGCGCTCGGCGTGAACCGCTCATCATTCCTATCCCCGCATAAATGAAACGACTTAATCTTATTAGACACCTTCGCAAAGAAGGGTGTACTCTTATGCGCGAGGGCGCGTCCCACAGCGTATTTTTAAATATTGTAACTCGACGCACTTCGACCGTACCGCGACATATTGAGATCGATAATAATCTTGCCAGAAAAATTTGCCGCGATCTTGGCATTCCAAAATCAACTAAAAAATAAAGGGTATTTGGCTTTGATCTCATTAGCGAAGAGGGGGCCGTCGGGTGCCATTTTCTATTTTTCAAACCGGCTCGGGCGTGACGGTGCTTTCGGATGCCGCGGACACGCTCTTGACACTTGCGGATATTTCCCTAAAATGGAGATTAGCACTCTTTGGTCAAGAGTGCTAAAATAATAAAATTAATTTTTTATGTCCAAATTAAGCATTAAGCCATTGGGCGATCGGGTGCTCTTGGAGCCCGTGGTGGAAGACGCCAAAACCAAATCCGGAATTGTGATACCGGATACGACGGAAAAAGAGCGTCCGGAGAAAGGCAGGGTGGTCGCCGTAGGAGAGGGTAAACGCCGCGAAGACGGAGGATTAATTCCCATGTCCGTCAAAAAAGGACAGACGGTTTTGTTTTCCAAATACGGTCCTAGCGAAATAAAGGTTGATCACAAAGAATATTTAATTGCCAAAGAAGACGATATTTTGGCGATTCTTGAAAATTAATTTTTTTAGTTTTTAATCCGCCAGCCGGCGGACTAACCACTAAAAACTATAAACTAAGCACTAATTCATGGCAGCAAAACAAATAATTTATAACGAAAAAGCGAGAGAGGCGTTGAAGCGGGGCGTTGACGCGCTGGCCAATGCCGTAAAAGTCACGCTGGGTCCCAAAGGCAGAAATGTGATCTTGGACAAAGGATATGGCAGTCCGACTATCACTAACGACGGCGTGACCATTGCCAAAGAAATAGAATTGATAGATAAGGTTGAGAATATGGGCGCGGAAATCGTAAAAGAAGTTGCCACTAAAACAAATGATGTGGCGGGCGATGGTACGACCACCGCGACTTTGTTGGCGCAAGCGATCGTGACCGAAGGATTGAAAAACATCGCGGCGGGCGCGAGCCCCATCGGCATTAAGCGGGGCATTGAGCGGGCGTCCGACACGGTAGTGAAAAAACTTAAAGATATTTCCATTGTAATATCTCCGTCCAACAAAGAAGAGGTCGCGCAGGTTGCCACCATCTCGGCAAAAGATCCGGCCATAGGCGACAAGATCGCCGATATAATCAAGAAGGTTGGCAAAGATGGGGTAGTCACGGTGGAAGAAGCGCAGACCTTCGGCATTTCCACGGAAGTGGTGGAGGGAATGCAATTTGATCGCGGATACATATCTCCTTACATGGTCACTAACGCGGAAAGAATGGAGGCGGTTTATAAAGACGCTTATATTTTGATAACCGACCGCAAGATTTCTTCCATCAATGAAATATTGCCGTTATTGGAAAAATTGGCGCAGTCCGGAAAAAAGGAATTGGTGATTGTGGCGGAAGATGTTGACGGAGACGCGCTGACTACCTTAGTATTAAATAAATTGCGCGGCACTTTTCACACTTTGGCGTTAAAAGCGCCGGGGTTCGGAGACAGGCGTGAAGAAATGCTGGAAGACATCGCTACGGTAACCGGAGGAAAAGTAATTTCCGAAAAAACCGGCATGAAATTGGAGGGCGCGGAATTGAATATGCTGGGCGAAGCTAAAAAAATAGTTGCTACCAAAGAAAATACTACGATCGTGGGCGGCGCGGGCGGCAAGACGGATATTGAACATCGGATTGCGCAGATCCGTTCGCAGATAGGACAGACTGATTCGTCATTTGACCGTGAAAAATTGGAAGAAAGAATGGCGAAACTTTCCGGCGGCGTGGCCGTGATCCGCGTGGGAGCCGCGACCGAAGTTGAGCAGAAAGAAAAACAGCATCGCATAGAAGACGCGGTTTCCGCCACCAAAGCGGCTATCGCGGAAGGCGTGGTGCCGGGTGGCGGAGTGGCGTTGATGCGGGCGGTGGAGGTTTTGGATAAAATGATAGATGTCGCGGAAAAAAGCGACAATCGCGACGAATGGACCGGAATGAAAATTTTACGTGAAGCGATTCAAAAGCCTTTGTGGCAGATCGCGGAGAATGCCGGAATTTCGGGGTCCGTGGTGGTGGAGGCGGTGCGGAAATTGAAAGGCGGCCATGGATTTAATGCCGCTACTGGCGCGTATGAAGATCTGATCAAGGCGGGCATTGTGGATCCGACCAAGGTGACGCGAAGCGCTTTGCAGAACGCGGTTTCCGCGGCGAGCATGCTTTTGACCACGGAAGTGGTGGTCGCGGAAATTCCCGAGAAGAATCCGCCAGCCGGCGGACCAATGCCCGATATGCGCGGCATGGGCGGAGGATTCTAATTATCGGTATGTCAGAAAACGCGCTTTGATGTTACATCAAGGCGCGTTTTTGTTAGGGCTAAATAAAAAACAATCCCGCGCAGACGGGATTGTTAGATATTTTTTAGATTTTCCATTCGCCGGCTTTTAGTATAAAAGTTCCGATCTCCTTGATCTCATGGACCCTCATTTTATTTACAAAGCTGTCGGTGGCAACTTCTATCTTTCCTTCCCGCCAATCCGGATTTATGTGATGCAAGTATTCGTGCACCAGACATTCCACCAGCAGAAAGTAAATATTAATGGTTAAGGTTTTTTTCTCAAAATCAATTTCGGCATATTGTCTTTTATTGAGCCATTTTATATGTAGATTAAAAGTTTTAGAATTTAAAAAATCTTTTAGATTTTCCACTGAAGCTTTTGGATTTTTTGGTTCTGGCATTTGGAACCTCCTTGGTTGTAAATGTGCTAATTTTGTCTTATACTTAAATCTATTATTAGGCTATAATATTTTCAATATGAATACAATCTTGACGGTGATAGCGGTTTTGGCGGGGGTTGCGGTATTGTGGCTGGTCTTTACTTATAACAGACTGGTGACTTTGCGGTTTCGCGCCAAAGAAGCGATCTCGGATATTGATGTGCAGTTGAAACGCCGCTATGATCTGATCCCCAATTTGGTGGAGGCGGTCAAAGGTTATATGGCGCATGAAAAGGGTGTTTTGGAAAACGTAACAGCGGCTCGCGCGAAAGTTGCCTCCGGAGGAGATGCTTTAGCTCGTAGCCATGATGAAAATGTTTTATCAAGCACTTTGAAAACTTTGTTCGCGGTGGCGGAAAATTATCCCGATCTCAAGGCCAATGCCAATTTTTTGGATCTTCAGCGCGAATTGGCGGACACGGAAAACAAAATTCAGGCGTCGCGCCGATTTTACAATACGACGGTTCGCGATCTGAACACCAAGATAGAAATCTTTCCCGTTAATTTGGTAGTTGGAACATTTGGTTTTTCGCGTATGGATTTTTTTGAGGCGGAAGATGAAGAAAAAGAGCCGGTGCAAGTACGATTTTAATAATGGCTTCTCTTTATACTCATCAGGAATCCAATATCCGTAAAACTTGGCTTTTGTTCGCCTTGTTTTTCGGTGTAGTGACGGCCGTAGGGTTTGTTTTCGGTCAGCTTTACAATAATCCCGGCATTTTGTATTTTGCCGTGTTTTTTAGCGTGGCCATGAGCATAACGAGTTATTGGTTTTCCGACAGGATAGTTTTGGCGACAAGCCATGCTGATCCGGTCTCTAAACAAAACGCTCCGGAGCTTTATAACATCGTGGAAAATCTGGCTATTACCGCGGGATTACCCACGCCCAAGATTTATCTGATAAAAGAAGCGTCTCCGAATGCCTTTGCTACGGGGCGAGACGCGCAGCATGCTGTGGTTGCGGTGACTTCAGGATTGCTCGATATTTTGGATCGTTCGGAATTGGAGGGGGTTTTAGCGCATGAAATGTCGCATATAGGGAATAGAGACATGCTGGTGTCGACTGTGGCGGTGGTGCTGGTGGGATTCGTGGCGTTGCTTTCCGATATGTTTTTGCGAAGCATGTTTTGGGGATCGTTCGGAGGAGATCGGGATGACCGCGGACGAAACGGCGCGATCATTGTTTTGATCGGAATTATTTTGGCGATCCTGGCGCCGATCGCGGCGTCTTTGATGCAGTTGGCGATTTCCCGCAAGCGTGAATTTTTGGCTGACGCGTCGGGAGCGATGCTTACTCGTTATCCTGAAGGCCTCGCGTCGGCGCTTCAAAAAATTTCGCAAAATCATGCGCCCATGAAATACGCCAATAATGCCACCGCGCATTTATTTATCGCCAATCCGTTCAAAGGCGGAAGCGGTAAGCATTGGTTCGCGGGACTTTTCTTGACCCATCCGCCGATTGAAGACAGAATAGCAATATTGCGCGGCATGAAGATTTAATTTAATATCTTGAGGTATGGAAAAAGAAAAAATACCATTGGAAAATCCTGAAAAAGCGCTTGAAGTATTCCGTGAAAATATGCGGTAGATGCGCGATGAAGAAAAAAGCGGGAAGCGCAAAACGGCGCATTTTTTGGAGCATGAGAAATTAAAGCTGCCCGAATTAGATCCTGAAAAATTGGCAGAAAGAGATTTGGAAATATGGCATAAGTATGAAAGTGGCGCGTTAACGTCGGAGGAATTTAAAGCATACAGGAAGTATAATTACGAACATAGTTTTGGTAATTCTGATACCTTGGCGCAATATATTGCCAATTTAGTTTTTGATTGGGATTCGTATCATGAGAAGTTTAAGGACAAAAAGTGAGAGGATAAAAAGTAAAAAATAATTAAATGGAAAGGTGACCTCAGCCCAGGGCTGACCAGCCTCGGGCTGAGGAGTATCAAGGTACATGATTGCAACCGACTTGTCCAAAATTTTGAATATTTATGATAAAATTTTGGTAACAAGTCGCAGTCCCGCATCAAAGCGGTGGGGTGTCTGAGTGGTTTAAGGAGCTTGCTTGGAGAGCAAGTGTACGAGAAATCGTACCGCGAGTTCAAATCTCGCCCCCACCGCTTTGATGCGGGAGAGGATGGTTTATTGCCACAAGTCCTTGACACCATAGTTTAAATGTGTTATGTCTAAAATAGTTTAAATAGTACATTGCCAAATAAAAAGAAAGAAAGAGGGGTGGCGCGATGCGTTGGTGGAAAAGATTGTCGGAATGGCTGGAAGAAGAAGCCTATGGAAAAAATGTCTTCTTTATCATGGTTGCCGCGGTGGTGTTTTGCCTATCTTGGTCTGCTACAGCTTTGTTTCTGATTCGTTGTGTAAGCGCTGGAGCGGCGTTGGCCAGCATAGTGAATGTGCTTAGGTTAGATCTTTATTCCCCGTTCATTTTGTTTGCGCTCGCGTTTTTTGAAGAACTTTTATTCCGCCTGCCCTTGGCCTTATTTGTGCGTGTGGGGTGGTCCCTGAACAGAGTGCTTATCATAGCTATCGCGATATCCATGTATTTTGGGTTTAGTCATGGAGGCGTCTCTCATATTTTTGTTCAGGGGGTGGATGGGTTCATATTTTCCATGGTTTTTCTCAAATGCGGGGGATGGCAGAAACATTACGCCAAAGCTCTGTTAGCTTCATCCACAACCCATTTTATGTATAATGGCGTGTTGATGTGTTTAGCGTGAATGGTTGCGTCTCTAAAGTTTGATGGACCGGCGGGTTTAATGCTCGCCGGTTTTTCTTTTGAAAACAGCGCATGGGAGTCGGATTCCCACGCTTGCATAGGTGCCACCTATGTATTCGGTTTCCAAGGTGCCACCTTGGAAACACTTCTAAAACCTATCCGCCAGCCGGCGGACTAATAGTCAGAGCCTATTATTGTTGTGAATTTGCCGATATAAGACCAAATTGATTACAATTATTTTATATGAATTTTACTTTAATAGGCATGCCGGCTGCCGGAAAATCTTTTTTAGGAAAAAAATTAGCGGAGCGCGCGGGTTTTGCGTTTTTGGACATGGATGAGGTGATGGAAAAAGAATATGGCGAAAAGATAACCGCTATAGCCGCCAAACTGGGAGACGCTGAATTTATTAAAAAAGAATCCGAGGTGGCGATCGCCAACACGGCGCGTGAAAGCAATTTTGTAATTTCGACAGGCGGGAGCATGGTGTATAGCGACAACGCCATGCGGCATTTGCGGGAGATTTCAAAAATTATCTATCTTAGAGTCCCCCTATCCACGATAAAGGGGCGTATCGGCGGAGCGCCGCGCGGCATTATCGGTCTTCATGCAAAAACCTTAAAAGAGCTTTACGAGGAGCGGTGTATTTTATATGAGAAATATGCGGATGCCACTTTTGACGCGGATAGGGCGCCGGAAGCGGTCATTGATGACGCGGTGGAATGGATGCGCCGTTATACGGCATAAATCCATTGACCCCTCACCCAGAGATGGCAATATTTTTGTATTTATTCAATCAAGTTCTTGTCGGATTTATAGGTTCAAAAAACTTCGAGCATGTAATTAAATAAAAATGCAAAAATAAATACATTGCCACTCCTGGGTGAGGGGTTGAATTTACGGCGGTTTTAAGGTAGATTGTAGTTAACCTCGCACATAATTTAATATGGGTAAAATTTTGTAAAATTTGGCATGTCATCTTCCGTAGAACAAATAAAATCTCGTTTGGATTTGGTGGATGTTATTCAGTCTTACATCAAAGTTCATAGGGCGGGCGCCAATTTTAAGGCGAACTGCCCTTTTCATAATGAAAAAACTCCGTCTTTTTTTATCTCTCCGGCGCGGGAAATTTGGCACTGTTTCGGGTGCGGCAAAGGGGGTGATCTCATCAAATTCGTTATGGAAATTGAAGGCGCGGAGTTTCCGGAGGCGCTCCGCATTTTGGCCAATCGCGCGGGCATAGTGCTGGAAACGGAAGACCCTCGGGCGCGCGACGAGCGGACGCGCGCGTTTGAATTGTTGGAAGACGCTACGGCTTTTTTTGAGGTGGAGTCCGCGAGACATCCCGAAATCGCCAAGTATTTGTCGGAGAGGGGGTTGGCCGCCGGCACGATAAAAGATTTTCGCATTGGGTACGCTCCCGCGAGTTGGGACGGCACTCTTCTTTTTTTGAAGAATAAAGGGTACGCGGATGCCGAAATTGAGCGCGCGGGGCTTGCCATAAAGTCCAGTAAAAATGAATCCGGATATTATGATCGTTTTCGCGGACGCGTTATGTTTCCGATCTCCGATTCTACCGGGCGCGTGGTAGGATTTTCCGGAAGAATATTTTCTCCAGTGGCGAAACAAGGAGGCGAAGAAGAGGCGAAATATATCAATTCTCCGCAAACGCTTTTGTACGACAAATCAAAGATCCTGTACGGATTTGACCGCGCCAAAGTGGAGATAAGAAAAGAAAATACCTGTATTTTGGTGGAGGGGCAAATGGACGCGGTGATGTCCCATCAGGCGGGGATAAAAAACGCGGTGGCGGTTTCAGGAACCGCGCTGACCAATTATCAGCTGACCATGATAAAGCGTCTGGCGGATAATTTGATAACCGCGTTTGATATGGATGTTGCCGGAGGATTGGCAACCAAGCGGGGGATTGATTTGGCGTTGGGAGAGGGCTTTGAGGTGAAAGTGGCCGTAATAAGCGGCGGCAAGGATCCGGCAGATTTGGTGAAAGAAGACGCGGCATTGTGGCAAAAATCCGTGGCAAGCGCGCGGCATATTTTAGATTTTTATCTTGATATGCTCTACATTAAATATAAAAATGACGCGCGTGAAATGCGCAAAAAAACCGGCGAGCTGGTTTTGCCTTATATCGCGGGGATTCAAAGTGAAATTGACAAGGCGCATTGGGTGGGCGAAGTGGCCAAGCGGCTTAATTTGTCGGAACAGCCAATTTGGGATGAAGTGAAGAAATATAAAAATAATAATTTTGAAAAACCTTTTGCGTCGCAGGCCATGCCTGCCGGCAGGCAGGCGGGAGTGAAAGAATCCGAAAAAACCCGCAAACATCTTTTGGAAGAAAAAATTTTAGGGCTTGCCGTGTGGAATAATGCTCTGATCGTCAAAGCCATGGAAGGAAGGGATGATCGGGTATTTTCCGACGCGGCAAAACCGCTTATCGTAAAAGTTATGGCAGGCCTGCCTGCCGTGGCAGGAGACGGCATTGACCCTGTTAAATCCCCGCACGGCGGGAGCGCTGAAAGCGCATTTAACAGGGTTGACATGGGCGAACACAAAGATTATCTTGATCGTTTGGCGTTGGAGGCCGAATTATTTTACGCCAACACGGACAAAGATCTGGCCATGGAAGCAAGCGAGCTTATAGACGGACTGGAAAGAGAGCATGTCAAAGAAAGGCTGGTTTCACTCGCGGGGCGTATTAGGGAAGCGGAATCGAACAGGGACAATAAAATGTTGGACGCGCTGGCCATGGAATTCGGCGAGCTTTCTAAAAAATTGATATAAAAATGAAAAAAACATCCATAAAATCAAAAAAGAAAAAGATTGTCGCTAAAAAATCCGCGCGCAAAGTTTTGTCTAAAAAATCCGCGATTAAGGCCAAAATAAAGCAAGCCGGCAGATCACGCGTGAGAAAGCCCGCCTACCGGACAGGCAGGCCCCTGAAGCGTTTTCGTGTTGCTAAAAGTGAATTCTCCGAAGATAAAGTGGAAAAATTAATGCAAAAATCGCGTACCAAAGGTTTTGTGACCTATTCCGAAATTTTGCATACCTTCCCGCATGTGGAACACAACATTTTGTTTTTGGAAGATCTGTACGCGCGTTTTCAGGACGCGGGCATTGATGTTTTGGAGGGAGTGGATTTGTTGGAAATTGAATCAAAACCTTCGCCCAAAGAAGAAACAGGCAAGGAGTATCCTGATTCCGTGCAGATGTATTTGCGGGAGATCGGCAAGATTCCTTTGATTCCCGCCGAAGAGGAAAAAGAGCTGGCGCGCCGCATAGAAAAAGGCGACCCTGACGCGAGAAACAAATTGGCGCAGGCGAATCTCCGTTTGGTGGTATCCATTGCCAAAAAATATGTGGGCAGAAGCGCGAATCTCACTCTTTTGGATTTGATCCAGGAGGGCAACATCGGACTTTTTCGCGCGGTGGAAAAATTTGACTGGCGCAAAGGTTTTAAGTTCTCCACTTACGCCACATGGTGGATAAGACAGGCGATAACGCGCGCCTTGGCGGATCAGTCGCGCACCATTCGCATTCCGGTGCACATGGTGGAAACCATTTCCAAATACCGGCAGGCGGTCCGCAGATTATCGCAAGATTTGGGGCGCGATCCTCTGGCGGAAGAGATCGCTTCGGAGATGGGCGTGGAGGTGGAAAAGATTCATCATATTCAAAAAATTTCGCAGGACACGGTTTCCATTGATATGCCGATAGGCGAAGATGACGAAGATTCCACGCTTGGAGAATTTATTGAAGATGACAAGGTTTTATCGCCGGACCAGTCGGCGGCGCGCGGTATTTTAAAAGATCACATCAAGGAAATTTTAGTGGATCTCACTCCACGCGAGCAGAAAATTTTAAATATGCGCTTTGGTTTGGAAGACGGCACTTATCACACCTTGGAGGAGGTGGGAAAAGTATTCGGAGTTACGCGCGAACGCATCCGCCAGATCGAGGCCAAGGCGCTGGAAAAAATCCGCCAGCACGAAAAAGCGCACAGGATGAAGGGATATTAAGGCGATTGATAAAGAGCTGTTTTGTGATAAAATAATTTTGTTGTCGAAGGTTAGCAATATTCCGGAGTAGCTCAGCGGTAGAGCAGCTCGCTGTTAACGAGAAGGTCGCAGGTTCGATCCCTGCCTCCGGAGCCAAAACATGAGAACATCCCCTGATTGGAGATTTTTTTCATGTCTTTATTTTGTGGTGAATATGGATCGAACCGTAGGCGCGAATTTTTAAGGAGTTCGCCGGCTGGCGGACGGCTATAAAAATTCAGCGTTTCGAGCCGCGCGAGAGGCGAATTCCTGGCAGGACTGCGATTTCAACATACGGCAATGCCGTATGTTGAAATCGCAGTCCTGCCGCCGGAGCGCAGTATTTAACTAATAAATAAAAAAATCCCGCGAGCTTTTGTCGCGGGACACTCTTATTTTTATTTTTTTAAAGCTTTAAAATTTTTGCCACAGTTTCTGTTTCGCAGTCTTTGGCATCAATAATATTTTTTTGCAGATCGCGCGTGGCGCTTTCTGTAAATTTAATACCATGGGCGGTAGAGACTACCACCACGCTCGCGCCATTTTTAATCCATCCTTTTTTAGCAGCCCCCCTTACTCCAGCGAGAGCTATTCCGGTCTGCGGACATACGAAATGTCCGTCCAACCCGCAAACAGCAACCGCTTTATTCAGGTCTCTTTCCTCGGCAATTTGCATGGCGCCGTCAAAATAAACCAATTCTCTCATTGCTTTGTCGCGGGATACCGGATCACCGATCCGAGCCGCGGTCGCGGTTGTTTCGCCCACCTTCATTGGCCGGAAATTTTTCTTCCAATTTTCAAGAAAGTTTTTTCCGCTGGGGCTGGTCATATTCCATGATTTGGCCAAAGGAGATGCCGCCCGTGACTGACATCCGAGTATGCGGGAAGTTTTTTTAAGCCCGAATCTCTTCATCAATCTCATGGCTTTGCCAAGCGAGCTGACATTGCTGCCATTGCCAACCGGAACGGAAATCCAGTCAGGCAGATGCCATCCGAAAAATTGAGCGACCTGAAAAACTGTCGCCTGATGCCCTTCAATTCGCGAAGGGTTCAAGCTGTTGGCCGGATACGCTCCGAGCCTGACCAGTTCCTGCATAACACGCATGCAATCATCAAAACTGCCCGGAAGCGTAATAACTTTAGCGCCGTGCGCCAGAGGTTGCGCGAGCTGAGCGGCAGTCACCTTGCCTCTTGGTAAAATAACCGCGCACTTCATTCCGGCGCTCGCGGCATAGGCTGCCGCCATAGCTGACGTATCACCGGTAGAGGCGCAGGTAATGGCGCTAACCCCGGCTGTTTTGGCTACGGTTATAAGAACCGTACCGCCAAAATCCTTAAATGATCCGGTCGGAGTTATGCCCTCCAGAATAAGCCAAAGGTTCATATCGGTCCCGATCCAATTCCGTAAATGCTTTCCGGCGCGCACAATCGGAACAATGCCTTCTTTCAGGGTAATGATATTTTCATTCGGAATAAAAGGCATTATCCATTCTTTGAAGCGCCAGACACCCGAATGAATTGTCGGGTCGTCGCTATGAAAAGCTATTTGAGCCGCGCGATCGTCAAATTTTTTAGTGTAAGCGTTTAAATTTTCTCCGTATACCAGCTCAAAATTATGCATTACATCATAAAGATTGCCGCAGCGCGGGCAGCGGAATTTTCTCTCTTTGAATAAATCCGTCTCGTAACCGCAACCGATGCATTTTAGCCAGGTCTGCTTGGAACTTGAGGTATCCATTTTTTTCTCCTTCGCCACGTATTATTATATTTTTAAGATTTAGACAATAATGATTTCCACTAAAATCATACTCGCACTAATCAGATAGGTCAATATTGTGTACTCGTCCATAACATATGAGACTCCCGAGCCGGTAATGTAGATACAATATATCTCATTAATTGATTGAAGGCCTTAAAAAAGCCAGTAATTTTTCTGATAAATCCAGCATGATTTTTTATTAAGGCTGTTAAGATTCTCGGATGTTAATTATTGGTTTTTTCAAAGCCTTTTTGTTTTTGATCGCCATAGTCTCGCTCAGACCCGCTTTATTATGCTATAATTTATTTCATGAATAAAAAATACATAATAATTTTAGCGATAGGATTGGTTTTGGCGGGGGTATTGGCGTTCGTTTATTTTGGCAGATCGCAAACCGCCGGTACCACTTATATTCCGGAATCTCCGTCAACGTCCGCTTCGCAGAGCGCGACCGAGATGCCTGTGGCGTCTGACGCTGTGGTGATAGAAAATTTCGCTTTCAGTCCGGCTACATTGGAGATCCAGTCCGGCCAAAAAGTCGTTTGGAAGCAGAATGATACCATCCCACACACGGTTGTTTCCGCGAATAATCTTTTTGCAAGCGGTACGTTGCGCAAGGGAGATGAGTTCAGCTTCGTGTTCAGTAAGGCCGGTGAATACGATTATCATTGCGGCATTCATCCTTCCATGATCGGTAAGATAATCGTTAGATAAATATGGATCAATTGGACTTAAAAATCGAAGCCTTGGAAAAGAAAATAGACGCGCTCCAGCGTTCCATAGATAGACTGAATAAAATATTTTTATGGACGCTAATTATTACCGCCGCTTTATTTGTTTTGCCCTTGATAGGGCTTTTGTTCGCGATCCCTCAAGTTTTATCAACTTACGCGGGCATTTTGCAATAATATTGGGTGAGGAGATTTATAAATTTTTCAGATCGTAATTATCGGGATATTATTATAAATATGATGGGATATGGCGGGGGTTGGGGCATGATGGGAGTGGGATTCGGAGGGCTTGGCCTCATCACCTGGATCGTGGTGTTGGTTGACCTCGTCTTGCTCGGCATTTGGCTCTGGCAACAAATTAAAAAATAAAGAATAGCGCGAATTTTGAGCGCGTTTAAGCATAGACTTGCCTGTTTGTGCTGATTTTTGTTATTTTGCGGCCGGTAAATAAAAAAATGAGGGATTTGGAAATGCCTTTTTGTTTTTAGGGAATATGGGAGTAAAATAAGAGTATATGATAGAAAAGAGTGACTTTGTCAAGTTTTCAGCCGCAATAATGGTTTCAGAGCTATCTGGAGCCCTTGGATCGGCTTTTGCCGGACCGGTTACTTCTGATTGGTATGCCGGATTGGTCAAGCCCGCGTTTACTCCGTCTGATTGGATTTTTGGGCCGGTGTGGATAACTTTTTACGCTCTTATGGGCGCGGCAGCTTTTTTAGTGTGGAAAAGAGGATTTTCACGACACAAGGAAGATGCCACTATTTGGCATAAGACCAAGGTGGCGCTCGCGGCTTTTGGCATTCAGTTGGTGTTTAACGCGCTTTGGTCAATATTATTTTTTGGTTTGCAAAGCCCGTTTTGGGCGTTGGCAGATGTTGCGATATTGTGGTTATCCATCGTTTGGATGATCTGGGCGTTTGACAGAGTGTATCGTTTCGCGGCGGCGCTTATGTTGCCGTATCTTTTTTGGGTAAGTTTTGCCGCTTATTTAAATTACGCCATCTGGATGCTGAATTAGTTTTATGGAAATTATAAGTTTTGAGGAATTCAAAAAAATTGAATTGAGAGTGGCGAAAATAATTATGGCGGAAAGAGTGGAGGGCTCGGACAAGCTTTTGAAATTGAGAGTGGGGTTGGGCGGCGAGGAGCGGCAGATCATCGCGGGCATCGGCAAATCATATGAGCCGGAGAATTTAATCGGCAGGGAAATTGCCGTAGTGGCTAATTTGGAGCCACGTGCCTTGATGGGTCTGGAAAGTCAGGGGATGATTTTGTGCGCTTCGGATGAGAATGGTCCTGTGTTGGTGTGCCCGGAAAAAGAAGTCCTATCCGGCACGGAAATTAAATAACGTGAAGCCAGCTTTTTATCCCGCACCTTTTTATATAAAAAGGTGCGGGATTTTATTTTGCCGCGAGCTTTTCTTTGGCTATTTCGTTGAGGATTTTTTTGACTTTAGACATGCTGTCCGCGTCGTATATGGAAATGGGCATAACCGAAGGGTTTAATTTTTTTAAAGTTGCCAGTTTTTTTTGTATGTCCGCGGGACTCGCGGCGTCGCTTTTGGAAAGAAAGAGATATTCTTTTTTGAGGAGGAGCTCTTTGTTATAAGCTTTTAATTCTTCGCGGATAACGTGATAGTCTTTTTTCGGATCTTCCGATTCGGTAGAAATGAAATGGAATAATATCTTTGTCCTTTCAACGTGCCGTAAAAATTTTATGCCCAGCCCTTTGCCCGCGGACGCGCCCTCAATGAGCCCCGGGATGTCCGCCAGAATCAATCCATAATACGCGCCCAAGTTTGGCTCCAGCGTGGTAAAGGGGTAGTTCGCGACTTTGATATTGGCTTGGGTCAATTCGTTAAGCAGACTTGATTTGCCGGCGTTGGGGAATCCCACGAAGCCCACATCGGCGATAAGTTTTAATTCAAAGCGCACCGTGAATTTTTCTCCGGGGAGCCCTTGTTGGAATTGTTTGGGGGTGGTGTTTCGTGAAGACCGGAAAAGAAAATTGCCTTTGCCGCCATGCCCGCCTTGCGCCAAAAGCAGGGGTTCTTTGGCGTCAATTATTTCTTGGATGCTTCCGTTATTTAAATTATGGATGACTGTGCCTATGGGAACTTTCAAGATAAGATCAACGCCGGTTCTCCCGTCGTTGAATTGGCTTTTGCCGTTCTCGCCGTTTTCGGCCTCCAAGCTTTTTTTAAAACGAAATTGCCGTAAAGCGCCTATGTCAAAAACCCCTTGGCAATAAACGCTGCCTCCATTGCCGCCGCTGCCTCCGGTTGGGCCGAGGCTTTCCTTGTTCTTGTTGAAAGACACGGCGCCTCTGCCTCCGTCTCCTGCCGCCACATTTATAGTAATGTCATCAATAAGCATAGCTTTGCCATTATAATCCGAATATGAAAAAATGGATAGGTTGGAACAATGCACGGAATTTATTTTAAAATAAAAAAAACCGCCGATTATCGGCGGTTTTATTTTACATTTAAATATTGGCGGAGCGCATTTTGTGGCGCAACGACGAGGTGCGATAATCTCTTGCCAGAATGTCTAATCGCCCCAGGTCTCTTTCCGTCATCTGCGGTTTATTGTAGAGGAATTTCCACGCCAAGATCATCAGATCAAAGCGGTTTTGCCCCAATATTTTGGTGAGCGACACCTGTTTTTTATCCAAAAATCCTTTGAGTTTGTCAGGATCTATATTTATGGAACTTGAACCGAAGTCAATGCGCACCCAAAGCGGATTTAGATCCGTCTCATTATACTTAAACAGCTTGTGGATAATATTTTTAGATATCATGCCGTTGTCAGGGTCGGCGATATCCATTTGCATATCTATTCCAGCGCTATAAAATGCTCCGATAAATTCTCCCCATTCTTTTAGTGATACGGGAGATTTACTGCCGTCATTTTGGTAATATTCCCAGGGGAAACCTTCCATGCCCATCACCCATTCATAGAGGTAGCCGGTTTCTTTGTCATCCGCGCTAAATGAGCCTAACGGACGGGTTACATGCTGGGAAAGATAGATGCCCCGCAGTAAAAAATAGTCATCAAGTTTTTTTATAAGGGCGTGGCGCAGGAAAGATCTGATTCCGTGATCGGGCGTGACTGACCAAGGAACTCTCAACGCGGTAACCACGGTTTGTTCGGTCACGACGGTTCCGCCCATTCCCGGAAAACAAGTCCTTCGTTGTATGATAATTGACGCCTCACTGCCGCTACCGCCTTCGCATAAAGTTTCTACTACGTATTGAGAGCGCATGACTTATCCTCCTATTTTTTTTAAAGTACCGAATTTATAGTAACCCTTTTTATTTTAAAATCAAGACTTTGGTCGCGATGTTGACAACGCAATATATCAACTATTTAATAATGAGAGGAATTCTTCTTTGACAAATTTTTGAGAGGCGGTGATGCTGGATGAAAATTTTGGCGATACATGGTTTTTGGCGCAGTGGCGTTTTTTGGAAAAAGGCGACTAAGGTTCTGCAAGCGTTTGGTCATCACGTGATTACTCCGGATCTGGACTGGGAAAGAGATTGTGTGGAGTATATTATGCGGATGATCAGAACGGAAAGGCCCGATGTAATAATGGGCATGAATTTTGGCGGTTATACCGTGCAGAAAGTTCTTGAAAAATTAGACAAGCGAGAAGTAAGATGTTGCGTGCTTATCGCTCCGGTTGGTCCTCATGGGCTTGGTCTCCGCACTTTTTTGAAAATGTGCGTAAAAGGACCGGATCACGAAATAGACGATCCGGAATTAATGGAAGAAAAAATAATAAACGCTTGGCATGCTTTGCCTTTTTGCGGAGGCGTTCGGAAATCAATTAGTGTGCCCACCTTAGTTATAAGCGGAGGCCGGGATAAATTCGTAAGTTTGGGGGATGCTTTGCGGATTGCCGTTTTTCATAACGCGAGTCACATGCATTGGCCGGAATTAAATCATAATGAGCTGGGAAAAAATAGGAAAGTTATACAATATATCGCCCGCTGGATAGCGGAAAAATAAAAAGCGCCGTATTTTTCGTACGGCGCTTTGTCTTGCTAAATCACGCGTTTTGTGATACATTGTTTCACAAGTGGTTTTTTGAAAATATAACAATCATTAAGGACAAGGAGGATTTGCATGGAACCAAGAAGATATGGACGCGGTCCGTTTAATGATGGATGGCCTATAAGTGAAAACAGCATGGTGCATATTTTTGGCGCTAATTTGAAGAAATTTTTAAAAGGAGATTTGGAGCTGGTTTTTGTGCGTAATGTGCCCGGAGCTGATATTGGGACGGTAATATTGCGGACGCAAAACGGCGTGCACAATTTGTTTAACATAACTGGCGTTCCGCGTTCTTGTTTTGTGGCTCTGGCTGAAAATATGGACCTTTCTAAAGTGGACGAATGCCATTACAGCGCTTCCAGTGTCATTACAACGCTTCCGGGTCTTGATTAAATAGCAATAAATAACCGCGCGAGTTATCTCGGCGGTTTTTTTTATTTATTTTACCTGGCTATGCGATAGCCAGGTAGCCATATCGTTTTGTATGAATACGCCTGATTGTGAGCGTTGGTTTTTCGTGATATTGTTTTTATATAAGTTATTAATATTTTTTTAATTATGAAAACCACAGCTAAAGATTTTTTCTTAAATTTGCTCGCAGTTGCGGCTCTTTATTTCTCCGCGGGATTTTTGGTTAATCTGCTTTTTGCTTACATTGATCTTGCTATCGTGGATCCCTTGCAGGGGTCGGCGATGTATCGTTTAGGATCCGTGCGTTGGGGAGTGGCCGCGCTAGTGGTAATCTTTCCGGTGTTCGTGTGGGCCTCTTGGTTTTTGAATAAAATTTTCGTTAAAAATCCCGAATCACGTAAATATAAAGTGCGAATCTGGCTTTTGTATTTGACGCTTTTTATAGCGGGTGGCGTGATAGTGGGGGATCTGGTGGCGGTGATCTATAATTTTTTGGAAGGAGATCTGACGGCAAGATTTTTATGGAAAGTGGCGTCTATTTTGGCGGTGTCAGGACTAATTTTCAGTTATTATTTAATTGAGGTGCGCGCCGAAGGCGCTGTAAGCGCCGAAGAAGGCGGGAACAAGATTCAGCGATGGCTGGCGCGGATTTCCATGATCGCGATCGCGATCGCGATCATTGCCGGGTTTTTCGTCGCCGGCTCTCCTTTTGAACAGCGACTGCGCCGTTTCGATGACCGCCGCGTAAGCGATCTGCAATCCATTCAGTGGCAGGTGGTTAATTTTTGGCAGAGCAAAGAGCGATTGCCCGATAATTTGGATGAATTAAGCGATAAAATAAGCGGATTTACTGCGCCACGCGATTCGGAAAACAATAGCGCGTATGAATACAGAAAAGCGTCTGATTTATCGTTTGAGTTGTGCGCGACATTTAATAGGGAGGGTAATGATGAGAGCGGGTCTAATGTTCCGATGCCGGCTAAAGCGCAATTTTCCGGAGAAATGCAGGGAAATTGGTCGCATGCGTCCGGTCGTGCTTGTTTTGAACGAACCATTGATCCTGATCTGTATCCTCCTTTTGCCAAGCCGTAAACTGCTCCCGTTTTGTCCAAGAGCGAAGCGATTGGTAACAAAACGCAGTCCAGCGAGGCCGAAGGCCGAGTCGCGGCTCCTACGCGCTAAGTTGTTGATGGCTGGCGGTCTCGTTTAATTTTTTTATGAAGCATATACGATTCATATTATTCTTGTTGGCTGTTTTGTTTTTGGCGGCTTTTTTTTAATTTTATTTTTACAATATTCCTGAAACCGACAGCTTGTACCATTTTCGCCACGCGGCCATCTATAAAGATGTGGGTATTTTAGCGTCCGCTTTCCCGTGGGTGCAATATTCCGTGATCAATAAGTATTCCGCCGATATTTGGTATGGTTTTCATTTATTTTTGATACCGTTCACTTATTTTCCGGATCCGATTTTGGGGTTGCGTGTAGCGGGATTTGCCATAACTTCTTTTTTGTTGCTCGCGTTTTTTTGGTCGTTAAAGCGGCTTAAGGTGGCTGCAAAATTTCTCTGGCCGTTTTTGCTGTTTTTTTCTTCACCTCTGGTGTCGTACCACTTGATTATGGCGCGTCCGCACGTGGTTTCTTTGGGTTTGGGCGCGCTGCTTTATTCGTTTTTGGCCGTGGAGAATCTTTGGGGAATATTTTTCGCGAGTTTGGGAATAAGTTTTTTCCATTTAAGCCTTTTTTGGTCCGCGTTGCTTATTTTGGGAGTATTTTTCATAGTTAAATTTTTTGTGGAAAAAGTTTTGGTGTGGCAATCCGTTTTGGTTGCCTTGGCGGGGCTTGTGGCGGGATGGCTCTTGCGTCCCAATCCGTGGGGAGCCACCAAAATAGCTTATGTGCAGATTGCGCAATTAATGTTGGTAAAACAGGCGGGCATTCCTCTTCATTCCGGCATGGAATTGTATCCTCTGCCATGGGGAGACCTGGGTTTTTTCGCGTTGTTTTTGGCGTTATGGTTGGTGGCGATCTTGGTTTTCGTGCGGGCCAGGGTGGGGCGGCGGACGGAGAGCGCACGTCAAGTCGTTATTCTATGGAGCAGTTTTATTTTGTCGGTTATTTTTTGGCTGATGACTATGTTCGTGGCGGAGAGGTCGTTTGATTTTTGGGCCGTTTTTGGCGTAATCTTCATGGCTTCGGTATTTACATATTTATTGCGCGATAAAGTAAAAATATTCGTCGCGACCTTCGGCGCGGCAATTTTTATAATTATGGCGGTTTACGGCATTTATCAGATAGGTAAATTTTTGAACACGGTTGGCACTGATGCCCGCCGATTCCAGCCGGCCATGGAGTGGCTGAAAAATCATTCAAAGTCGGGGGATGTGGTATTTAATGTTTCTTGGGATTATTTTCCGGAATTGTTTTTTTGGAATACGAAAAATTTTTATGCAAGTGGCATGGATCCTATTTTTCAGTATGTCTACAATCCTAATATGTATTGGGAGGCGTATTATTTGGAAACCGGCAAAACCGCGCAATACACTTGCGCGGCAACGGCCTGCGCTCCGAAAGAATTGGAGGAGACCTACACAGCGCTTACGCGCGATTTTAAGGTGAAATATTTATTTTTGGATAAGCATTTTGATGTTAATCTTTATGATTATTTTTCTACGGATAAGAGATTTATTTTGCGGTATGAGAATAGCAATGCCGCGGTTTTTGAGGTATTATGACGCCTATGGATTTAAGTTGTTTGGAAAAAATTTTAGAAGGAGAGCCAAAATACCGCTTAAAGCAGGCCAAAGAAGCGGTATTTCGGCGTTTGATAAATGATTGGTCGGAAGCGTCAAATTTATCCGCGCCGCTTAGAGAAAAATTAAATCAAACATGCCCGCTTCAGGTCAGGGGAGAGATCGTGGAGTCTGCCAGTAACGCCGAAACATTGAAAGCAATAATCACTTTACAGGACGGATTGAAAATAGAAGGCGTTTTGATGCGGCATAAAAATAAACGAAACACCGTGTGCGTTTCTTCGCAGGTGGGCTGTCCTTTGGGATGCAGATTTTGCGCGACCGGAGCTATGGGTTTCCGACGCGATCTGTCGGCATCGGAGATCGTAGATCAGGTTTTATTTTTCGCGAGGTTTTTGCAAAAACGAGGCGAGCAAAAAATAACCAACGTGGTTTTTATGGGTATGGGCGAACCATTTTTGAATTACGATAATGTGGTCGCGGCGATCAAAATTTTAAACGACAAAGACGGGTTGAGCATCGGAGCGAGAAAAATTTCCGTTTCCACGAGCGGCGTCATTGAAGGCATAAAAAAATTGGCGAATGAAAAATTTCAGGTCAATCTGGCGATCTCTTTGCACGCGCCCGATGACGATCTGCGCTCGCAGTTGATGCCCATCAATCGTAAGTATCCGTTGAAAGAAGTTTTGCGCGCCGTTGATGATTATATTCGCAAAACTTCGCGCCAGGTAATGTTTGAATATATTTTATTGAAGGGGATCAATGATTCGGAGGAGGACGCGAAAAAATTGGCGCGGCTGATGCGCAGGTCTTTATATTTCGTTAACTTAATCGCTTACAATGTTGTTGATGGAAAAAATATGGAACCGTCTTCCGCGCAGGCGATTAAAAAATTCAAAAACATTTTGGAAAAAGCTGGCGTAGTCGTGAGCGAGCGCTACCGTTTTGGCCGCGACATCAAGGCGGCTTGCGGCCAGCTTGCCACTCCCTCCGGTTTTTAGCAATAATCCAATAATAATTTTATTAAAATACCCCGGCAATGACGGGGTATTTTTTTATCCACAGGTGGATCAATTTTTAGCTTACATATAATGGTAAGATAAAGATATAAAATGACAGATGGCAAACACAAGACAGGCCGTTTGAAATTTAGTAAAACTCGGCGCATTTTTGTTATGTTGCGGGCTGTTTTTGTTATTTTAATGTTGCTGTTTTTCACGGGCGTATTTGCCGGTGATGTTATGGCGGTTTCCGGAGTGCCAAGCGTTATAAGTTATCAGGGTAGATTAAGCGATTCCAGCGACAATCTTTTGGGCGGTTCCGGCACGACATATTATTTTAAATTTTCAATTTGGGATAATGCCACGATTAATTCCGGCAATCGGCTTTGGCCCGCTGCGGCGCCGAGTACCACCACCGCTAATGTAAAGAACGGAGTTTTCAATGTAAATATAGGCGACACCGCCAGCGGTTATCCTGACGCGCTGGTTTTTAATTTCAATACTAACTCGGCAATATATTTACAGGTTGAAGTTTCTTCAAACAATAGCACTTATCAAACTTTATCTCCGAGACAACGTATTGCCGCTTCGGCATTCGCGCAATTGGCGGGAGCGGTTAGCGGAACTTCCACTCCATCTTCTTTTGGAACTACCACGCCGATCGGCAATTCCGTTGTTACGATTGAAGCATCTTCTACGAGCGCCATCCCACTTTCATTGCGCGCCGCTTCAGGACAGATAGCGAATATTTTTCAAATTCAAAATTCCGCAAATTCTGATTTACTTTTTGTAAATTCTTCCGGTGGATTATTTGCGTCTTCCACTTTGCAAGTTACGGGAAATACAATTTTGTATGGAAATCTTGGGGTAGGTACCACGACTCCTGCCAAAAATTTTGCGGTGCAGGGTGACAGTCTTTTTTCCGGAGATATATTTTTTGCAAATTTGACGGCAACCGGTACTACCAGGTTGAACGGCAATACTTACGCCTGGCCGGCGTCTATTACTTCCGGAAATTTTTTGCAAACCGATTCGTCCGGTAATTTAACTTGGGCAACTGCTAGCGGAGGCGGCGGTGGAGGAGGTTTTGATTCCGTTACTACCGAAGGAGGATTTATCCGCTTAGCTACCACTACCAATCGCGTGGGCATTGGCACAACCACCCCTTACGCCAAACTTTCTATCGGCCAAACGAATGGCGCGGGAATCGCCACCACCACTCTTGCCATTCAGCCGGTATCGGGACAGACCGCGAACATAATTGATATTTTTAATACTTCGGGCAATTTAACGACTACTCTTGATGTTAATAATCTCTTAACCATAGGCGGTGGCATTATTTCGCGCGCCTCTTCTTCTATTACGTCAAGTTTGCATGTTTCGGGATTATTGAACGCTTCTTCCACCTTGCTGGTGGGAGGCGGCTCTGCCGCGACTTCCACTTTCACTTCCAACCTGGATACCGCGGCCAACTTGGAAGCCGACAGAATTCAAACCGTTTCCACCACCGCGTCTTCCACTTTCGCCAACGGCATTAATCTGACCAAAGGATGTTTCAGCATC
>JACROR010000031.1 GCA_016214345.1 Candidatus Niyogiibacteriota bacterium
CTTTTGGAAAATCTTCGTTGGGTACTTTTGGAATCTTGCAATTGTTGTTATAGTCATTTTGGTGGAGGTTATTGATGTACTTGCCTGTTTTCAGTATACCTCCACTGTCTTCTGGATAATTACCAGATAATTTTTTGTTGCAAAAATATTATATGTACGCTATCATGTACATATGAATAATTCAATCACGGCGACAAAAGCAAGGAAGGACTTTTTTAAACTTATAGAAGAGGCTAATCGCCCGGGATACCCAATTACTATTACGGTGGGAGGGAATCCAAAAGTTGTAATGATATCCTCCGAAGAATTTGAAGGCTGGCAGGAAACTTTAGAAATCATGGGTGATAAAGCCTTAATGGAAGGAATAAAAAAGGCTTTAATAGATGTAAAGAAAAACAGGCTCTATGGCGCACAGAAAGTAAGAAAGAAACTAAAAATATAGCTGATGTTTTACCTGCAATATACCGCCCAAGCCATAAAAAGCCTGAAAAAAATCCCCAAAAAGCAGCGAATAAAAATTTTAAAAGCTGTGGACGGACTTGCTGTAAGCCCTTATATAGGGAAAAAGCTCCAAGGAGAACTTGCGGGGTTATTTTCGCTTCGAGTTTGGCCTTATAGAATATTATACGTAGTGAAAAAGAAAGAGATTTTAGTAGTCATTTTAGATATAGGTCATAGGCAAAATATTTATAAATAACTGATATCAGGAAAGTTTACAGCGCCAAAATTTGGAGATGTCCTTGGGATAAATTTTGTGGTAAAATAAGAGCATGGATATCAAGAAATACGCCTCGGTACTCTGGGATGTTCCAAAAAACACGGCTTATTTGGACGAAAAATTTGTCATCAAAAGGGCGCTCTCTTTTGGCGGAATATTTTTGATTAAAGATTTAATCAATTCACTGGGAATTGTTACTGTTCGATCAGTTTTTAATACCATGAAACCAACTGAAATGCCTCAAAGAAGGTATAATTTTTTTAAGCAAATTTCCTTAATATAAAACTTCATCGTGAAACTATTTCGGGATTGATGGGCTCTATAGGGAGGAGCATCCATAACCGGTTGGATAGTAATTATTATCTGGCTGGTGGAACCGCACTTTCACTGCTTCTTGGACATAGAAAAAGCGTGGACATGGATTACTTTATCAATGGTCAAATCGATACAGAGCGTCTCAACCTACAATTGATAGAGATGTTTGGTATAGACAAAGTGAAAATTACTTTCCAAGAGAAAGATACTTTATGGGTCAATATCGATGGGGTAAAAGTGTTTTTTATTACACGGCTTAGTGCCTTACTGAAGCCGATATCCGATCAGGAGGATTTTAGGTTGGCTCAACTGGAAGATATTACGATCATGAAATTGTCGGCCATTTACTCCCGGGATGAGTATAAGGATTATTTTGATTTGGCCTGTCTCGCCTCTGTTACGGATGTTCGTTCGTGGGTACCTTGGTCGCAAAAACTTTTTCCAAACAATGATCCGATTAGTTGGATGGTTGCTTTATCGGCACTCGATCAAATTCCCATCATACCACTTAATGTACAAAGCAATTTTCTCGCGATAGATCCGATCAAAATTATCAAAAAATCAGAATTAGAAATCGTGAAATTTATACAGGGATAAATTTTTGCGACGTTTTGGGCTTGTGGCTGAGGTTTTGTGTTTTTTGCCATCTTCTTTATGTCTTCCACGAATTGAAAAACATAAGGAAGATGACAAGCAGTTAGATACTTATCGACAAGATTTTTCAATCTCTTGCCAGTACCCTCGTACACGAACTTCGCGTACGAGGGTACAACCTTCTTGGGTTTTCAGCCCAATTTCGAACTCTTCTCCTTTTTCTTGAAGTAGATGAGCGCAGTGGTCCCGACCAGGAAGAATAGGGCGATCACGCACACCTTGGCGGTTTGACTAACGAGAACATCCTTGTACCCTTTGACGATGAGGAGGGCATCGATGAAGGAAGCGAGAGATTCGCCTACAACGAGTCCGCTGGGGATGCCGATCATGCATGACCAGTTCAACCCAAGCATCTTCGGTTCCTTGTGAAGCTTTTCCGGATCACTGGTTGGGTCATCAACCTTCTTCCCGAAAAGTGACCACACAAGGAACGCGGCGAGCCCGATGGCTCCACCGATTCCCTGCTCCACCGTCGTACCGAAGGGAATGAAGAACGCCATGCTGCAGGCATAGGTCGATGGAATCACCCGCGCGACCTTGGGATAGCCGGCGATCTTGATCAGGTTTGTTACAACCTGAACAATCAGCGTTACACCAACCACCCACAGACAGACTGTCCCCACCATCCCCTCGAGCTTGCTACCGAGGTCCAAAAACGCGTGGTACTTCAATGCAAACCCAGCATTGAATTCCGGCTCCGCAGAAGTCACCACGGCGTACGTGAGCTTTTCCCCGTACGCACTCATCAGCAACTGGTACATGCCGCCGATGATTACGCTTCCTCCGACCGCCGCCCCGATCATCTGCAGTCTCCTCTGCAGAATGAGACTGGAACCAACCCTCTCGCCTGCACGAAAGTCGTGTCCAACATCCATGCTGTTAGAGAGTGCCTGCCCAGCGCCTGCCCCATACGTCAGGGCCTGCGCCCCGCTGTACTTGAGCATGGTGATGAACAGGATGATTCCGCCACTCAAGGCGGAAACCGGCCCAACATTCGTTTTCCCGGTGCAAGTCCCACCAATATAGACGAGAATCACGAGCAGTCCGTAAACTCCCATGGTGGTGTACCATGGGAGTCCAAAGATGAACTGCATCGAGATCGCCGTCACAACAGCGACACCTGCAAGGGCAAGAAGGTTTTGCCCCATCTTCATAAACCCCTCCCGCTTGCTGAAGTGCGGGTTGTCCTCCGTGTTTTTCCCGAAGTAGATGAAGAACATGTCCACCACGCCCGCCGTGATGATGACACACGCTCCAAAGTAAATGGTCACTTCCCTGAACGACTCCTTTATGAGGTTGAGGTCCTTGAGCGCCGGCTCGAAGTGCTTGCACACCAGAGCAGTCAGCAGTGCCCATCCCATGACTTCCCACCCGATAATCCAGCCGCTTCCTACGGCCAGAGCGGTCAAGGGGCTCTTCCAGACGAAGAGTGGGATTGCGATAGTCAGGCCGACTACTAGCATATGGAGGGTATTGCCTCCTTGTCCGAGGCCATTCAGCATGGACCCGCCTGCAAGACCACTCGCGAACGTAAACTTCTGTTCGTTGATCCATTTCTTGGCGAACAGATTAGCGGCGAGAATGCCAAAGATGCTTGAGGGCAACGCAATCGCTGCCACTTCAAACCCGCTAAGAGGCCTGCCTGCCGTCCACTCGTAAGCCAAGAGCATCGACCCCATTCCGACTGACGCTCCAGCCGCGCCGATCGCGGTCTGGAGGTGGTTTACGATATGGACTGTCCGCATGGGGGAGAGACGACAGATGATGTAGCGCACCAAGGGGAACGCTACAACCATCGCCACCATTCCTCCTGAGTCAAACTGTCCGATTTTAAACCCCTGATACATCGCCGAGTAACTGATGAAGCCACCCAGCGTGAACAGGAGGACGAGAATCCCGATCCACTCCTCGCGGGTCAGGCTCGTCACGTGCTCGCTCTTGTTCTGCTCCCGCCGATCTAACATGACTTTCTCCTTCTGATGCGTCTTCCCTCGAAGACGCGAATTATCCATGGACGTCCGAAAATTTTCCGGACGCTATTTTGAACCTGTTGAAGAGTTCGTTGAACTTGGATATCCCAAGGGATCGCAACAGATCATCATAAGTCCACGACGTATTGTGCCACGCGTGATGTACGATCTATTGCGATCCCTTGGGTTTATAACTAAAAAATTAGAAAGGTTAATAAAAGTATTAAACTGCTTGTCAAGGAACAGTCTCTATCACAATAAGTTAAAACTTACATGAGAGAGAAAAGAGCTTTCTTTTAATGTTTGAAAGAGACGCCGCCATTGATTTATTACAAGACATAGCCATTCTTTAAGACATAAATAAAAGAAA
>JACROR010000017.1 GCA_016214345.1 Candidatus Niyogiibacteriota bacterium
GATTACTTGCTTTGGTACAATACCAGACGCCCTCATCACTCGCTTGGTCTTTTGTCGCCAATGAGATATATTGTATCTACATTACCGGCTCGGGAGTCTCATATGTTATGGACGAGTACATATGGTTGTTTTTTTATTTTTTTGCGGTAAAATAATCTTATGACCTGCTCCGGCACAACCATAGCCTCCTTTAAGGATTTCCTGTGTCAAATAATAAACATCTTAAACAGCGCCATTCCCGTGCTTTTGACGCTGGCAACCGTGGTTTTTCTCTGGGGAGTTATTCAATTCATATATAACGCGGACAATGAAAAAAAACGAAAAGACGGCCGCGCGTTTATCATCTACGGGCTTATCGGATTATTCGTCATAGTATCCATGTGGGGACTGGTAGGAGTATTGCTCTCAACTTTCAGCATAACCGACACCACTATTCCGTCAGGACCCGCTATTTAACCTAAAAATATGTTAAAAGAAATTCTGTACACAAAAATCGCTTACGCCGCCAGCGCCAATACCCTTATCTCCGGCATCAAACAAAGCATTATCAACCCCATCATTACTTTTTTTATGGTAGCCGCTACCGTGGTTTTTATCTGGGGCGTGGTGGAAATGATCATGGGCGCGGAAAACGAAGCAGCGAGAACTACCGGAAAACAACACATCATTTGGGGATTACTCGGATTATTCATAATGATTGCCGCCGGAGCCATCATATCCACGGTTTGCCTTTTCTTCGGACTATCGTCTAACTGTTCATAATTATTCGTGCCAAAATAAATCCCGCCAGCCTGGGGCTGACGGGATAATTTTACATAAAAAGAGCCATGATCATAATTAACGCTAAAAAAGCGAGCACCACCAAAATTCCGGGCAATTCATACTTAAAAAAATACTTGTGTTCGTTAACGAACTTTTTCCAGCTACTCACGGCACACCTCCTGTTGAAAAGAACTGTTTATTACCTATTTTAATTATTTAAATATAGCATAGATTATTTAAAAAGTAAAGCTATACACTCCGTTCGATTCCCCGCATCACTATTTCACTTCGTTCAATATGCGGTCACGGGGAATCGAACCCCGATTTCCACCTTGGCAAGGTGATGTTCTGCCACTAAACCATGACCGCTTTATTAAAATATCTTAACGCAAAAATTCTTATTTGATAAGTCTGCAATTATCCACTTGGACACTCGGTGTCCAAGTAACGATGCTGGGGGGGAGATTCGAACTCCCAAGCCTTGCGGCGCCAGCTCCTAAGGCTGGTGCGTATGCCAATTCCGCCACCCCAGCAAAACACATAAACCCACTATGCCACAAATCACTTATGGGCCAGGTGGGAGTCGAACCCACATCCGCAAAGCGGACAACATTTTAAGTGTTGCGCGTATACCAATTCCGCCACTAGCCCTTTTTCTTATTTTTACCACGATGCGTCAGCTGTAAACTATGACAATTAGGACAAAGAACTCTTAAATTATTTAAACGATTATCTCTGCTATCCCCATTAATATGATCCAGCTCTAAGGGCAATCGCCCATCATCAGAAAACTCTGCCCATCCGCACTTCTCACATTCAGGAAACTTTATACCCGCCTTGAATAAACGCCGCTTTAATTTATAACTTTGATAAGTACTATTCTGGACTAAAATTTTATCTAAACTTAATAGCGGCTTTCCTATTCCTCGCAATCCCTTATTCCATCCTTGCCCCCTAAAATGAGAAATGTCAATGCCATATTCATTTAAATATTTTTTGACTTGCGTGTAATTGCCCCCAGCCTATATCAATCCTATTTTCTTTAATACTTGCCTAACACTGGTTGAATCTTGAGCAGCCGCCTGCAAATCTTTTTCATTCCATTTTCTTTTTCTTCCGACCCCCATAATCCAATAATATCATTAGGTAAACATTAACGCAATGCACATCACGATATGTCTACCAATTTCACCATCCGGGCATATTGCTCGCCGGCCACAGGCCAGCTCAATCAAAAAACTGTTTCGGATGGTGACCCGGTCGTCTTTTGACGGCGTTCAAAGCCAAGCCATTGGCTTTTTCACCCATCCAGGCAAAATCTAAGGCCACGGCGGGAATTGCACCCACGCATAGGAGTTTTGCAGACTCCTGCCTTACTACTTGGCTACGTGGCCGACTTATATTTATTTTTTAATAATTCTCTTATTAGTTTTGTCTGGCTGCGCCAGACCTTACTACTTGGCTACCTGGCCGCAATAATATTATATATTATTTCAGTTTTTCTAAAAGTTCTTCCACTCGTTGCTGTTTTTTGGCCAACGCGTCAGACAAAAGCATGATCTTGGGCACGAATTTCGTATTGATCCTCTGCGCGAGATAATACCGAAAATCTTTTTTAGCGGCATAAACTTCTTTCAAAATTCTTCCCGCCCCTTCCTCCGGAAAAACAGAAAAAAATATCTTTACATTTTGCAAATCATCGGATACTTCCACGCGCGTTACACTCAAAACCGTTCCAGGCAATTCCGCCCTATCAAGAAAAAAAAGAGTAGCCTGTCGCTCCAATTCAGCCGCCAATTTTTCTTTACGTGTACCGCCCATCTATAATTTACCTTTTACCATGCTAGCCGAGAAAAATTCCAGCATGTCTCCGGCCGCGACGCTCACTTCTGACGATGCCATTAAACCGAATTCCTGACCTTTTTCAACTTCTCCGACCTTAGCTTTGGCGTGTTGCAATTCCAATACCTTGCCGGAACCGATCTGATGTTCATTTCTCATAACGCGAAACTCGGCGCCCGACTTTGCCATGCCGTCCGTCACGCGTCCGCCAATCACCTGTTTTTGACCAACCTTCTTAAAAATTTTCAAAACCTTAGCAACGCCGATTTCTTCTTTAGCCACCTCCTGCGGCAATCTGCTTTCCAATATCGGCATCAACCAGTCGCTTACCTGATAAATTATATCAAATTCTTTAAATAGCACTCCGCTTTTGCGAAGCGATTCAATCATGTTCCTATCTATGCCAACCCTGAAAGCTATAATGATCAGATCTTTTACGCTGGCTGCCGCCTTAAGATCGTCTTCGCCCACCATGCCGGTTCCGGACTTAAGAATTTTAATACCTATCTTATCTGACCCAAATTTTTTTACCTCCTTTTCCAACGCCTCCAACGAACCGGAAACATCCGCCCGCAGAACCATGGGAACCACGATCTTTTCCGTTTCCCCGGAAACAAATTTTTCCGCGGAATGCGGCACAGGTCTCGGCTTGGCATTTAATACCAACGCTTTCTCGGCTTCTTGCTTGGAAGAAAACGCTTGAAAGGAAGAACCCACCGGAGGAAGAACGTTAAAACCCACCACTCTCACCGGCGAAGAAAATCTCGCCTCTTTCAACGAATGCCCCAAAAAATCTTCAAAAATACGCACCGGAGCCAAAGCGCTATCGGCCGCCACGAATTCACCTTGCCGCAAAGTCCCATTTTGTATCAAAAGCGTGGCGGCATTGCCTCTTTTTTGTTCCAAGCTGGATTCTATGACTACGCCTGAAGCCAAAACTCCGGCCTCGGCCTTCAATTCTTCCATCTCCGCCAACAGAAGAACGGTTTCCAATAGATCATCCACTCCGACGCCTTCTTTGGCGGAAACAGAAACGCAAGGAACTTTTCCTCCGTGTCCTTCCACATAGACACTTTTCTCCGCGAGTTGCATTTTAACGCGCTCGGGATTCGCGCCCTCTTTATCGGTCTTATTTATCGCCACCACAAAAGGAATATCCGCGGCTTGAATTGCTTTGATGGATTCTTCGGTTTGCGGTTTTACGCCCTCATCCGCCGCTACCACTAAAATGGCGACATCGGCCACCCGCGCTCCGCGCGAACGAATTTCAGAAAAAGCCTCATGTCCGGGAGTATCCAAAAAAGTTATTTCACCCGAAACCCCGCGCTTCGTGCTTACCGCTACCTCATACGCCCCAATATGCTGAGTAATGCCTCCGGACTCTCCCTCTATAACATTGGTTTTCCGGATATGATCCAAAAGTTTGGTTTTGCCATGATCAATATGCCCCACTACCACCACCACGGGCGAACGAGTTATTTCAGCTTGCGGCTGATTTTTGTTCACTTCTTTTTTCATGGTTTACGCTCAACTAAGAGCCTTGCTAATAGCTTCTTTTTCTTCGTCAGTTAAAGCGTATTGGGATTTTCCGTTTTCTAACGGCTTCGCGTAAACTCGGTTAGTATCTCTGCCGTAAAGACTGGAAAATACGATCCCATTGTGATGTTCATCCAAAAAAGCCGCGGCAAAACTCTGGTTTCCCCCCACGTCGGCAAAAGAATTGAACCGTACTACGCCGACATATTTTACGCTCCGCCTCAATCTGGGTTCCGCTCCTTCAAGGTATTTTTTAATGTTTGATATCGAAACATCCGCCTGCTCCATTTTTCTTTGCTGTTCGGTCAAGACTCCCTTCAGATCAGCACCACCGCTTCCGCGAAATAATCTTTTGAGCCTCCATTCAAAACTCATCGTCCAGATCAAGGCCGCCAAAGATAGAATGATCGCCGCTACCGCTATATATAAAAAATAATTTCCCGAGAATGTCATAAATGCCATTATAGCCGCTAAATTACGTTAATTCAACCCCAAGCCTACCTGGCTATGCGATAGCCAGGTTATACTTTAACCAATTTTTCCATTAGACTGGTAGAGCTTCTTCATAAAATAAGCCAATAACATGAAAAGCGCCAAAACCACGGCGACTATTCCTATCCTGGCGGTCCACAATCCTATGGCGCGAAGCGTCTGCCCGAAAAAATAACCAAATATCAACAAAACCATAGTCCAAAATGAAGAACTAAAAATACTCCACGCTAAAAATCTTCTTACTTCCATATTAGATAAACCGGCCACGAACGGAATAATAGGACGCAAGGGTCCTATAAATCGCCCGAGCAAAATACTCTTGCCGCCGTGTTTTTTAAAAAACTCCTGCCCCTTGGCCATATACGCGGAAGCGAACATTATTTTATTCGGACTTGAAAATTTTCTTCCCAAAATAAAACTCACGATATCACCCAAGATCGCGCCCAAAGTCACAAAGACCGCGGAATCAAACAAATCCAAAAAACCCTGGGATACCAAGATTCCCACCATCAACAAAATCAAAGTTCCCGGCACGGCAAGACCGACAAATGCCAGAGACTCAACCAAGCTTACCACGAAAATAAGCGCGTAACCCAAAATCCGAAAGTGTTCTATGGCTGGCAATAAAAAATTAAAAAAATGCATAAAATTATTTGCCCGCGCTTAAATACTTTTCTTTCAAAAATTGAGCAAAAGCGAGCATTTCCGCGCGATATTTTTCAATTTTTCCCGCGCGAGCTTGCTTTTCTTCTTCTGAAAATTTCCGCTCATTTTCAATTATTGGTTGATAATTCTCGCCGCCATTATGAATTCTGAAATTCCCAACCCCTTCCTCAATTTGCAATTTTACATCCGGCTCAACTTGTCTTTCTTTATAAAATTCTTCCAAAAGATCGTGGTTTTTTACCAACAATTTTTTATTTTCTTCGTTCCATTTTTTATATTCTTCCGTTTCCTCATTCTGTGAACACTCTTTCATTGCTTCCCAATAGGCTTCGTCAATTTTTGAAGTTTTAGCTTCGTCTACGGTTATTCCATATTTCTTAGCCACTTTTTCAAACGCTTCATCTTGGCCTATGAATCTTTCTTCCGGCTGATTTGGCGCGGAAACTTCCACATAAGGAACGGGCAGACCCCTTTCAACATGGCCCTCGCAAGAGCCAGAAGTTGGTAATTCGTTCGCTTCTAACATAACTACGACTTCTTTAATACCCCCATCAATTGGCTTGCCCAATCTATCGCCGATACTTTCAACTTCTTGTCTTATTTCCTCTAATTTCAAATTCTTTTCCTGGACTGGCGAAGTTTCCTGTTTTCGATCAAGATTTTTCGGTTGTTCGAATAACGGTTGATTAAGTTGTCCTTCAAATCTTTCCATAATTTTTTATTTTATTAAATCACGAGGATTAGAAACTGCGTGAGGCGACCTGCCTGCCTTGGGCGGAGACTCAGTCACAACAAATGTCTATTAATAAATGCTCTACCTGATCCGGATTTTAAATATTTTTCAAATTCAAATGCTTTGTATTTATTGTTAATTGCAAAATAAAAATCTAGTTCCATTGGTAAGCGATTTAATGTTGCTGGCACGTAACCTTTTTTATGTTTCTCTAATCTTTTCTTAAGATCATCAGTGCAACCCACATAATAACCATCTTTACATTTTAAACTATAAACATAATACATAATTCCCCAAGTTTTAATTTAGGCTAATATCTCCTTCACGAACCTAGGCGGACTTCGTCACGCCGTAGCCGAGCTGACTCCCGCCTTCGTTTTGCACAGCAAAACTTCGGCGAGGCGTAGGCGGAGGGGGCGAGACTCGAACTCGCAAGCCCTTGCGGGCGCCGCTTTTCGAGAGCGGTGCCTTACCATTCGGCACACCCCTCCATAACTTAATTTTAATTAAGTGGGGGATAAATAAAAAGGACAAGATATTATCCCGTCCCTTAAACATACCACGATAAATAGAAGTGATGAAAGAACCAAATCGCAAACCCAAGCAATGCCACCGAAGATAATTTTAACGCTTTGCTGATAATTTTTTCCGTTATGTGTTTTTTCGCCCAAACCGCCAAGCAAAGCAATATAAACAAACAAGCCGCTATTCCGGCTACAATACCGAAACTGTCCCCATACACAACCCAAACAGAATGATCTTTCAAATCTGACAATATGAATGATCCGGCAACCGTCGCCCACCACACAACGCAAAACGGATTGAGCAGGTCCACTAAAAATCCGGCAATAAAGGGATTGCCGACAACGGCTGATTCAGACAAATTAGCCGGCGCCCGCTCTTGCCAACTTTTTATCGCCAAATAAAGAATGGCCAACCCTCCCGACAACCACAGCCACCGCATAATGGCAGGATCATTGAAAAATAAAATTATTCCGCTAACCGCCAAAGTAAGAAATATGGTTTCCGCGCACACCGAACCCATCATGCATAAAAATCCGCGCCAAAAGCCATCCAAACCGCGGCGCATAGTCGTCAAATTTACCGGACCGATGACCGCAGCTACGGAAAAGCCGAGAATAAAATTAGTCCAAAATATTCCGATCATACCATACTCCATCCGGCAACATCCAGATTTCTATTCCGAGCCGAGTTAAAATATCATGTTCCCAAGTTGCTCCGGTGGATTTCTCCCATCTGGGAAGAAAATACGCCCGCTGTATTCTTTGGCTTTCAAAAATCGGACGATAAAATTCTTCCAGCACCGGCCAGCAATATCCTTTACCGTTCCATGAGAGCACCAAGCGTTCCATGGTTTTCTCAAAAGGCATTTGGCTAAACATGCATTCGCCGCTTTTACTCAAACGATCAATGGCCAGCGCGAACCTCCGCATATTTTGCGCGCGAGTTCCTCCGCCGGTAGTAATTGATCCGCAAACCTGCGTCAGCGAATACGGAACTTTATGTATAATCCGTAAAGCAATCTCTGCCAATTCACTAAAATTTTTCGCCCGAACCATCATCTGCCTGTCTTCGGCTGTTAAATGCGCAATCATCAAGATTCTCCTTTCCAACGTCTTGATTTAGGTTCTTTTTGGTTTTAAAGAGCTTTAATGCCAAACACACAATAAACCATAAATTACTTTATGGCAAGACTCAAAATTTAAAAATCACTTTGGAAATCGATCTTTATCCCGCTTCATTACCTTATCCATGCTTTTTCTGATGGCGCGGTCCATGTCCAGATTATTGGCATTGGCAAAACATAAAAGCGTATACATTATATCCCCCATCTCTTCTTCCATATCCTGCTCTTTTTCGCTGTCTTTTTTCGGCTTTTCGCCATAAAGATGATTGACCAATCGCGCGAACTCCCCGCATTCTTCAAACAGTCGCGCAAGAATCGCGAGCGGCGCCCAATACGGCCACTTCTTTTCTTTAAACCACCTATCCAACTCTTCCTGACATTTTTTCATACTAAATGATACTGATAACGCCAATAAAAAAGAAAGCCACTTTTGACTTTCTTTATTCTAAACCATTATTTGTGGAGTAGCCACTCAAATATCAGCGCCGCGGAAACCGCCAAACCGAAAAACAAAATTTCCATTCTACGATCTATCTGAAAATCGTGGTAATACATCCCCAGACAAAAACAGAAAACCGTAACACACGCGCTCAAATATAGCGGCATCGCTAATCCTCCATAAAAGAACTATGACTTTCTGTATCTATATTATCCGCGCCGTATCAGATGTCAACACTACCAAATTCTGCCCACCAACGGCAAAAGCAAACGATCAAACCAATTCGGACGGTACATTGAAAACGTAAAAACTTCCGAAGCGACTTTCCACTCCCCGATAATTTTACTAAGCTCCGTCACCATCTCCTTATCCGTAAAAACCGCCCCGGCTTCCACATTGTAACCAAAAGAGAACAGATCAATATTATTTGACCCGACCATCCCTTCGCGCCTATCCAGCAAAAGAGCCTTGGCGTGATTCATTTCCGGATGAAAATAAAATTTTATTCCCAAAGCATACAGCTTAAAAACAAAAAGATGATTTATACGATCAAGCATCCAATAATCGGTATGCCGCGAAAGCATCACCTCCACCCGTACTCCGCGAAGTACCGCCTGATGAAGCGCCCCGATAAGCCAGCGATGAGGAGCGAAATATGGCGTTACCATGACAATACTTTTTCGCGCGCTCCCCAATTTTTCGCGATAGTGCCGCGCGAGAGGATTTTTCCGCGTCAATTGCTGATGTTCCAGAAACCAAATTTTCGTCTTATGCAAAAAATTCCTCCGCCGCAAATGCGCGAGTACCGAAACATCTTTGCCGCCACAAGTACGGTAACTTTTGGCAAATGATCTTATAACTCCCCGGACAATAGAACCGGACAATCGTATTTGCAAATCATTCCATTTACGAAAAAGTTTATGAATATTCACGCCGCCCAAAAAAGCCGTTTCTTCGTCCACCACCAAAATTTTCTTGTGAGTGTGGCGTAACCAATAACTAAACAAAAAAATCTCCACCCCCGCTCCACGCAATTCGCTAACATCTTCCGCGCGCAAAGTATTGCTCCCGAAAGCGTCCACGATCAGTTTCACTTTCACGCCGCCACGCGCCTTTTGTTTTAAAATATCAAAAAAATGATGCGCCTCGGTGTTGTCCGCGAAAATATACATCTCCAAAAAAATGGATTTTTTCGCTCCGGTAACGGCTGCGAGCATCGCGTCCCACGCTTTTTCGGAAGTTGTATAAAATTTATATCGCATGCCTCTTACATTATACAGCATCCGGCCGGATTGCAATTTATGCCAAAATGCCCTATATTTATAGTCAGTAACTTTACAACAGTTTCATAACCGGGAGGGCGTGATGAAAGACAGAACGAAAAAATTCTGGCAACTAATAAAGGCGGGAATTATACCTCTTTTCGTAGCCTCTATCCCCATATATCTATGTTATTGGACTTGGGTGTTCGTAGATAATAATGGCCTGCATTTGCTGGGCAAATCCTATTATGATGTTCCGATCACCATTGCCATTGCCATCTTATCGGCCTGCTTATGCGGCTTTATGGTCACTCGCGAATGGTTTATCAATTTCGCGAAAGAATTCCTACTGGAAATACCGATGATAAACTGGCTGGTAGCGGTATTTATTCTGCCGAAACGAAAATTAAATCTGGTGGAAGTAAGAACGGTCTGTGGACAAACTCCGGAAGAAGGATGCTGGGAATACGGCATGGAACCCTGCGACCCATGGACAGAAAACGGCATAACCTACCACCGGGTGCACACCTTGGGCTGGATGGGAAGGCTATTTTCCATGGTGGACGACAAAAATATAAGACCAGTCACGGAACCGCCCCACAAGATCTGGCTCCGCATATTTTCATTAGGCATTCTATAAAAAATTTTGTTCTTGATCAAAAAAATCTTTCCGACTTGGTTGGGAAGATTTTTTATTTTATATTATCTTTATCAACTTTAGCCTCACCCATCGCTCGCCGCACCATAAACCGCACGCCCTCATTCATATTTTCAACTTCCAATTTAATATTCGTATGTTTATTATGAAAAACCCGAAAAATTTCATCGGCAAAAGCCTGGCCGACAACCGGCACTTTATCAAAATCAAACATAACGACTTTAAATTTTTCCAAACCGGCCAAAACGCGGCGCGCCTGAGAACGAGATATGTGTACGCCGCCCATGGTATAAAGTTTGATGCGAACTTCTGTTTTATTAAATCCGTAATCGCTGTTCGCTCCCATGTCGGTATATTCTCTAAAAATATCGGTTAAATGCCGACTGGAGCCGGAATTTAATTTAAATTCAACTCGCGTTCCTTTTTTTATTTTTTCCGCTTTTTCCACGAGAACATCGCCCGATAAATTATCAATGATAAGCCGCTCTCCAAAACTATCCAGCACAAAAAGATCTCCCGCCTTGGATGTAAAAAATATCCCCTCGCCGGAATGAGCTTTCGGCATCGTGGTGGTTTTACCCTTCAAAAGATCCTGGACGGCCTCCAGGGGAGACTTTAAGCCCCTTTTACGCATGATATTTCTGAACACGCCAATGCCAAAATCTTCAACGGTGAAGGCCAATATTTTATTTTCAACCGAAACCACGATGCGGATATTCTTGGACCGCGAATGTTCAATCGCGTTATTTAACATCTCTGAAAACGCGTAAGTAAAAATATCTTTAATATTCTCCGGTAATTTTTTGATCGGTAAAAATGCTCGTTCTATACGATCAAGAATTTCATGTTCTTCCAGTGAGCCGTTTTTAAAAGTCTTTTCATATCGCGACGGCAAGATCTTAGGATGCAATCTGGCATATGCCGGCAAAATATAAAAAGCGGTTTTAGTGGAACCAATCTTGATCAATTGGCCTACCGCGACCAATGATGCCAGAAGTCCGCTGGCATATTGCCGAGAAACACCAAAATCTCTCACGATATCCCTCGTGAATATCTTCCCCTTTTTGACGGCCATTTTTAACACAACTTGCCTGCTCAACATATTTGTAATTTAATTGTAAACCTGCCAATATGCGATTGTCAAGTAATCGTAATGGTTCAATACCTTGGAATACCCCCATGAGGGTTTAGGGTATGAAAATGGCATATACAACAAACGAGAAACTTCCCAAGCTGCGAGCTACCGCGGTATGAATGGTTCGCGCAGTAAAAAGTCAGACTGAAGTGGCCCGATACCTCGGCTAGCGGCAGGGAACGAGATCC
>JACROR010000032.1 GCA_016214345.1 Candidatus Niyogiibacteriota bacterium
ATTTCTGGAAATATTTTTGGCGGCGGCGGCGGGTATGATGACGAGAGATCCCATCAGGAGCGCGCCCACGAAACGAATTCCCAGGGCAACGGTTAGCGCGAAGATTAAAAGATAAGCAAGATCTAACAGTTTGGTTTTGATCCCGATGGAGTGCGCGATTTCCTGCGATATCATATTTAACGCCAATTTTTTGGAGAGCGCGAGCAATAAAGCGATTAAGATTATCGCGAATATCACGGAAATAACCGCATCCCGCGCGGTTAATTTGGAAATATCGCCGAACAGGGCTTCCAGCAATTCTTGTTCCGGAGTGATGAGCGTTCCGATGGCGAGGCTAGTGGTAAAAAATACTCCCACAATGGTGTCGGTGGAGAGCGTGGTTTTGTTTTCCAAAACCCAAATGCCGAAAACCGCTATCAGTAAAAAAGCCGCGGCCCCCAAGAACGGATTGAAATTGAACAAAAGCGCTATGGCAATGCCGGGAAGGGCGACATGCGACATCGCGTCTCCCACTAACGCCATTCTTTTTAATATGGCAAAACATCCCAAGAGACTCGCGCTCGCGGAAACGAATATGGCTACCAATAAAGATGGCAAAAGGTGATACATATTAATCGTGCTCGTGCTGATGCGTATAAAAAGCTTTTTCTCCGCCGTATAATTTTAGCAAGGTTTCGGTGTTCAATGCTTCGTTTGGCATGCCGTAGCAGATTTTTGTTTTATTGAGGCACAAAACTTTGTGGGCGTATTTATATACCACATTTAAGTCGTGCGATATCAGTATAATGGTGAGATTCAGATCGTGATGCAGGCGGTGAAGCATTTTATAAATGGATTCTTGTCCGGCAATGTCAATGTCAGCCGTAGGTTCATCAAAAAGCAAAACCGTAGGATGCCCCAAAACCGCCCAGGCCACGAGAATTCTTTGACGCTGGCCCACGGATATTTCTCCCAAGCCGCGTTCAAGCATGGATTCGTTTAATTGCACTTCTTGCAGGGCTTTTTTTATTTCTTTCTGCATGGGGCGGGGACTTCGCAGATTAAAAAATTCTTTTACGGTAAGCGGCACGTCCGTTTCTATTTCCATGCGTTGCGGCACATAGCCGATCTTGGTATTTTTATCCCAAGTTATATTTCCCGCGTATTCCATAAGTCCCATAAGGGATTTGAGAAGCATGGTTTTGCCGGCGCCATTGGGTCCGATAACCGCCAATATATCTCCCTCATTAACGCTAAAATCAATATTGCGCAAAATGTTCGTCGCGCCTATGGTTACATTTAAATTTTTAACTTCTAACACGGCCATTGCGTTCATTATATAAATTATTCGCGTATTCCGCAAACAACAAAAAACCCGACAGCTTTGGGCTACCGGATTTTTTGTTTTGTTTTCGTTTTTAGTAACGATCTCTATGTTGAAACGTAGAGCGTCGTTGTTTGTGACAGTCGCGGCATTGGAGCTGGTCCAATCTCGCCGGATCTGGGTCAAAGGGAAGCTCGGTTATCGGAGCTCCGCACTTCGCGCATTTCCAGTCGCCCTTGTACATCTGTCGTTGAAAACCGCCGTCTTGACGATTATTATCGTACGCCATTTTTCCTTGCATTACTTCTATTAAAAAGACCTTATTTAGATTTGAGTTAGGAAAATGGCGTAAATGCCCTTTTGGCCTAATCGCTCTAATTTATACATATTATATCAATAAATTGATTTTGTCAACTACCCTGTGTGCGGAGATTACCGTTGGATATTGACTATATAGTCATGATGTGGTAATCTTTTATTAAGTTTTGGAATTCTTTGATAAAAAATAAAAAAAGGAGATTTCGGAATGAAAGCAAATTGGAAAAGAATTCTCGGTGTGTCATTGATTATCGCGTTATTTACAGCGTTAATTTTGTTGTCTGATATTATACTGGGCGGTTCAGGTCCAACCTCCATTGTTGTGTTGGTGGGAGTGTCGGTAATCGCGGCATTTGTTATGTACGGCGGACTTTGTTTGGCGTACGAATAATCATTTAAACTGTGAGTAGAGATGCTCGCAGTTTTTTATTAGGCTTGGAAACCGAGTTTCCAAGTGACGCGGCTTAATGATTTATGATATAATAAAAAAGTAAATTAAATGTCGCGCGTAATATTTATGAGCAGTCGTTTTAATAAAATTTGGCAAGCGTTCAAACGTAAAAAAGCTATTTTTGTAGCGCGACATCCAGGCCTAAAAAGCATTTCTTTTAAGCTGACATTTATTATTTTTTTGCTGTCCGTTGTGCCGCTTCTGGTCGCGAGTTATTTAATTTTTTCTTATGTTAAAGCGGATTTGCGCAGTCAGATTATTGAAAGTCAGGTTTTAATCGCGGAAGCGCAAGAAGGGCACGTGTTCTCATTTTTAGAGTCGCTTAAGGGAAAGACGCTGGATTTAACTTACAATACTTTAATCAGCCGCTTGTTGGAAAAAATCGCAAATAAGAAACCGGATTCAGAACAGGCCGCTCAAGAACTTAATACATATTTGTCGTTTATAAGAAAGACGTTTAATAATAGAATTTACGGCATAAATGTTATAGATAAAAACGGCGTGGTGGTCGCGTCAACGGACGCGCGAGAGATTGGCAGGGATGAAAGGCAAGATGATTATTTTTCGCAAACCATAGGGTTGGATCGCGGACAGGTTTTTTTGAGCGACATTGTAACGGGGCATCATTTTGTTGAGGGCAAGAATCCATTTTTGGTAGTTGCAAGCCCTTTAGTCGGAGAACAAGACGGTAAAACCATAGGCGTAGTCACGGAATATTTTAAGACGCATTATTTAGACGATCTTCTCTCCGGAAAATATCAGGAGGCGCTGGGCGCGATAAGCGGTATTTTGGGCAGGAATAAGACTTTGGATATTTATTTGGTCAATAAGGATAAATTGCTTATAACCAAATCACGATTTTTAGGAGTTGAATCGTTTTTAACGCAAGTGGTGGATACGGATCCGGTCAGGGCATGCTTGTCCGGACGCGAGGAGGCAGTCGGAATGTGGAATAATTATTTGGGTGATAGGGTGCTTGGCGCCGCGATGTGTTTGCCTAACTTGGGATGGACATTAGTGGTGGAAAAACATGAGCAGGAGGCGTTTCAACTCATGGCTGCGCTCACCAAAAATGTAAATACTTTTATTTTTTTAATAATTGCGCTGGTTGCCGCGTTTGGGATTTATATCGCGCGTAAAATAACGCGTCCAATGGTGTCGCTATCCCGAGTTATTCAAGAAATTATTCAGGGCAATTTTCATATGAGATCTCGCGTTGATTCCCAAGATGAGATAGGAGCGTTGTCAGGTTCGTTTAATCAGATGCTGGATAAGTTGGATGGGGCAAGCGCTCAATTGGCGGCAGAGAAAAATAAGCTTAGTGTTATATTGGATTCTTTGCCCGTACCCGTGGATATTGTGGACGAGCAAAGGACCATTTTGTATGCTAACGAGGCTTTTAAGAGGTTGTTTGGAGAATGCGCGGCAGGAGATAAGTGTTATTTAAAAATAAAAGATGACAAGAAGATATGCGAGAATTGTCCGCTAAAAGAAGGCATAGAAAAAATGAAAGGCGTGCGCAGTATAGAGGTTGGCGGTGTTGGCGGCGGCAAGATTTATTTGATAGTAAGCCACGCCACTTTTAAAGATGTTTCGCAAGAGACTCGGGTGGTAGAAGTATTTTTAGATGTTACCAAAGAGCGCGAAGTGGAGCGCATGAAAACCGAATTTGTTTCCGTGGCGTCGCATCAATTGCGAACGCCTTTGACGGCGATCAAATTGTTCGCGGAAATATTAAAGAGCGAACAATCGGACAATTTGAATAAATCACAAAAAGATTATTTGGAAAACATTTATAAATCTACAGATCGCATGGTGCAATTGGTTAACGAGCTTTTGAGTGTTTCGCGGCTGGAGACGGGGCGATTGACGGTAACTCCTAAATTGGCGCAATTAGAAGACTTGATGAGCGCGATTATCAAAGAGACGTCTTCCTTGGCGGAATCCAAGCAATGCGTCGTGACTTTCCGCGAGCCTAAAAAGAAATTAGCGCCCATTCCGATTGACACCAGTCTTTTGCGGCAGATAATCGGCAATTTGGTGCATAATGCCATTGTTTATTCCGAGCCGGGAAAAAAATGTCAGGTAGAGGTATTATTGGAACAGGATAAATCCGACGCGCTTATAACGGTGATAGATCAAGGGGTGGGCATACCGAAAGACGAACAACCGCGTATATTTGAAAAATTTTTCAGGGCCTCTAACGCGGTTAGAGCGGAAGCCTCGGGAACCGGGCTCGGTCTTTTTATAACCAAAACCATTATTGAAGGATTTGGCGGAAAAATTTGGTTTGAGTCCGCGGTGGGTAAAGGAACGACATTTTATGTTATAATACCCATGTCGGGCATGCGAGAAAAAAATGATAAAAAATAAAATTTTAATAGTGGTAATAGAAAGTTAACGCCAATTTATTATGTCTAAAGAAAATAATAAAAAAATTTTAATAGTTGATGATGATCCGCAAATTGTTAAGGCGCTCTCCGATCATTTGGCGCGGGAGGGTTATCTTGTTGAGACCGCGATCAATGGGGAAGACGGCCTGAAAAAGGCCAAGGCATTTCATCCCGATCTCATGCTTTTGGATATTATTATGCCCAAAATGGATGGCATAACTATGTTAAAGTTGGTAAGAGAGGATCCGGCAATGTCATCCATTCCGGCTATAGTTTTAACTAATTTACAGACGGAAGAAGGCGTTGCCCGCTCCATTGAAGCCGGCAGCACTACATATTTGATTAAGGTGGATTATAGTTTGGCAGAGTTGAGCGATGTCATCAAAAAAACACTTAATATTTTATAGGATATTGTATCGCGTTTTTACCTAAATATGGACAAGAAGAAAATTTTTTTGGTAGAGGATGATCAATTTATTGTCAGGGCGTACAAAGATAGTTTGGAGCGGGCTAGTTTTGAGGTGGAGGTGGCCTTGGACGGAGTAGAGGCTATGGAAAAGTTGCAAAATATTACGCCCAATCTTATTTTGTTGGACATTATTATGCCTCTTAAAAACGGTTTTGAGGTATTGTCTGAATTAAAATCCGACGATAGATTAAAAAATGTGCCGGTGATCATTTTGTCTAATTTAGGGCAGGATTCCGATATCAAAAAAGGCAAAGAGCTTGGCGCCGTGGATTATATGGTGAAGGCGAATTATTCCATGCAGGAAGTGATAGACAAGATTCGTCAGTATTTGGCGTAGGGCGTTAAATAATACAATGATCCTCTATCTTAGTTTGCTGGACGGAATATTTATCTGGCTTTTTTTGTGGTTTCTTTTTTGGGGCGTGTTTGTTTATTATTTGCGTCCCCGAGGGGTGGATTATACCGCGCGCTATATTGTAACCTCCGTTTATTTTTTGGCGGCAGCCGCTATTATAGCGCACCTTTTTTGGGATTATTTCAGGGGGTTGATCAGTGGTTTTACCATTATGCCATTTTACGCTTTGGGCGTTGCGTTGATTTTTGACGCGGCGCTTTATTTTTTCGTCAATCGACACAAAGATGTCAGCGATTTTATCGCTAGCCATCATCAAACGCCGTTTTTATTGATGGATTATCGCTATATTATTGCCAAGCTTTCCAATATAGCATTTCAGCAATCATTGATCATTTTATTGGCGCTGTTGTTGTCCAGCAATGGATTTCGCATGAGCGGCATAACCGTCGCTTTCGCCATTCTTTTTGTGTCAGGCCACATTCCCATGTTGCGGTTAGATGGGCGCGGTATCGGTTCATTTTTTATTGTTGCCGCGGCGTGCGCGGCGTTGTTTTTTCCGTTTTTAATTTTGCGCGTGCCTTACGGATTTGTTTATGCCTATATAATACATCAGGCTTTTTATATGCTTTCCGGATTATTCTCTTGGTTTTATTTTAAGAAAATAGATGGAGATGTTACGCGGCATTGATTCGTGCGCGAATTGATTTTACGGATATTTTATAAGAGTAATGTTGATATTTTTTGTTTGTTTGCCTGCTGGTAGGCAGGCCTGCCCCATATTTCTATGAAGTATCGGGCGTTCACGCGCTCCAGCGGCGCGTGCTGCCCTGCGTTCTCGCTCCTACGGCTTTCACTTCGTTCAAGACCAAGCCCGTCGGAGCTCCGAAAGCTACTTCTACGAAACACGGGGCAGGCCGATAAATATATACAAAATGCTAAGCACTCGCGGATAAAAATCTTTTCGCGGCCATCAAGGAGGAGTCAAGATTGGGCCGAAGCCCCTTTATTTATAGGGAGGATGTAAGGTCGCCTCCTTGCAGGCCGCGTAAAAGATTGTTTGGGAGCGAGCGCGAATTTGTTATACGCATGATCTGATTTTGCGCGGCGCAAAGCGGTGTTATAATCAAATGAGCGAGAGAAATAAAAATATTAATTTTTATTTCCGAGCGAATGCAGATTAAACGTAGTATAATAAATATATGAAGCGCTATTGGATTTATATGGCGATATTCGCGGCCACGCTGGCGTTAGTCATCGGCGGGTTTTTATATTTTAGAACGGGATCCGCGCCGCAGTATGATTTGGCGGTGGCAAAACGCGGCGATATTTTACAGGAGGTAAGCGTTACCGGAAGCATTAAACCCAACCGAAGCGTTGATTTAGCTTTTGAACAAGGAGGTAGGGTTTCCGCGATTAAAGTGGCCATAGGCGACCGCGCGCGCGCCGGAGATATTTTGGCGGTTCTTTATAGTAATGACATCTCGGCGCAATTATCGGAAGCCGAGGCGGAGGTTAAGGTGGAGCAGGCGAAATTAGATGAACTTTTACGCGGCGCGCGTCCGGAAGAGTTAAAATTACAAGAAATAAAAACCAACAATAGCGCTATTTCGCTGGGGGAAGCGAAGAAAAATTTGCGTGATAATTTACACGATGCTTACACCAAGTCAGATGATGCCGTGCGCAATCGCGTGGACCAATTTATGTCTAATCCGCGCAGTAACAATCCTCAGCTTAATTTTTCGCTGGCTGACGCGCAATTGGAAAATGACATAGAGTGGCAGAGGGGGGTCGTGGAGAGCGCCTTGAATTCATGGAGTATTTCTTTGGACAAGCTTGTCGCGGAAAGCGATCCGGAAATTTATGTCAATGAAGCCAAACAAAATCTGGACAAAGTTAAGTTACTGCTTGATAGGACGGCTTTGGCGGTTAATTCTCTTACCGCCAGCGCCAATTTCTCGCAAACTAAAATTGACGGTTGGCGTTCCGACGTTTCTACGGGCAGGACCAATGCTAATACGGCTATAAATAATGTTTCTACGGCGGAAGATAAGTGGAGAACGGCAGAGTCAGCCAAGGCCGTTGCGGATCAGGAGCTCGCTCTTTTGAAGGCCGGCGCCACAGAAGAAAAATTACGCGCGCAAAGAGCTTTATTTGATCGCGCTGAAGCCGCCGTACGGAATATCCGGGTGGCTCTCGGTAAAACTGTTCTTTATTCGCCGATTGACGGAGTAGTAACGGAAAGGCAAGTTGAGGTGGGTGAAATGGTGGCGTCAAATAGCGCGGTTTTTAAAATAATTTCGGAATCTGATTTTGTGCTTGAAGCAAATGTGCCCGAAGTTGATATCGCCAAGATTAAAATTGGCAATGCCGCCGTAGTTACTTTGGATGCTTATGGCAGTGAAGAACTTTTTAACGCGACCGTAGTTAAAATGGATCCCGGGGAATTGGTCATAGATGGCGTGCCGACTTACAAAGTTACTTTGAATTTGGTGGATAGCAATGGGCGAGCTAAGCCGGGCATGAGCGCGAATATTGATATTATAACGGCGCGCAAGGAGCAGACGACCTCTATTCCTTATCGGGCTTTAATAATCAAAAATGGCGATAAAATAGTCAGGGTTTTACGCGAAGGAGGCGTGATTGAAGAAGTAACGGTGGAAATTGGTTTACGCGGATCCGATGGAAGCGTGGAAATTATCCGGGGCATTAAAGAGGGTGACAGCATAGTGGTTTTTATAAAATAATTTTCGTTTGAAATGGCGTTATTGGAAGTTAAAGATTTGGAAAAAACGTATTTTAATGAAGGTGTTTCCACTCCCGCCATACGCGGGGTTTCTTTTGAGGTAAATAAGGGAGAGTTCGTGGCGGTCATGGGTCCCTCGGGATCCGGCAAATCAACCCTGCTTCATATTTTGGGTTTTTTGGACGGCGCCACCCGCGGAGAATACCGTTTTGACGGAAAAACCATGGATGATTATTCTCAGGAAGAAATAGCGCGCATCAGAAATGAAAAAATGGGTTTTATATTTCAGACCTTTAATTTGCTTCCCCGGACTTCCGTTCTGGAAAATGTAAAATTGCCACTGCTTTATTCGGGCGTTGCGGAATCTCTCTGGGACGGCATGGCCAAGAAAGCCATTGACGCGGTTGGTTTGTCGCGCAGATTGGAGCACGAGTCATCACAGCTGTCCGGCGGAGAGAAACAGCGGGTGGCGATAGCGAGAGCATTGGTTAATGATCCGCAAGTCATATTTGCCGACGAGCCTACGGGAAATTTGGATTCTAAATCGGGACAACTGGTAATGGAGATATTACAGCGCCTTAACGAAGAGAGCGGACATACGATAATTTTGATCACTCACGAAACCTATACGGCCGAACACGCGGAGAGAGTCATTCATCTTTACGACGGGCTTGTTAAAAGCGATGGGCGGGTTAATCACCGCTTAAAAGCTAAAGAATTCACAAAGTAATGATGCCTATTAAATACAGCATTAAGAGCGCGGCCAAGGCGATAGTCACCAATAAATCGCGTTCTTTTCTTACGATTTTAGGCATTGTTATAGGTATTGCCGCCATTATTTTAATTATGTCCATTGGCAGGGGGACGGCTAAATTGATTTTGGGGGAGTTAAGTGGCATGGGGGCTGAAACCATAGTTATACGCCCCGGACGCGAGCCTAAGGGCCCCTCGGATATACCGCAGACTATTTTCGCGGATTCATTGAAATCCAGGGATGTAGACGCCTTACGGAAGAAAAGCAATGTTCCCACGCTGGCAGATATTGCTCCGGCGGTTATCGTGCCGGGAAGCGTTTCTTACGGAAACGAAACATATAAGCCGACCATTTTTGGCTGGTCCGCGGATTTTATGAGAGACGCTTTTAATATTAATCCGGTGGAGGGAAGATTTTTTGATGAATCTGAAATAAAGAATAGGGCTGATGTGGTGATTATCGGCGCTAAGGTGAAAAGGGAATTGTTCGGCAACGCCGACGCCGTCGGAGAAAATATTAAGATAAAAAATAAGAAATTCAGGGTGATAGGCATCTTGCCGTCACGCGGGCAAATTTCGTTTTTGAACTTGGACGATATGGTCATTGTTCCTTATACTACGGCGCAATTGTATCTTTTGGGCATCACTCATTTTCATGAAATTGTCGTTAAGGCAACGGATCCCACGGTGGTGGAAAGGACGGTACGGGACATACAGCTTACTTTGCGCGAGTCGCACGGCATTACGGATCCCGCCAAAGATGATTTTTTTGTGGTGACACAGGAGGGACTGGTAAAACAAATTGGGAACATCATGAGCGGGCTTACTTTATTTTTATCTTTGGTGGTGGCGATTGCTTTGGTGGTGGGCGGCATAGGTGTTATGAATATAATGCTGGTATCGGTCACGGAGCGCACCCGGGAAATAGGATTGAGAAAGGCGTTGGGCGCCACGGAAAAAGACATAATGCTGCAATTTCTTTTGGAGGCAACCATGCTTACGCTGATTGGGGGAGCGGTGGGGATTATGTTGGGAGCCATTGGCGCTTTTATATTCCCCATAGTTTTAAGTTTCGCCACGGGGCTTGACTGGTCTTTCAGTTTTCCGGTAGTGGCCGCGGTGCTTGGCTTGGGAGTCTCGGCGTCGGTCGGATTTATTTTTGGGATTTATCCGGCTTATCAGGCCTCTAAAAAGAGCCCGATGGAGGCTTTAAGATACGAGTAAAATCTTGTTATAATATATTTAATCATGGGCATAGATTTACATCCTTTTTTGGTTCATTTTCCCATAGCGTTTTTGTTTACATATTGTATTTTTGAAATATTTCGTTTTAAGCGATTGCTTGCGTTGCCATCATGGTTTTATATAAAAGGCGCGATATTGGGCATCGGAGTTTTAGGAGGCATGGTCGCGCTACAGTCCGGAGAATTACTTGAACATAAGTTTGATAGCACCGCGCTTAAGGCGTTAGTAGAGATTCATGCTTTTTGGGGATCTGCCACCATATCTATTTTTTCTGTTTTGGTCGCGGCTTACGCGGTGCGATGGTTTATTATGGCTGGTTGGGACCAGTCCATTTACCATCTGCCCGTTATAGGAAATATTTTTCGTTTGGTTTCGCCTATTTTGAATGTTTTGAGCAAATGGCTTATAGATTCGCCGCTTGCCGCGCTGATTGCCATAATTGGTTTAGTCGCTCTTTTAATCACAGGTACCTTGGGTGGCGCCATAGTATATGGGCCAAATGCGGACCCGTTTGTTTATTTTGTTTATAATTTATTTTTTTAAATATGTGTTTAGCGACACCGAGCAAAGTTATAAAAATAGACGGGGACTGGGTGAAGGTAAAATCTTTGAACCATACGCACAGAGCCAATATAAGTCTTTTGAAAAATAAGAGAATTTCTTTAGGCGATTATCTTTTGATACACGGCGATTTGGCCATACAAAAATTGCCGGAAGACGAGGCGTTGAAAATTTTGAAAATGATCAATAAAAATTCCGCGCTCTTTAATAAAAAATAAAAAAGGAGATGTGATGGACGGCATAAGAATGTCCTGTGTATATAGTTGGAATTGCGACAAGGCCAAGGGGTTGGGAGTTTCCGATATTTTATTGAATTTCGCAAAGAATTCGGAGACGGACGTTCAGAAAATTCAAGAAACGCTTTTTTTGCTGGAAATCGGAAAATTTTATAAGAAGATTGCCGAAATTAACTCCATGTCAGACCCTTTTGATAAAAGAATCGTTTCTTATTATTGGACGGGACAGCCGAACTTGGCTGGCGAACTTTGGCATAATTATACGACATTATTGCCTTTGCTTGCGGTGCCTTTTTCATTTTTAAAAATTGGATTGATTGATAACTGCTTAGCGCGCGCCGGAGAAGTGGTTCGGACGGGAAAGGGCGGTCTGGTGGCGCGCTATCGTCCTTTGATCAAAAATGAAACGGGACTTGCCATTTCCGAAACATTTCAAGAAAAAAATATTGAAAAAGTGTTTGGCGGCCCTGTTAAAAAGGGAGATTTGATAATCTTTCATTTTTCTAACTTTACGGGGAAAATAAATTTCCACAACGCCGGCATTTTGGATAAAATAACAAAACAATCCCTGAATAAATTTAATGCCGAACATAAATAAAACAGTCCGCCCCGGGCAGACTGTTTTTTTATTTGACGCGCGATCAATGTACCGAGCAGGTTATGCATGGATCGTATGCCCGGATGAGCATTTCTATTAAATGTTTTAGTTCTTTTTGGCTCGCGTTCGGATATTGTTTTAATAGCGTGGTGGCGGATGTCTCCATGGAAGTGAGATTCTGGACAGTGGGCGTGATGATGTTGGCGTAAGTTATAACGCCATTTTTATTTATGCGGACTTCGTGATAAAGACCTCCGCGCGGAGCTTCCACCGCGCCCACACCCCGCAGAGGCGGATTTTTAGATGGTTTAGCAATGAGGTTGTTTAATTTATTGCGTAGCAGTTCTTCTATTATTTTTATGCCGTCTTCCAGTTCAAAAACGGTTTCCATTATTTGGGCTAAATTATTGTGGAATGGATTTTGGAAATCAAGTCCTGATTGGAGCGCGATTTTTTGATGGGGACCGTGATACAGGCGAGCCATGGATCCTACCATGTATTCTCCACCTTTATAGGCGCCAAATTTTGCCGTTGATCCGTTGCGCACTTCTTCTTCTATATTTTTTTTGTAGTCGGATATTTTGAATTTCGCGCGTTTGTTGGAAATCACTTTTCCATTTTGTTGAGTCAGCAATTCCAGATCAACTTTAAGCCGCGGATAATTCAGACTTTTAAAAATTTGGAGCAGGGCGCGCGCCTTGGGGATGTTTCGTTTTATTTTATCCTGAAGATTTCTAAGTTCTTTTTCGTTGGGTATTTTGTGAAATCCTCCGACAGTGGTTTGCGTGGGATGCACATTTCTGCCCGCTACCACATATGCGATTTCATCGCCTATTTCTTTGAGCGCGAGCGCCATAGCGAATTTTTTCGGGTCTTTTTGGTTAAGTTCCGTTATCCGGTCAATGCCGATATAGTCGGGAAGCGCGAGAAATACCGCGTGCAATATATGACTTTGCACGTTTTGTCCGATTTGCATGAGTCGCCGTAAAAGCTTGGTCTGGTTGCTTATTTTTATTCCCAGCGCCGCTTCCGATGAGGCGAGGGACGCCAAATTATGGGCAATGGGACATACTCCGCATATGCGCGGAGTTATCCAGTGCATTTCTTCCAGAGTTTTTCCCACGAGTATGCCTTCAAATAAACGTTCGCCCTCCAAGACATTCAATTTAACGAGACCCTTTTCCCAGTTAATCGTTAAACTGCCATGGCCTTCTATTTTGGCTATGTATTCTTTCGCCCGTTCCATAATTAAATTCGGTTTTTGCGGCATATTTATGGGGTTATTTTTTGTAATTTTTCAACGCTTGTTTGAAGACATTTTTATATTCAGGAATTTGATTGAAAAACATCGTAACATGGTTGTTAATTTCTTTTTCGGAGGCGAATCGGCGTAAGATTTTCACCAATGCCGGAATGTTCGCTTCTTCGCGTACGCCGAAACATCCGTAGCATGGGCTTCCGCCGGAAATGCAAATGGCTTTGCAACCGCCTTGCGTAATGGGGCCGAAGCAGATTTTTTTATGGAGCAGGCGGCATTGGTTTCCGGCTAACTTGCATTCCAGGCATACGGAATATCTGCGATAGCGTGGAGTTTTACCGGATAACAACTCTTCCAGAGTTCGCACCAACTCATCTTCGTCAACCGGACAACCGTGAATCATATGGTTAACTTTGACGTAAGCCGAAAGGGGAAGCGCGTCTATTCCTTTGGGTTTGTAATTCGCGCCGTAAATTTTCGCGTACCATTTTTTTCGTTCGGACTTGTTCATAATGCCCGGGATGCCGGCAATGGAAGCGCACGCGCCGAGAGATATTATCAGTTTTGATTTTTCCCGGAGTTCGCGAAGCAGGTCTATTTCGTCTTGAGTGACGGGTGTGCCTTCAATTATGGCGGCGGCGTAAGGGCCGTCCTTTATTTTTTCTTGGCCCAGCCGCCAATTCACTATATTAAATCTGTCAGCTAAATGGACCAACCGTTCTTTTATGGATACGAGTTTTACTTCGCACCCCTCGCAGTCTGTAAAATCATAAATCGCTATTTTTAGTTTTTTTGAAAATCTATTTTGCATTTTTTGCTTTGAATTTTTAAATAATATCAGCCTTAATCCCAGTTTTTATCTATCTCGTCTAAATTAAATACCGGTCCGTCCGCGCAAACATATTTATTTCCGGTGACGCAGTGCTGGCAGCGTCCCACGCCGCATTGCATTTTGCGTTCCATGCTTATAAATATGCGCTTGTCGGAAATGCCCATGGGATTTAACAAATGTTCCAGGGCGTTTACCATTGGCCCGGGACCGCACATCGCCACCATGGTATTGGCGGGATTTATTTTAAGTTCCAGCAGACATTCGCTTATGAGCCCGGTCCTGCCTTCCCAGTTGCAAATCGGCTTGTCCACGGTAAGCATTATTTGTATATTTTTTTGCCAGAATTTCATACGGTTTTTCATTAATAAATCCGGGGGGGTCGAGGCGCCGTATAAAAGATGTACGATTCCGAATTTTGCGCGATTATTTATTATATATTCTATCAGCGCGGCAATGGGCGGCAGGCCGCATCCTCCGGTAATCATTATAATGTCTTTGCCGAGGAAGTTTTCTATGGGATAGCCATTACCGTAAGGTCCGCGTAAAGTTATTTTACTCCCTTCTTTCATGTGATGTAGCGCGGAAGTGGTTTGGCCGATTTTTCGTACCACTATGTCTATATGATTGCGGTTAAGCGGATCAGAGGCGGGGCCGAAAGGCGCTTCTCCGTAGCCCCAAACGCCCGCCAAAACGAATTGTCCTGGCGTGAAGATTAAACCGTTTTTTTGCGCGGAAAATTTTTTACCATCGGTTCTTTTCAGGCGGAAAAGTTTGACACTGGGCGAATGTTCTTCAATTTTGGCTATTTTTACCGATATGGGCGCGTAAATGTTTTGCATATTTATGCGCGGTTAGCGATTTTATATTTTTGCGTTATGTTTATCAGTATTTTTTCTATGTCAATTCGCGCGGGGCAAGCGGCCTGGCATCTGCCGCAGGCGACGCATTGCGGCTCGCCAAATTCTTCATAACTTCGCGCGAATTTATGATAAAACCAGTTGTAATATCTTTCTTTAAGAGTTTTATGAAAATTATGGCCGCCCGCGACGCGGCTGAATTCAGGCAGGGTGCAGGCGGCCCAGTTCTGGCACCGTTTACAACTTTTACCGGCTATATCCATGGAATCTTCCGTAGAAAAACAATGGCACAAGGGGCACACATAAGCGCAGATTCCGCATCCTAAGCAGATTTTGGCCAATTCATCCCAAATTTGCGGATAATTTTTCCATGACCAAGCCACCGCGTCTTTAAGCATTTCCGCGTCTTGTAGCAAGAGACGCAGTTTTGGCATGGTTTTGTTTTCTGCGTATTGGCTGGCAGGAATATTTTTTGACGGACGCGCTAATGCCATTTTTTTAATTAAAACCGTTCCTTTGGCGGTTACTGGCATTACGGCAAAATCTTTTGGTGATAATTTTTGTAATATTAAATCTCCGCCGGGCGGTATGTTAAATTGTTCGTCAGTCAGCCCTATAATTGTGGTTTTGGAACGGCGTCGGAAATAGTAGTAATTTTTGTTGGGTCGCGACATTATTTCATCCAAACGAGTTATGGCTTCCAGGTCGCGGAGCGGCAGTCCGAACAGGATAAACGGCTTTATGGGGGGCAGGGTTTTTAGGCGGCTCTTTTTGATATCAAAATTAAAAGCAGTTTCTTGCGCGGGGAAAAGGTATTGTTTGGGCGCTAGTATGTTTTTTCGGCAATCTATAACCACGAATTTTTTCTTTAATTCGTTTAGAAAGCCGTTAAGATTTATTTGAAGCGGCGCTGTCGTCATTTGTTTATTATAATGCTTATTGGTCGGCTATTCAAAAATTTATAAGTATTGAAAATAAAAAAGGGCATCGCTTTCGCGATGCCCGAGGCCGGCATTTTATGGCCGTACTGTTTTGGCGGATTGGGCAAGGGCGTACAATAGCCCGGTCAAGACGCTGATTTCAATTATGGCTGTGAGCCACATTACTACAAACATCAGACCACCTCCTTTCTTGGGAAATAGGGAATCTCACTCAATTCTGTTGTATTATATACGATAAATAATATATTGTCATTGGTTCAGGTAATCTCCACACACATATGGCGGTTTTTTTTATTTAATTTTTTTGTTGTTTAAATGCTCAAAAAAATATAATTTGGATTGCAAAATACGCATTTTTAGGTATAATGGCAAAAACGGATAAATGATTTTGCACTTTTAAAATTATGAGGAGGCGATTATGGGTATGGCCGTTTTGGTCATTGATATGCAGGATCATTTTTTAAGATCCGTGATTGATGATGTTAATGTGTTGATTAACAACCAGATAAAAGTTTTGCATTTTTGCGCGGAGCATGCTATTCCTGTGGCGATTCTGGAATATCATGGCGATGGTCCAACAATCAGTGCATTGCAGAATAAAATAAATGAAGTACCATGGCACAAAACTTTTATTAAATTACAAGATGACGGATTTAGTAATCCTGAACTTACGCCGTGGCTTAAAGAGAGGGACGTAGATCGGCTGGTTTTGATGGGCGTAAATTCATGCTTTTGCGTGAAGCAGACGGCTTTGGGTGGCAAATTGCATGGATTTGAGATTGCGACTTCATCGGCCTTGGTATCGTGCCCTCATGAGGCGGAATCTAGGGAACATCTTGAATTGTATTTCTTTGCCGCCTTTGATTTTCAGTTTAGTTTGGACCAATTATTTGAATATATGGCGGCCGCGCCTCAATCCAAGAGCGCTTTTTGAATAATTTATACGCAACGGCGGAAAAATATCCGTCGTTTTTATTTTGACCAAATTTTGCATATAATATGTAAGTACTTATGAAACGCCAAAGAAATATATACGATCCAAAATCGGACAAGCCGTTTAAATTAAGCCGGAGCAAGTTGGAGCTTTTTACGGAGTGCCCGCGCTGTTTTTATTTAGATCGTAGATTAGGGGTGGGGCGTCCGTCCGGATTTCCTTTCACTTTAAATACCGCGGTGGACTCGCTTTTAAAAAAAGAATTTGACATACATCGCGCCAAAGGCGAGCCGCATCCGCTGATGCGGGAATACAACATTCCGGCAATTCCTTTCGCGCACGGCGATTTGGACAAGTGGCGGGAGAATTTCGTGGGCGTGCAGTATTGGCACGAGCCGACCAAGTTTATCATCACCGGAGCGGTGGATGACATTTGGATAAATCATGGAGGGGAGCTTATGGTCGTGGATTACAAGGCAACCAGCACCACTAAAGAAATTTCTTTGGAAAGCGAATATCGGCAGGCGTATAAAAGGCAGATGGAAATTTACCAGTGGCTGCTTCGCCGCAACGGCTTTTCCGTGTCAGATGTGGGATATTTTGTTTATGTTAATGGTAAGGCGGATAAAAAGGCTTTTGACAAAAAATTGGAATTTGATGTGCAATTGTTGCTCTATAAAGGGAATGACGATTGGGTGGAAAAAACTATTTTCGCCGCGCATAAATGCCTTAATTCCGGAAAAATGCCCAAGCCAAAAGATTCATGCGCGTATTGCGAGTATGTAAAAGACGCGGTATCGGAGTTATAATAATTGCATGGCTAAGATATTTGTAACAAGAAAAATTCTTGATGTGGGCATAGAGAAATTAAAATCGCGGTATGAAGTAATCGTGAACCCTTATGATAAGGTTTTATCAAAAGAGGAATTGATTGCGGCTTTGCGGGCAGATAAATATGACGCGGTGCTTTGCCTGCTCACCGATAAAATAGATGCCGAAGTTTTTGACGCGGCCGGTTCGCAATGCAAAATTTTTGCCAACTATGCCGTGGGTTTTGACAATATTGATTTGGTAGCCGCTCGCGCAAAAAATATCATGATAACCAATACGCCGGGTGTTTTGACGGATACCGTCGCGGAACACACTTTCGCGCTGATGCTCGCCATTTCTCATCGCATAGCCGAAGCTGATAAATTCACACGCGCAGGAAAATACGTGGGATGGGCGCCGGAGCTTTTATTGGGGACAAATTTGTCCCGCAAAATAATAGGCGTAGTGGGATTAGGAAGAATAGGGTCTCGCGTGGCGCATCACGCGGTTCATGGCTTTGACGCGCGGGTCATTTACCACGATGTTAAAAGAAATGAAGAATTTGAAAAAGAATTCGGAGCGGAATTCAAAGAAAATGTGGAAGATTTGCTTCGCGCGGCGGACTTTGTTTCGCTTCATGTACCGTTGTTGCCGGCAACAAAACATTTGATTAACGCGGAACGGCTTAAATTGATGAAGCCATCGGCTTATTTGATAAATACTTCGCGCGGTCCGGTGGTGGATGAGGCAGCGTTGGTTTTCGCGCTGCAAAATAAAATTATTAGAGGTGCGGCGTTGGATGTTTTTGAAAATGAGCCCAAGTTGGCGTTGGGGCTCGCGGAATTGGATAATGTGATAATCACTCCGCACATCGCTTCCGCCACCGAGGAGACGCGTTCTAAAATGTCGGAAATGGCGGCGGATAATATTATTGTCGCGTTAGATGGTGGTGTACCGCCCAATCTTGTGGTTTTGCAAAAATAAAATAGCGCCGTTTGAAGACGCTATTTTTTAGATAAAATTTTTTGAAATCCCGTGATAAAAAAGTATATTGGTATTGCAACTAAGCACAGAATAAGTATGCGTATCATCATCCGCCCTTTCATGTAATTATTAAATAACTTATGGTTTGATGCTATTATAGTCCTAATATTATGAATTGTCAAATTTTGTTTTAGAGAGTATTAATAATTAAAATAATATGCGAAACGCCATTATAAATTTTACCAAACAATTTGCATATGAGCCGATTATTGAAAATGAGGCCGCGCTTTCAGGACGGAAGCGATTGATTGTGATTGGCATGGGCGGCTCTCATTTGGCGGGCGATATTTTAGCCGCTATAAAGCCGTTTTTGGGCATAATAGTGCACAAAAATTATGGCTTGCCCGAAATGCCGGAGAAAGATTTAAAAGAAAGCCTCGTGGTGCTTAGTTCTTACTCGGGCAATACCGAAGAAGTTTTAGACGCGTATCAGGAAGCCAAAAAGCGCAATTTAGCGATGACCGTTATGTCCATCGGCGGCAAATTATTGGAGATGGCGCGAAAAGACGGCGTGCCCGCCATCCAATTGCCTGACATGGGCATTGCTCCGCGTTTTGCTTTGGGGTTTAGCTTGATGGCGCTTTTGAAAATCGCGGGGGAAGAGGAATTGCGAGAATCAGCCCGGAAATTATCCGGTAGTTTGAACGCCGTTCAATATGAAGATAGGGGAAAAATGCTCGCGGAAAAATTGCGAGGAAAAATTCCCTTAATTTACGCTTCTTTAAAAAATCAGCCTGTCGCTTACAATTGGAAAATAAGATTGAATGAAACGGGGCGCGTTCCCGCTTTTTATAATGTGTTTCCGGAATTAAATCATAATGAATTAGAGGGTTTTGACGTTAGGGAAACGACCCGCGGATTGTCGGGCGATTTTTATTTTATTTTTTTGCAGGATCCGGATGATGGGCCGAGAATAGTGAAACGAATGGATGCCATGAAAACACTTTTGGAGAATAAAAATTTGCCGGTTGAAATTTTGCGTTTGGATGGCAACAACACGCTTTATAAAATATTTTCTTCCATAATATTGGCGGATTGGACGGCGTATTATTTGGCGGCGGGTTACGGCATAGGAGAGAATGAGGTTCAATTGATCGAGAAATTTAAAAAACTCATAGAGTAATAATGTCTATAAGTTTATTGAAACGCGCGCGCAAGTGCCGCTTGCGGCAGGTTTAATTTTTGCTTACAATTAGCGCGTTCCATATTTATGATAAAATTCCGAATTTTAAAAAGATCGCGTAAAAGTCGGGCGCGGCTGGGTGTGATTGAGACTCCGCATGGGGTTATTGAAACGCCCGCTTTCGTGCCCGTTGCCACGCAGGCGGTCATCAAAACTCTTACCAGCGAAGAGGTGGCTTCTACCGGTTCGCAGCTTTTGATATCCAATACTTTTCATCTCCATTTAAAACCCGGAGAGGATCTGGTGCGGCGGGTGGGCGGCATACATAATTTTATGAATTGGAAGCGGCCGCTCATGACGGATTCAGGAGGATTCCAGGTTTTTAGTCTGGGTTTTGGCATGGATTTTAATTCCGGAAAGATGTTCAAGGGCCGTGAAGATATGCCGGAAAATCTCATATCCATGGGTTCGCAGCCGCGCAATTTAAAAATTACCGAAGACGGAGTTTACTTCCGATCTCCGCTGGATGGCAAAGAGCTTTTTCTGGGCCCTAAAGAATCCATTAAGATACAGGGGAAATTGGGCGCCGATATTATTTTCGCCTTTGACGAATGCACGTCACCGCACGCCAATTATGATTATGTTAAGAAGGCGATGGAAAGAACGCATAGGTGGGCTGAAATTTGCGTAACTGCGAAAAAAAGCGATCAGGCGATGTTCGGCATAGTGCAAGGTTCGCGGTTCCAAAATCTGCGAAAAGAGAGCGCTAAATTCATAAATTCCCTTGAGTTTAGCGGGTATGGCATAGGCGGAGATTTGGGGGACGGTGTCGCGGGCATGAACAAAGTTTTGGATTGGACGCTGCCATTGTTGAATGACGCGTTACCGCGCCATCTTTTGGGAATAGGATACCTCGGTGACATGGAAAACGTAGTTAAGCGCGGTATTGATCTCTTTGACTGCATTGTGCCTACGCATTATGGCAGAAGAGGGATCGCTTTCGTGGCGCGAGGCGCTAATTCTTTTGATAAATTAAATTTGGGCAAATCTTTATTTTTAAAAGATAAAGATCCGTTGGATAAAAAATGCGACTGTTTGGTTTGCCAAAATTATCGCCGCCATTATATCGCGCATCTTTTGCGCGCCAAGGAGATCACGGCGATGAAATTGCTTACTTTCCACAACCTGCATTTTTTCAGCAAGTTCGTGGAAAATATAAGAAATAAAATTAAAGAAGGTAAAATATAATTTATGAAAAGCGCCAATCCCGTGCGTGCCACGACTTTTGAGGTGGTTAGGCGCGCTAAATATGTTAAGATTAATCGCCGTAAAATAAAGGAATTGGCTCGGCTGTGGGCGCGCGATGCTTTAATAGGTAAATTGCAATGGCCCGTTGACACGCATTACGCGAGCCATAATTCAAAAAAACTTTTAGATTATATTGTACTACTGGACACGCTTAATTTCGGTTTTTGGTCGCGTGATGATAAAAAAAGTTGGAATATATTTTATCGCGGCAAGCGTTATGGCAGATATTTCGCGTGGGCCATGTCGCTTAAAAAGTTTTTTGAGAATGATCTGGATGCCGGCTTGGATCGTTTCGAGCGTATCACATTCAATGAATTTAAAAATATTTTTCACGGGCGAGGAGAACTTTTATTTTTAAAAAAACGCTGGCAGATGGCGCGGCAAGTGGCGCGAGCCATACGGATGAAATACGGCGATGCCGGCAATATGGTAATGTCTTGTGACCAAAAATTTTCATGGTTGGTGCCCAAGATCGCCGCTCTGCCTTCTTTTGATGATGTGGCAATGTACGGTGGCAAGAAAGTATATATTTGGAAGCGGGCGCAAATATTGGCATTAGATATTTGGGGAGCATTTCAGGGCCGTGGGTTGGGAAAATTCAAAGACTTGGATTATGTGACGACATTTGCCGATTACAGGATTCCGCAAATATTGCGTGAATACGGGGTATTGGAATATTCGCCTGTTTTGGAAAAGAAAATATTGAATAAGCATTTAATAAGATCCGGATCGGCGCATGAGGTGGAGATACGCGCTGCTACGATTTGGGCGGTGGAATATTTGACTCAAGAGCTTCATAATAATGGTGTTCGGGTTCATCTCTTTCAGGTGGATTGGTTCTTGTGGGAAACCAGCAAGAAGATAAAAATACAAATGCCGCATCATTTAACCAAGACTGTTTTTTATTAAATATTTATGGTAATGTTGAATTATGGAGAGAAAAAAGCTTTATAGGAGCGAAAAAAATAAAATAATATCCGGCATATTCGGAGGCGTGGGAGAGTATTTTGATATTGACCCTTCTTTGCTCCGTTTGTTTTGGGTTCTCGTAGTGGTATTCACGGGACTTTTCCCCGGGATCATAGCTTACGCGACGGCCGTGGCGGTAGTCCCCAAAAAGGCCCACAAGCTGGAATAAATTTTTGTAAATTACTTTTTGTCTCGCCCATCAAGGCGCGGGAAATAATTTTTAATATGCCTGAACTTCCCGAGGTGGAAACAATTAAAAAAGATCTATCTCTCAAAATACTCCGCAAAAAGATCAGGCGAACGGCAGTTTTTGATCGCGTGATTGTTAAAACTTCGCTTAAAGATTTTGCGAAGTATTTGCGCGGCAATACTTTTATGGACATTGAGAGAATTGGCAAGCTTTTGATTTTTTCTTTAAAAGAGGGCGGTAGAGTTTTGCTTGCGCATTTGGGAATGACAGGACAATTGGTGTATGTTCGCGCGGGTGTGGCGCCCGGCAAATTTACGCGCGTGGTTATTTATTTTATGGACGGCTCGGCGCTTTTTTTCAATGATATCCGTAAATTCGGTTATTTGAAGTTGGCGCGCGAGAAAGATAAAAACGCGATTATAGCCAAGAGTTTCGGCTTAGACGCGTTGTCTTCCCATTTTACCGCGAACAAATTAAAAGAATTTTTACGCCGGAAAAAGGGAAGCTCGCTTAAAGCCGCTCTGTTGGATCAGAAACTTTTAGCGGGCATAGGCAATATTTACGCGGATGAAATATGTTTTGACGCCGGATTTTTACCTTCACGCAAAGCCGGATCGCTAAGTCTCGCGGAAATTCGCAGGATGTATCGGAGCATAAAAAAAGTATTGGCGGACGCGGTAAAAAATCGCGGAACATCATTCAGGAATTATGTTGACGCGAACGGCAAATCCGGAAATTTTTCGCGGCAGCTTAAAGTATATGGAAGGGAAGGTAGTTTATGCGTGAAGTGCGGACGGACTCTCATACGTAAAATTATCTTAGCGGGCAGGGGGACGAGGTATTGCCCTCATTGCCAAAAATGATTTACGGGTGTAATTTAGTAACAGAAAAGTAAATTGAAAATTCCATAATATGTGAGTAAGGAGGGCATGATGTCAGAAGGCAAGAAAATCAAAGTATATCTGGCAGGATCGTTTGTTCCCTGGGCTTCTTATTTGGATTGGAGAAATTATATTAAAGAGCGATTAGGCCATGCTATTGATTTTTATGACCCGCGGAAAAACACTAACCAGATTTCTATAGCGCATTTCGTGTATGAAGATTTGGAGCGGGGCGTGGCGGAGAGCGACTTGGTATTTTATTTCGTGACCAATGTGGGCGACGTGGGAGCTTCGGCGGAGTGCGCTTTTGGCATCGCTAAGGGCAAGTTTGTGGTTCTTTGCGTTAATAATGATGTCAAGATGGTACATCCTTTCACGTTGGGCATGGGGAAGAGGGTGTTTATTGGTTTGGATGCCGGCATGGTTTATCTTAGAAATCTGGTCAAGTACGGCCTGGAAGACGAATCTAAGGCGATATATGCCACCATGAAAGAGTTGGGTTAAACCCAGCTCTTTTTTATTTGGGATAAGTTTTGATAGAGCGGCGGATGCGGTATTTCAATATTTGAAGTATAATAAAGACATGGAAAATTATTTGATAAATAATTGGTGGGTTGTGCTTTTATTGGCATTGTGGGTCTTGCCATGGAAGGGTGTGGCTCTTTGGAGGGCCGCTCAAAATTCGCAAAAATACTGGTTTATCGCCCTCTTAGTGATAAATAGTTTGGCGATTTTGGAAATAATTTACATTTTTTATTTCAGTAAAAAAGCGCCCTTGGAGAAGGAATCGCCCGAAGATACCCACAGTGCTTGACTATTTGGCAGTTTTTTGCTAATATACCAGTGTGAGTGCCTTCCTCCGCCTTGGGTGGAGGATACAAACGATGTCTGTACAAAGCCCCGCTTCGGCGGGGTTTTGTATTTCCTAAAATGCTGTGACGTTTCATGTATTTTGACTAATTTTTATGCCAACAGTACTATATATAATAGAATGAGTTCATGAATAGACTGGGTAGCGCAATCCCGCTTATGGAGAGCGGCAATGATCGTACTCACAAAGGACATAGTTTGGAGTTAACGTCATGCCGCTCTCCATGCGAAATATAAAGTTTTTAAAAAATACTCCGCATAACGCGGAGTATTTTTTTTATTTGTATTCGTAAAAGTATTTTTAAAAATTAGTTATCCCCCTCACCCAGAATGACATTGCGCTGAATATTTTGCCGTTGTTTGTATGATAAAAATTATTTTTTATGTAAAACATAATATTATTTTTTTGATTTTTTAATTACACGCGCAAAATGATGTCATTTCTGGGTGAAGGGGTTATCCACAACTTTGGGATTTTTATGTTTTTATTAGCGCGAAATTATACGATAATAATAGTAGAAGGTCAATTTTGAGAAATAACAAATAATTTGTGGTCGATGTTTGTTTACTATTTTCTAAAAAATATTTAAAAAATGAAAAAGAAGAAAGCCAAGAAAGTTACAAAGCACGCTAAGAAACCGGCGAAGAAAGCAAAGAAGCGCCGCTAAACATAAAATCCTCTCCGTTTTAAACGGGGAGGATTTTATTTTTATAAAATATGCTGTATAATGATGGAATATGCCCGTGCGGCATTATAAAAATAATTTTTAATATAAAATCATGAGATCGCGCATTAAAGCTACGAATTTTAAACAAACAGAGGCCTCAAAAGTTTTAGTAGAAGAAAAATTGGTTGCCCCCATTGCCAAGTTTTTAGGGGCTTTGGACGATCAAATGGACCTCATTTTGGAGGTGGAGATCGCCAAGTCAACCAAGCACCACAAAGAGGGCAGGGTTTGGGAGTGTGAGGTGAATTTGGATATGCCGCATATGAAAACCGTGCTTCGCGCCAAGAACGCGGCGGAATCTTTGGAAGAGGCGGTTAATATAACAAAGTCTAAATTGGTCAATGAAATAAAGAAGTATAAAAGCAAGCCCGGCAGTAAAAATAAAAAAGTAAGGCGCGCGGCGAAGTACGGCGTTTTATAATTCGGGCTTTGATCTCGTTTTTAATTTAACGCGCAGTTTGACCGCTTGAGCGCGGCGGTAAAATTTTTATGCCATTTTTCTCTAAAATTTTTGGCGATCCCAATGAAAAATTTATACAAACACTCTATCCGACCGTGGAGCGTATTAATGCTTTTGACGCGGACATGGGAAAATTATCCGATGGCGATCTTGTTGCGAAGACCGCTGAATTTAAAAAACGGATAGAAGAAGGAGAGCCCTTGGATGATATTTTACCGGAAGCGTTCGCGCTGGTCAGGGAAGCGGCGAAACGAACGCTTCGTCAGCGCCATTATGATGTGCAGCTCTTGGGTGGCATAGTTTTGCATCAGGGCAAGATCGCGGAAATGAAAACCGGAGAGGGCAAAACTTTAGTGGCAACCTTGCCCGTTTATTTAAACGCGCTTGCGGGAGAGGGCGCGCATGTGGTGACCGTTAATGATTATCTTTCCCGGAGAGACGCGGTTTGGATGGGACAGATCTATGGCGCGTTGGGTCTTTCCGTCGGTTGCATAAATAACAACGCGTCATATTTATATGATAAAAATGCGCGAGCGGATGACGCGACGCGCGATAAACTGGGAGGTTTTGAGGTGATCCATGAATTTTTAAAGCCGTGTTGGCGGCGTGAAGCGTACGCGGCGGACATAACTTACGGCACCAATAATGAATTCGGTTTTGATTATTTGCGGGATAATATGGCTTATTTGCCGGAACAAGTTTCCCAGCGCGGACACGCTTTTGCCATAGTGGATGAAGTTGATTCCATATTGATAGACGAAGCGCGCACTCCGCTGATTATTTCCGCTCCGGACGAAGAATCCGGCGAGTTGTACCGTATTTTTGCCGGTATTGCCCCTCGTTTGCAAAAAGACCAAGATTACAAGGTGGATGAAAAAATGCGCGCCGTAACTTTAAATGACGAAGGCATAGCCAAGGTGGAAAAGATACTGGGAGTTGATAATATTTACACGGAAAAAGGGATAAAATACGTGCATCATTTGGAACAGGCGCTTCGCGCGCAGGCTCTTTTTTTTCTGGATAAGGATTATGTGGTGAAGGGGGGAGAAGTAATTATAGTTGATGAGTTCACGGGGCGGTTAATGCCGGGGCGCAGATGGTCCGACGGCTTGCATCAGGCGATTGAAGCGAAAGAGGGGGTGCAAGTACAGCGTGAATCGCGCACCATGGCCTCCATAACTTTTCAGAATTATTTCAGGATGTATAAAAAATTATCGGGCATGACGGGCACGGCTATAACTTCCGCCGAAGAATTTCATAAAGTTTATAATTTGGAAGTGGTCACGGTTCCCACCAATAAAACGATCCAACGAAAAGACGGATCGGATCAAATATTCCAGACCGAGGCAGGGAAATTGCGCGCCGTCGCGGCGCAAATAAAAAAATGCCGTGAAAAAAGCCAGCCGATCTTGGTGGGCACGGTTTCCATAGAAAAAAACGAAAGATTGTCGGAAGTGCTTCGGCGCGAGGGTATTCCGCATGAATTGCTGAATGCCAAAAATCATGAACGGGAAGGCGCGATCATCGCGCAAGCGGGAAGTCCGGGGGCGGTGACTCTTGCCACGAACATGGCGGGACGCGGCGTGGATATTATTTTGGGCGGCAATCCTCCGACTACGGAAAATGCGGAGAAGGTTAAGGCGGCTGGCGGATTGTTCGTGTTGGGCACGGAGCGGCACGAGGCGAGGCGAATTGACAATCAGTTGCGCGGGCGGTCGGGCAGGCAGGGAGATCCCGGGGAGACGCAATTTTTTGTTTCTTTGGAAGACGATCTGATGCGCATTTTCGGTTCGGATAAAATTAAGGCCATGATGGGCACTTTCGGCATGCCGGAAGACGAGCCCATAGAACATAAAATGATCTCCCGCGCGTTGGAATCAGCGCAGGAAAAAATAGAAGGTTTTAATTTTGACGCGAGGAAGCACTTGTTGGAATACGATACGGTCATGAACAAACAGCGCCAGTCCATATATAGAAGGCGGAATGACATTTTATTCGGAGACGCGGTTTTGGCGGAGAGTACGGCGCGTGAATTGGTGGAAGATGATCTGGATGATCTGGTCCATTTCCACACGCAGGGCGATGTTTTTGAATGGAACATCAAAGGAATATATGAAAATTTGAACGCGCGTTTCGGAGTGTCGGGCGAGGTTTCGCGAAAATTGTCGGAAATCAAAGATGAGGAAAGATCCGCGGATGATGTTAAGGCGGACTTGGTTGAATATGTTTTGGGAGTTTGGCGCGAAGCTTTGGCGAAAAGAAAACAGGAATTGGGAGATGCCGCGTTCGGCGAGATGATAAAAACTTTATTGCTTCAAGTAATAGATATGCTTTGGGTGGGGCATTTGGAAGCCATGGAGTATATGCGTTCTTCCGTGGGGTTGAGGGCTTATGGACAGCACGATCCACTGGTGGAATATAAAAACGAAGGAGTAAAAATGTTCCATGAATTGGAAGCGGGCATTCGCGCGCATTTGTCGCATTTGATATTAAAAACCGCGCCGAGGCCTGTGATTCCAACGATAAAAATGGAAGAGGGTCGCGGGGAAGTTAAAAAAAATGGCGTGCCCGCTGAAACCTCGGAAAAAGCTGGGCGCAACGATCCTTGTCCGTGTGGTTCAGGTAAGAAATTCAAAAAGTGTCATGGGTCATAAGGGTAAAGATAAAGCCACCTTATTTGGTGGCTTTATGAGTTTTTAATATGGTCGGATTTTGCCGTCAGTGGTGCGGATGCGGCTTCGCGTTTCTTCAACGGACAGCATTTGGTCATCTTTTAAGATTACTTCGGTTATGACGCCATCTGCCGTAATTTGATAAATGGGACGCTTGCGACTTGCCATGAATGCCGCTTCTTTGAAGACTCCGGCTCCCCATTTTCCGTCACGGAAAGGAAGAAAAATTCCTGCGTGGCATTTTGGCAAAACTTCTTTATAAAAGTACTCCATTTCATGGCCGGTAAGTTTTAAAAAATATTCGTATCCTGCCTGGTGATGTTTTTGATTGGGATTTTCTATGCTCCACCCCGGGAAGATTTCGGAGATGGCTTTTAGCAGTTGTTTTTCGAGTTCCGTATCATAGGTATTGATCGGATGTCCAAAATATAATGACATTTTAATCTCCTTTTGACGGTGGAGGTTCGGATTTTTTGAGATATTCATCAGTGATTTTTTTGAGCACTTGCGGTCGGTGTATGTCCATGAAAATAAGGACGGCCACAAGATCTTCCTCGTTTTCTATTACGGTATTTAGAAAAATTTCTTCCATTTCTTCGTCAGAAACGCCAAACTCGCCGGTTTTCTTGGCCGCTTCGATCATCTGTTTCACCGTATATTCTTTGGGCATTTGTTCCTCCCTTTATAAAGTTAAAGAGCCGATATTTAAATAAAAGCTTACCTTATTTTATTTACAAAGTCCATAGGCAACAGTCATTGCGAGGGGTCATATTTATGCCTTTTTTCGTTGAGTTGGTCTGTTAAAATTAAAATAAGCGATAAGGACGCGCTTATTTTATGAAAGAGAGCCATCTTTTGATCAAGTTGCCGGACGGAGTTTTGGGCTTGACGCGCCAGGAGGCGGCGCGGCGGCTGAAACATTACGGGCTTAACGAAATCGCGGAGAAAAAACAACTTTCGCTGGTTGCGTCTTTTTTATTGAAATTCGCCAATCCACTTATTCTTATTTTGGTTATTGCCGCCATCATTGCCGCGGCTTTGGGCGAGCGGATGAATCCCGCCATCATCATAACTATTGTGGTCATAAGCGTAACGCTGGATTTTATAAACACTTACAAGTCGGAGCGAGCGGCCGAAGCCCTAAAAGAGCGCGTGAAAATTACCGCCACAATTATCAGGGACGGGCAAGCGCGTGAATTGCCGCTGTCGCATATTGTTCCGGATGATATAATTTTTCTTTCTCCCGGAGACTTGATCCCGGCCGACGGAAAAATAATCCAGGAAAAAGATTTTTTTATAGACGAGTCGTCGTTGACCGGAGAATCTTTTCCGGTGGAAAAGAGCGTGGGAGCCGAGGTTTTTATGGGGAGCAGCGCGGTTACGGGCGATGCTTTTATGTCGGTTACGGTAACGGGAAAAAATACTAAATTCGGCAAAATTGCCGAATCTCTTGCCCATAAAGAAGAGCCCACTGATTTTGACCGCGGAATGAAAGATTTCAGCGTTCTCATAATGAAAATAACTTTTTTACTGGTTATTTTCGTATTTTTAACGAACGCGCTATGGCGGCATGAGGCGCTGGAGTCTCTTCTTTTTGCGGCGGCGTTGGCCGTGGGACTGACGCCTGAACTTTTGCCTATGATAATCGCCCTGAATTTAACTCGCGGATCGCTGGCCATGGCTAAGCACGGAGTTATCGTAAAAAAATTATCCGCCATACAAAATTTCGGAAGTATGGATGTATTGTGCACCGACAAAACCGGCACTTTGACGGAAAATAAAATTGCCTTGGTAAAATATGTGGACGGATTGGGGCGCGCGGCGGAAGACGTGTTTTTTTACGCTTATTTGAACAGCCAGTACCAGAGCGGGTATTCCAATCCGCTTGACGCGGCGGTAATTGAGCACAAGTCTGCGGATATTTCCGGATATAAAAAAATAGACGAGATCCCGTTTGATTACGCGAGAAAGCGGAACGCGGTCATAGTGGAACAAGGGAATGAACACGTGCTTATTGCTAAAGGCGCGCCGGAGGAATTATTTGGCGTTTGCAATGTTTACCTTGTTAAATCCGCCGAAGGCGATGTCCCGCAAAAAGCGGGACAATTTAACAGGGTTTATGGAAAAGTAGAAAAAAAAATGGATGAGGAGGCGTTAATTAAAATACATCAAGAATATGACAGATTAAGCCATGAAGGATTCAGGGTGCTCGGAGTGGCGATAAAAAAGATCAAAGACCAGAAAAAAGTTTATTCGTATGATGAGGAGCGTGACATGGTTTTTTGCGGTTTTATGGCGTTTTTGGATCCGCCCAAAACCACGGCCGCGGAAACCCTTAAATTATTGGAAAAATACGGCATAGAAATCAAAATTATTACCGGAGACAACGCGCTGGTCAGTCGAAAAGTCGCGCGTGATATTGATTTGCCGGTTAAAGGAGTTTTGACCGGCATAGAAATGGAGCAATTGAATGATTATGAGTTGCGTACGACAGTGGAAGAAACCACCGTGTTCGCGCGTATTTCTCCGGATCAAAAAACGCGGATTATCCGTTTACTTCAAAAAAATAAGCATGCGGTGGGATTTTTAGGCGATGGCATAAATGACGCGCCATCGCTCAAGGCTGCTGATGTGGGTATTTCAGTAAACAACGCGGTTGATGTCGCCAAAGAATCCGCGGATTTGATTTTGGTTGAGAAGAGCTTGCGTGAACTGGTGGAGGGGGTCATCCTAGGACGAACGACTTTTGCCAATACCATGAAATATCTGATGATGACTTTGAGCTCCAATTTCGGCAATATGTTTTCCATGGCCGCGGCATCCATGTTCATACCTTTTTTGCCGATGTTACCGGTGCAGATTCTTTTAAACAATTTATTGTACGACGGTTCGCAATTCACCATTCCATTGGATCGCGTTGATAGCGAGGACGTGTTGCATCCCAAAAAATGGGATATGCGTTTTATTAAGCGGTTTATGCTGGTCTTTGGTCCCGCCAGTTCGTTTTTTGATTTTCTTACTTTCGCGGTTTTATTTTACGGATTTAATTTAGTGAACGGCGCTTTTCAGACCGGATGGTTTTTGGAATCCATTGCCACGCAGATTTTCGTGGTTTATATAATACGCACTAAAAAGCTGCCATTCTTAGAAAGTTGGCCGAGTCCGCTTTTGATTTTCAGTGCTTTATTGGCGGTTTTTGCCGCGTGGGCGATCAGTTTCAGTTCTTTGGGCAAAATTTTCGGGTTGGTCAGTCTGCCTGTCGCGCCGTTACTGTCCATAGCGGTTATTACGGCTTTGTATTTGGTCGTCGTAGAAATACTTAAACGCCGATTTTACCGAAAATACGCGGCCGTGTCGCCGGCTTAAATTAAGAGGTGTAATATATTATAGATAAGAGTATGTTTAATGCGCGCATTATTAATTAAAAAATTTTATGCAAAAAAGAACGCTGTTGATCTCCGTTAACATTATCATTTTTTTGCTTGTTTTAGCCGCGACGCTCATTTTTACCCAAGTCTTGTGGGGCAGATTGGTAGAAAATTTGATTAAAGAGGAACAAGAGCATGAAATGACTTTTGCTGGAAACATCGCCAATATTTTACGGCTGGAGATGGAAAACCAGATCACTCTTTTTACTCAAATAGCTCAGTTGCCGGAAATTCAAAGCTCCGACCCCGCGGTTTGCAATCAAAAACTTGACGATTTATTTTTCAAATACGGCAAAAAACTTACCAACATCGGCCGGATGAATGCTAAAGGAATTTTTGACTGCTCCTATAACCGCGATGCCATCGGCGTCAATGGTCCAAGCGTGGCGCCCCATCTGAAAACCATCATTGAAGATCCGGAGCATCGGCCTGTTTTGGGCCGTATCATTCCGCCTGTGGCCGGTACGGTGAGTGCCGGCCCGATTACTTCATTTCATGTTCCGATTTTTGACAAGAACGGCAAATTTTTGGGAACTTTGGGCGGAGCCATTAATTTCAACGACTTAAAGGATAAATATCTCAAGGATGTCATTGTTTTACAGCAGGGATACGCCGTCATCACTGATGACAACGGCGATATTCTCTATCATCCCCGGACTGAATTTATGGGAAAAAATGTCTGGTCTGAAGAAATGCAAAATAATACCGGCCGAAGCCAGGCCTTAAATGAAATGTGGAAAAATGTCGCCGCCGGCAAGACAGACATTGTTCGCTATGTTTTTGAAGGAAAAGAAAAAATCGCCGCCTATGTTCCGGCAACAGTATTGCCCGGCCGGGTGTGGGGGGTCACTGTTACGGTGCCCCTGGAAGACTTGCAAAAAATTTTGCTGACCCAGGGCATAAACCGCGTTTTCTTGCAATTTAATCTGACGATAGCGGCCATAATTATTCTGGCTTTTATTCTCTTGCAATTTTTTGAAGTTCGCTGGTTGTTTAAGCCTTTGAACAATATGGATGCCGCCTTGAAGAAATTGTCACAAGGGGATTTTACGGACGCCGATATTCTCTTGGATGGCGGAGGCAAGGATGAATTCAGCCAACTGTCTCAAAATTTGAGAGGCGCCTTGGCTGTTTTATGGGAAAAAACCGCTAATGTTGACGAGGCGGTGGCGGAAAAGACGCGGACGCTGGAGTCAAAAGTCGCCGAATTGGAAGCGGCAAACAAAGCCATGATCGGCCGCGAACTCAAGATGATGGAGCTGAAAAAAGAAATTGAGGAGCTTAAAAATAAGTGAGTAGTTTGTAGTGAGTAGAAAATTATGAAAGTAGAATCGTATGAAAATTTAATCGCATGGCAGAAATCAATGGACTTGGTGATTGCCATGTATACATTGACAGGAAAATTTCCAAAAGAGGAAATATATGGTTTGACTTCGCAGATGCGTCGCGCGGCTGTTTCAATTCCTTCTAATATTGCGGAAGGGAGTAGGCGCAGTTCTTGTAAAGATTTCAGAAATTTTTTATTTAATGCTTACGGTTCAGGCGCAGAGCTGGAAACACAAATCAAGATTGCCAAAAGGCTTTTATATAGAGAGAACAAAGATTATGAGCAAGTAGACGTGTTACTTGGTGAAGTGATGCGGATGTTGAACAAGCTAACTCATGAACTCAAGATCAGTGAGTAGTTTGTAGTGAGTAGTGCGTAGTTTACTACCAACTACAACCTACAAACTACTCACTACAAACTAACCATGAAACTACCCACTACAACCTACCCACTACAAACTACCCACTACAAGCTAATAAGCCTTGTTCTCATTCTCGCCGTCTCTTTAGGAGCTCTTTTGCTATTGGTAAAGACTTCTCTGTCTTCAGTGTTTTATGCCAGTATTCTCGTCCATTCTTTTGTTATGTTGACCATTGCCGCAGTTATCTTTTTTATTTGCTTCTTTTCTTATCAACACTACGCCAAAGACAAAGATATTCGCTGGTATGTCATTAGTCTGGCTTTCTATATTTTGGGATTTTTTAGTTTTGTTCACGCGGTTTTGGTGCCGGCTTTCGGCTGGGGAGGCGAGGAATTATTTGATATTAGCGAACACTATGGATTTTTTCTTGCCTCGCTTCTGCTTTATGGCTTGATTGTTCCTTTTTCCGACCGGATCAAAGAGAAAATTTATCAAGGTCGGATGAAAATATTTATAGGCGCGAATCTCTTATTGCTTATTGGCTTTGTTTTATTGTTTTTCTTGCCTTCTTTCGCCGGAACGGCGTTTCGCAGTATTAATTTTTTTATCGGATTTACCGTTATTAATTTTCTGCTTCTTCTTTTTATGCTGTTCGCCCGAAAGGAGGATAGTTTTTTTGCCTCACCCCTTCTCAATGTTTTGGCCTTATTAACAGTTGCCACGTTAACGCCATTTTTTTACCGCGAATGGAACCTTGTCTGGTGGTATTATCATTTCTTATGGTTTTCCGCGCTACTACTACTACGAGCCAAAGAGGAAAGAAATGTCGTTGAGATCCTTTTTTCCTCCTTTTCCATCCGCACCAGGCTATTTTTCATAATCGGACTGTTACTTATGGCCGTTAGTTTAAACGGTTTTATTGACTTTCGCTTGTCGCGCAATCATCTTTATACGCAAACCTTGGAAAGTTTGGATTTAATGGCGGATGTTCAAGGGGGGTGGGTTCTTGATTATTTGGATGGTCTAAAAAATAGAGCCGTTGATTTCGCTTCAGACGGATTTATTCGCGAAAGCTTGAAAAAAATTCTCTCCGGCGATCGTGAGGCGGCAAGCAATCTAAACCGTCATCTTTTAGAAAATAAACAATCTCTTGATCCGGCGATTGTCGGCATAATTATTATGGATATGAATGGCAGGGTTGTGGCCGCCAGCCAAGAGACGGAAGTTGGCATGAAAGACATGGCTACGGATAAGATCTTTATCCGGACCATGGGGGGTCGTTACGGTGAGGCATTTTTGTCTAACATGACGGAAGATTTTCATTTCGGAGAGAAACATATTGTTATCAAGGCGGCCGCGCCCGTCATTGACCAGGAGAGAAAAGAAAACATGGGAGTGATCGTACTGTTTTTTAACACCGCGAGTTTGTCGGATATTTTGATCGGCAGAACCTCAACAACATTGGGCGCCATTTCCACCTGGATGCATAGGAAAAAAACCATAGAAACGTATCTGGTCAATCAGGACGGAGTCATGCTGACAGAATCAAGATTTATCGCGAACGCTCCCTTAAACCAAAAGGTTGACACCGTTCCTGTTCGTTTGTGCGCAAAATCCGAGGAGATGAGCGGCGAGTATCTTGGTTATCGGAACAGTTCTGTTTTTGGCGCTTCCATGTGCCTGTTCAATGGTTGGACTTTGCTTACGGAAATTGACAAGGATGAAATGCTGGCAACATTGGGGGATTATTTACAGCAAAATTTGCTTTCAGCCAGCGCTACTTTTTTGCTCATTTTTTTGGTGATGTATCTTTTCATGGTCGGCATTACTTCTCCACTCCGGGAATTATCCGAAGTTGTTTATAAAATCGGCCGCGGCGATTTTACCGCTCGGGCCGCGTTGATCACTCGTGATGAATTTGGCCAATTGGGCCGGGTGTTTAATCAGATGGTAGAGAATGTTCAAAAATCAAGCGCCGGTTTGCGGAATAAAGTGAAAGAAGAAGAGATGAGCCGTCTGGCAACAACCAATATCCTTGAGGATCTGGAAATTGCCAAAAATCAAATAGAGTTGGCCAAAGTCAAAGACGAAGCAACGCTCGCGAGCATCGGTGATGGCGTTATTGGCACTGATACGGACGGTAAAATAGTTCTTATGAATACAGCCGCTCAAGGCATGTTGTTGTGGCCGATAGAAGAGGCGATAGGCAGGGCATCCTTTGATGTGGTTTCGTTGGAAGACGAAAATCAAAATTTTGTGCCTCGCGAAAAACGGCCCGTAACTTTGGCGCTTACCGGCACTATTACCGTCGGTAATATTTATTATTGTGTTCGCCAAGACAAAACTAAGTTCCCGGTCGCGATTAAGGCAACCCCGATTGTGCTCAACGGTAAAATTATAGGCGTTGCTGAAATACTTCGCGACATTACCAAAGAAAGAGAAATTGAAAAATTGCGAACCGATTTTCTTTCTCTCGCTTCTCATCAATTGCGCACTCCGCTTTCCGGGACCAAGTGGCTCATTGAAACGCTTCAGCGGAATATTCTGGGCGAGCTTACGTCAAAGCAAAAGGAATATCTGGATAACATTTATCAGTCAAATGAAAGGATGTTAAGGCTGGTTTCCGACATGCTTAATGTCTTGCGCCTGGAAGGCGGAGGCGCGCTTCTTAAAAAAGAAACCATCTCCATTAAACAATTTTTGGAAGACACCGTATTGTTTATGAAGTCAAGCGCGGAGAGCAAAAAAGTGCTTTTGCGCAACGCGTTTAAGGGGGATCAGACGATCAAAATGGAAACGGATTGCCAGATACTTAGAAGTATTTTTGAATGTTTTGTTTCCAATGCCATCAATTATTCGCTGCCAAAACAGGAAATCGTATTTGATGTTAAAGAAGAACCTTTGACGTATGTATTTTCGGTGAAGGACAGCGGTATCGGCATTCCTCCTGATGAACAAAAAAAGATTTTTGAGAGATTTTATCGCGCCAGCAATGCCAAAGCATTGAAACCGGATGGCACGGGATTGGGTCTTTATATCGCGGCTCTTTTGGCGGAAAAATTAGGAGGCGAAGTCACCTTTGAATCAGAAGAAGGCAAGGGTTCAACATTTTATTTGCACATCCCCAAGATTAAAAAACATTTAATTTAATATGTTATAATAAATATTATGAAGAATCGCATATTGATCGTTGAGGATGAGGAGTTTCTTATTAGGGCTCTGAAAGATAATCTGGAAGTGGAGGGATACGCCATTGATACCGCGATGAACGGCGAGGAAGCAATGGATCGCATCCGGAAGCAGCTTCCGACTATTATTTTACTTGATCTTTTGATGCCCAAAAAGGACGGCTTTTATGTATTGGAAGAAGTGAAAAAAAATCCCGATTGGAAGCTGATACCGATCATTGTGCTTTCCAATCTTGGCGGTGATGCCGATATCAAGCGGGCATTGGAGATGGGAGCATCCGATTATTTTGTTAAATCCCAACATCCCATTGAAGAAGTTATTGAGAAGATCAAAGCGCACATTGAAGGAAAGATGCCGCCCAAAACTTCT
>JACROR010000030.1 GCA_016214345.1 Candidatus Niyogiibacteriota bacterium
AATCAAAAATGCTTTTGAAATGACGGATTCCGTAACCGGCGATATTTATTGTGTGCGAATTTCCAACGGCGAATGGAACAAGTTTAAGGGCACTTGCGGGGAATATGTGGCCACGCCAGCGCCGGTCGTAGAATCGGCGCCCATTATAGAGCCCGCGCCAGAATCCATGCCCGCGTCTACGGATGTCACGATCACGCCGACCGCGGATACCGCCGCCACTACCACCGCTACTACCTCAAGTATATAAAACTACATAGGTGAGACCTATGTAGTTTATCGGATGTTTTATTTATAATTTATAAAAATTTATTATTGGCGGTAGATCGCCAAAGTTTCGCTTATCATTTTTTTAAGCGAAAAATCGTTTAATATTTTTTCATATAAATTTTTAGCCATAGCATTTTTTAAATCAGCATTTTTAAAGACGCGTTCAATGACACGTGACAATTCCTGAGAGTCGGCCGGCGTAATTAAAAGACCGTTTTTCTCCGGATCTATGATTTCTTTATTGCCCCCTACGTTCGTGGCAATGGTGGGAAGTTCGGCGAGTCCGGCCTCCAACAGGACATACGGCAGACCTTCTTTAAGCGACGGCAGAACAAAAATATCAAAAGCTTTTAAATATTTTGCCGCGTCCGGAGGGCTGTCTATGATGTGTACGCAATTTGTTAAGCCAGATTTGGTTATTTGGCGGAGTAATTTTGATTTTTCTTCGCCGCGGTGGCCTATTATCATAAAATTAAGTTTTGGATACCGTTGGCATAGCATATGCGCGGCTTCAATCAAAAATTTTTGGCCTTTATTGGCTGTAAACTCTCCTATAGTACCCACTAATATATCTTCTTGGCTACGTGCAGGAATTAACACGCGCCGTGCTTCATTTCTGGTAAGAAATGGAACCCCCGCCGGATTTATGCCGTTGTGTATGGTTATGAATTTCTCCGGTTTGCCGATTTTATTTTTAATGGCGGATTGCCGGTCAAATTCCGATACGGTGATTATCGTATCGTAAAATAACGCGGTGATTCTACTGCTTAATTTAATAAGAAGCCGCTGCCAGCGCGGGCGGCTTTCATGATATGCCCAACCGTGGGCGGTAAAGATAGTTTTTAGTCCGCCGGCTGGCGGATAGTTTTTAGTCCGCCGGCTGGCGGATAGAATTTTTAAGATAAACGCGGCGAGTCCCGCGAGTCCGCCTGCTTTTGAACTGGACGCGTGCACAATATCGGGCTTTATTTTTTGGATAAGGCGCAATATTTCCCAGAGCGCGAATAGATCTTTCAGGGGGTTAACGGATTTTTGGAAATTTTTTATGGTGTGGCAATATACGCCGGAATTTTGAAGTTCGGAAAACAGATTTTTTTCCCGTGACAGCGCAGGTCCGGCGGCTATATGCGTTTCAAAGCCGTTTTGCGGCATGGCAGAGGCCAGGTCATAAGTGTATTTGGTAGCGCCGCCCCAGGCGGATTTGGTTATGATATATAAAATTTTCAGGCGATTGTTCATGGGTTTATTATATTATAGTATATGAAAATGCCGGCAAAACCAAAAAAGCGTATTTTAATATTTTCGCTGGTTTATTACCCGCGCTTTGTGGGCGGCGCGGAAGTGGCTATCAAAGAAATCACTGATAGAATTTCTCCTGATGATTTTGAATTTGATATGGTGGCGTTGCGTTTGGACAGCTCGCTTCCCAAATTTGAAAAAATAGGCAACGTGGCCGTGCATCGCGTCGGATTTGCCATGAAACACCAAGAGTCCGCCGATTCTCTCCGCTTTCCGCTGTTTTTGAATAAATACCTCTTTCCTTTTACGGGGTATTGGAAGGCGAGCCAGTTGGAAAAAGTTCACTATTATGACGCCATTTGGTGCATGATGGCGAGCTATAACGGTTTTGCCGCGCTTTTTTTTAAAATGATGAATCCCGCAATTCCTTATTTGCTGACCCTACAAGAAGGCGATCCCATTTCTTATATTAAAAAACGAGTCAGCGTTCTTTATCCACTTTTTCGAAAAATTTTTACAAAAGCGGATTTGGTGCAAACCATTTCCAATTATTTGGCGGATTTCGCGCGACAGATGGGTTATGGGGGGAGGATTGAAGTTGTGCCCAATGGTGTGGATGTGGCGCGTTTTTCCAGAAAATATTCGTCGGAAGAGCTTCAAGATTTGAGTGAACGGTTTGGGAAAAAAGCGGGCGATAAATTTATTATTACTACTTCGCGGCTCGTGGTTAAGAATGCCGTATCCGATATAATAAAGGCTCTTAAATATCTTCCGACTAATGTTAAGTTTTTGGTGCTGGGCGGCGGTTATGAGATGAAGGCATTGAAAGAATTAGCCGACAAAGAAGGCCTGTCCGGACGCGTTTGGTTTTTGGGTTACGTTTCGCATGAGGATATGCCGAAGTATCTTAGAATTTCCGACGTTTTCGTGAGGCCGTCGCTTTCCGAGGGGTTCGGCAATTCTTTTATAGAGGCCATGGCCGCGGGTTTGCCCGTGGTGGCGACGCCCGTGGGCGGGATTGTGGATTTTTTGAAAGACGGCGAGACCGGACTTTTTTGCGAAACAGGAAATCCTAAAAGTATAGCGGAAAAAATAAACACTTTTTTGAACAATGACGATCTGCGTAAAAAAATCGTTGCTAAGGCTGGGCAGATGATTAAAGAAAAATACGAATGGAACAAAATAAGCCGCGACATGTTTGAGGTTTTCGCGGCGGCGACGGGGGATTGACGAAAACTATATTTTGTGATAGATTTTTTTAAAAGCGTAATTGGTCTTTTACAACAATCTACATATAAGGAGAATTCGTAATGCGTATCATCGGTGTTCTGTTTTCCATTATCTTTTTGGGTTTTTATGGGCTGGCCAGCGCTGAACGCGGGCATGGCGATAGCCATAGCCAGATGTCGCCGCATGCGGGGGAGTTTAAGTACGGATATTCTGAAAAGGATTTGGATGCGTATCGTCAGTTTTTGACCAGTAAACGGCTTGGCCTGTTGGATAAAGCGACGAAGCAGGCTGCCGGGCTTAAGAATTCCGAACTGCGCCAAAAAGCGCATGCCATGATGGCGTATGAGTTCGCGCGCGTCGGAGACATGAAGCGCGCGGAGGAATTTGCTTTGAAGCTTACCAACAGCGAACTTAGGTGGCGTGTATATTATTTCTTGGCCGTAGATGGTTATGCTTCACGCGGCAATATAATCGAGGCCTTGGCGTCGGCGGAAATATCCATGACTGCTTTGGCCGACTTGATCGGTATCGCCATACAAGATCGCGACGGATCGGAATTGCTTGCCACGCAGCGCAACAAATTGTGGGTGGATATTCTCGTATCTTGCGTGGAGACGGGCCAATACAACGAGGAGGTTTTGCCGGTTCTCGGTAAAATGAACAGCCGGCCGTATTACTGGCTGATGGCGGTGGAGCAACTGGCGCTTCGTCTTTACGATCGGCAAAGGGTGGAAAAATTTCTGACCTTTGTGGGTTACGAATTATGCGAACCCAGCGAGGAGGAACTGGCCAGGCCGGATGCCGTGACCGGTAAAATGATATCGGATCTTCCCGCGGTTTATTACCACAACGCCTCGCGCGATTTTTTGATCGCGGTTAAATACGGCGCGGATGAGGAGACCGGCAAAGAGTCCGTGTTCATTATCTATTCCGTGCTGACGCCCGAGCAGGCATTGGCCAGAAAAGATACGAAATAAACAACGTCCGCCCCGAGCGATCTTGCGAGGGGCGGATAAATATTCGGAGGAGTAAGATGAAAACATTAATGATCACGTTGGTAGCCGTGTTACTTTTTTGCAATTCGGCTTTCGCCGGAGTTTTGAGCGGAGTATCAATCTACGTCACTCAAGATAATCGGCGCGTCGCCTTTTCTTTTTCAATGACAAATATGGCCGACGATGTCGTTTTGGATCGGTTCAACGGCGTGGTATTGAAACTGCGGACCGAGTTTATGCAGAAGTTCGGTCGAGTCGGCGAGGAAAGATTTAATTACAGCATGACCGACGTCTCTCAGTTGGCTACGCATGTTAAGGTAATGGAGAAACTTTCCGAAGGCAGAGGAGGCATGAAAGCTTGCGTTGACATCAGCGGCAAGCAAGAACATCCCTGCTTTGACGTAAACGGTAAAAATTACGTGGAAGTCGCGGAAAAGATCTACCGTTTTACAGTGGATACGGATCTATGAAATTAAAATAAAAGGGCGGGACATAATGTCTCCGCCTTTTTTATTTAATTTAACGCGTGTCCGCAAAGTGTTAGAATAATAGTCATGAAAAGCGGTAAAAAATTAAGGGTTTTAATAGCAACGGGCCTATATCCTCCGGATATAGGCGGGCCGGCAACTTATAGTAAGTTGCTTTTTGAAGAATTGCCGAAATTCGGTTTCAGTGTTGAAGTATTGAGTTTTGGCGAAGTCAGGCAAATGCCGAAAATTTTGCGCCATATTTCGTATTTTGGGAAGGTTCTGCGCCGAGGACGCGGGGCGGATTTGATCTACGCGCAAGATCCCGTGAGCGTGGGACTCCCTTCCGCGTTAGCCGCTAAAATTTTAGGTAAGCGATTTATTTTGAAAGTGGTAGGTGATTACGCGTGGGAACAGTTTCAGCAAAGCGAAAAGCGAAAAGCGAAAAGCGCAAAATTTATTACTCCGGAGGAATTTCAAGATCGAAGATTCGGATTTTTGACCGAATTGCGGAGGAGAACGGAGAGATGGACGGCCAATGCCGCGGAAAAAGTCATAGTTCCCAGTCTTTATCTTAAAAAGATCGTGCAAATGTGGGGCGTTGACGGAAATAAGATTCGCATCGTTTACAATGCTTTTAATATTCCGGAAATGGCGACATCCAAAGACGAGGCGCGCAGGCGCCTAGGATGGTCGGGCACGGTTTTGCTGTCGGCGGGCAGATTGGTTTCCTGGAAAGGTTTTGCTTTGCTTATTGATATTATGCCCGGCATTTTAAAAGAAATTCCCGATGTTCATTTGATCATTGCCGGTTCCGGACCTGACGAGAGCATGCTTCGTTCCCGTATCAGGCGCGGCAAACTGGAGGGCCATGTCATATTGGTGGGATCGCTTACCCATCAAGAAATTCTTATGTATTTAAGGGGGGCGGATCTGTTCGTGTTGAATACCGGCTACGAAGGGTTGTCGCATCAGCTTTTGGAGGCGATGGCGTCCGAGATTCCCATCGTGACCACGAAAGTCGGCGGCAATACCGAGCTTATAACTGATAAAGAAAGCGGACGATTGATCCCTTTCAACGACGCGGATCAGATCAAGGACGCCATTTTGGTTTTGTGCAAAGATAAGGTATTGAGGAGCTTGGTGGTAAAAAATGCAAAATTGAGATCCGCGGAATTCGAGCAAGGGTCAATGCTTAGGAAAATAACCGAAGAATTGTCATGAAAGTTTTAATGATAAGCAAGGATGGCAAAATTTTGGAAGAGGGCGCGGCGGTGCGGCGCCGTATATTGGATTATGGCAAGCTGGCGGAGGAATTGCATATCGTGGTTATCGCAAAAAATGTGACGGTATCGGAGACGGTTAAGATCGCGGATAACATTTTCGCTTATCCGGTGAATTTTAGCGGTCCATTTGGGTATGTGGCGCGAGGGGCGGCGGCAGCTTGGAGGTTAGCCGCGGTCCATCACTTGGGCGCGGCTGATCTGGTTACCTGTCAGGATCCTTTTGAATCCGGGCTTGTGGGTTGGCTTGCGGCCAAACGTTTTCATTTAAAGCTTCAACTGCAGATCCATACGGATTTTTTGAGCCCTTTTTTTCGCAAAGGATCTTTGCTGAACAAAATAAGAGTGCGGTTGGCGAGTTTCCTTTTGCCGCGCGCGGATGGCGTGAGGGTGGTCAGTCAACGCATCAAAGAATCTCTAAAAAGGCGCGGGTATCATTTGAGGTCTGGTCCGCGGGTTGTTCCGATCTTCGTGGATGTCAAAAAAATAGAAGACGCGGAAGCGCGCGTTGATCTGCGCGCCAAATATCCGCAATTTGATTTTGTTATTTTGATGGCGTCTCGTTTGACGCGCGAAAAAAATATCGGTATGGCCATAAATGTTGTAGGCAAGATCGCGGAGCGCCATCCCGGCGTCGGATTGGTCATAGTGGGAGACGGTCCGGAACAAGAAGATCTCCGATCTCAAATTTTAAAGCAGAAGATTGGCAAAAATATAATTATGGAAAACTGGACGGAAGATCTGCCGTCTTATTATAAAACCGCCGATCTGTTTTTATTAACTTCCAATTATGAGGGTTATGGCATGTCGGTGGCGGAAGCGATGGCCGCGGGATGTCCCGTTATCATGACGGACGTGGGTTTGGCGGGGGACGTTTTAATTAATGGGGTCAATGGTTTGGTCGTTCCGGTAGGCGAAGGGGGGCTTTTGGAAGCGGCTATTTTGGACATGATGGAAGACCAATACAAACGAGGATCGTTTGTTAAAAAAGAGCGCGAGACGATTTTTAGATTGCCGAATAAAGAGAGTTTTTTGGAAAATTATCAGAAAAGCTGGGAGAGCTGCGTGGCTCGGTGAGCCCTTTTTGGCGTAAGTGAAAAACGGCCTTAATTAAGGATGAATTTATTATTTTTGTGCACACGCCGTGGTTGTTTCGGGCGGGTTTTTATAGTAAAATTATTTAATGGACAGCCTGGAGGAAATAAAGAAAAATGCCCTCAATTCTATTGAAAAAGCCGCCGACGAGGAGGCTTTGAAACTATTAAAGATAGAGTATTTGGGCAGGAGCGGTAACTTGACCATGATACTTCGCGGATTGAAAGACATGCCTGAAGCGGAGCGCAGAGTGATGGGCGCGCTAGCTAACGCGCTGCGGCAAGAATTGGAAGGCGCATTTCAGAACGGGGAAAAAAATCTGGGAGCGATCGCGAAAACCGCTCATTTTAAGCAAGAAAAAATAGACATAAGTTTGCCTGGCGCAAAAATTCCGGTTGGTCATCTCCATCCTCTCACCAAAATAAAAAAAGAGGTGGAGGAAATTTTTATCTCGCTAGGTTTTGAGGTGGTGGAGGGTCCGGAGATGGAGCGGGAACATTATGCTTTTGACGCGCTTAATATGCCCAAAGACCATCCCGCGCGCGAGATGTGGGACACCTTATGGCTTGAGCCGTTAAAAGACAGAATGTTGCTGCGCCCGCAGACTTCATCGGTGCAGATACGTTATATGGAGAAACATGAACCGCCGTTTCGTATCATCGCGCCCGGCAGGGTGTTTCGCTATGAAGCCACTGATGTGTCGCACGATATACAATTTCATCAGGTGGAGGGCTTGGTGGTGGGGGAAGATATAAGCGTGGCTAATCTTAAACATATTACGCTCTCTTTTTTTCGTAAACTTTTTGGGAAAGACTCGCAAATTCGCTTGCGTCCGAGTTTTTTTCCTTTCGTGGAGCCGGGCTTTGAGGTGGACATAAGTTGCGCGCAGTGCCAGGGCCGGGGGTGTTCGGTTTGCAAATCAAGCGGGTGGCTTGAAGTGATGGGCGCGGGCATGGTACATCCCAATGTTTTTAAGGCGGTAGGTTATAACCCAAAGCTGTGGCGCGGATTCGCGTTCGGCGTGGGATTGGATCGCTTGGCAATGACCAAATACAAGATCCCCGATATAAGATTTTTTTCGGAGAATGATATAAGATTTTTAAGGCAATTTTGAGTATTTGCCCAAAAAGACGAGCCCGCGGGGCGTAGTCTGAGTGGCCGGCACATACTCAACCCCACATTAATTTTGCCGATAAATAGAAATGAAAAACATTTGTAAAGTAAAAACACAGACAGCCCTTGCAACCCGCGCGCGACGAATAGTCGCATCCTGTAATGGGCGAAGCGGGTTGTCGCATGAAGTGGGGCAAAATTTAATGTCGGGGTTAATTCTATAAATATGAAATTTTCTTATAATTGGTTGCGATCTTTTTTTTCCGCCCGAGGCGGACAAGAACAAAAATTTCCAAAGCCCGATGAATTGGCGCGTATTTTGACTATGCGCTCACTGGAGGTGGAGGGCGCGGAGAAGAGCGGGAAAGATACATTGCTGAATGTGAACGTGCTTTCCAACAGGGCGCATGATTGTTTATCGCATTTGGACATGGCGCGTGAGATTTCCGCGTTGTTGGATATAAAATTATCTATTCCCGCCGCAAAATATGCCACGCCGGAACGTCTATCTAAAGTGAAGCGGCCCGTCAAAAAATTGAAAGTCAGCGTGACAGATAAAGATCTTTGTTCGCGCTATGTCGGTGTATTCATGTCGGGCGTTAAAGTGGGACCTTCGCCCGCGTGGATAAAAGAGCGCTTGGAGGTGTTGGGTCAGAGATCCATTAATAATATAGTGGACGCGGCAAATTTCGTTATGTTGGAAATGGGTCAGCCGTTGCATGCTTTTGACGCGGACAAAGTGGACGGAGCGATCATGGTCAGACGAGCGAAAGATGGCGAAAAAATTACGACGCTTGACGGCGAAGAAGTTATTCTCAACAAAGATATTTTGGTTATAGCCGATAATAAGGCGCCGCTCGCCATTGCCGGCATCAAGGGCGGCAAGAAAGCGGAAATAACTTCGCATACGAAAAATATAATTTTGGAAGCCGCGAATTTTGATGGCGGGAACATCCGCAGAACTTCGCGCGCGATTGGTATTGCCACGGATTCTTCTTTGCGGTTCGCGGCGAGCCTTGATCCTAATTTGGCGGCGGAAGCCGTGGCGCGGTTGGCGGATATAATAAAAACCGAAGCTTCCGGTAAGGCGGTTTCGGTTTTGGATATTTATCCGAAAAAATTATTACCCGTAAAAATTTCCCTGAATGTGGAAAAATTAAACGCGGTTTTGGGAGAATCAATAGATACTTCTTCAAGCAAGAAGATCTTGGAGCGGTTAGGTTGCGAAGTAAAAATAAAACAGAAAAAAACGCTTTTGGTAACGCCGCCGACGCGAAGGATTGACCTCTCTATTGAAGAAGATTTGATAGAAGAGGTGGGCCGCGTGTATGGATATGAGAATATAGCGCCCAAATCCGTGCTGGCGGAGATCGCTTTGCCTTCGCGCGATGATTCTATATATTATCGCGAGCATGCGCGCGACCTGCTTTGCGGCATGGGTTTTTTTGAGGCATATAATTATTCTTTTGTCGGCGCGTCGGATCTGGAAATTATGGGCCTGCCTACCGGACAGGCAGGCATGGTTTCCGGTAAAAATATATTCAAACTCGCCAATCCGACACGGCCGGAATTCGCTTTTTTGCGCCCGTCGCTCCTGTTTGGACTTTTGAAAAATTTGAAAGAAAATTTAAAGCATGCCAAGGATGTGAGATTTTTTGAGATGGGCCATATTTTTTATAAACAAGAATCAGACAGCATGGCATTGACCGTCGCTTCTTCCGAATGGAAAGAATCCAAAGGGGCGTTTTTGGAATTAAAAGGCGCGCTGACTTCTTTTTTGGAGGCGTTCGGGGTAGTGGATGTTTGGTTTGATGACGCTCCTGCCTGTCCGGTAGGCGGGCCGGAGAGAGTCTCGGAATATGAGGGTGCTGGTGTTTTGCTTCATCCTTTTCAGCGAAGCGAGGTAAAGGTGGGTGATCAGGCATTGGGAGTTATTGGTTCCGTGCACCCGGACGTGGCGGCTTCCTATAAATTAAAAGCCAAGGCTGCGGTTTGCGAGCTTGATCTAAGAACATTGCTAGATTCTTCGCGAAAAGAAAACGAGTATATGCCGGTATCCAAATTTCCGGCCACGGCAAGGGATTTGGCGCTTTTGGTGCCGCAGGACGTGCGAATGTCCGAAGTTTCGGATATGATTGAGAATAACGGAAGTAAGTTGCTCAAAAACTCCGACCTGTTTGATGTTTACGAGGATGAAGAATTTGAGGGCCGCAAAAGTTTCGCGTTTCATCTTATTTTCCAGAGCGATAACAAAACTTTAAGCGATACCGAAGTGGATGAGATTATGGCGAATATTTTTGTCGCGCTGGAAAGTAATGCCGATTGGGAAGTCAGGCGATAAAATTTAAAATTATTATGGCAGATAAAAACAAAGAAGAATCAAATAAAAGCAAAGGATATACCGCCAAGGACATTTATGTTTTGGAAGGCTTGGAGCCGGTGCGCAAACGCCCCGGTATGTATATAGGATCAACCGGCGTTGACGGTTTGCATCATTTGGTGTGGGAGGTGGTGGACAACAGCATTGATGAGGCAATGGCGGGATTCGCAAAAAATATATCCGTTATTTTGTTACCGGACGGCGCAGTGAAGGTGGTGGACGATGGGCGCGGCATTCCCGTGGATATCCATAAACAGACCAAAACATCCGCGTTGGAAACCGTTATGACCACGCTTCACGCGGGAGGCAAGTTCGGCGGCGACGCGTATAAGGTGGCCGGAGGGTTGCACGGCGTGGGCGTTTCCGTGGTGAATGCCCTTTCTTCGCATTTGCGGGTGGAGGTGTGCCGCGATGGTGAACGCTGGTTTCAGGAATATGAAAAAGGCAAACCCAAAGCCAAAGTCAAGAAAATGGGCGCTTGTCACGGATCGGGCACTTCGGTTACTTTCAAAGCTGACGGAGAAATTTTTAAAACGCTGGAATTTGATTGGGCCCGCATTTTGGAACATATCAGGCAACAAGCGTATCTTACACCGTCGGTTCGCATTTCTCTTTTTGATGAAAGGGAGAAAGATTCGCTATTGCATCAATCTTACGGTTTTCATTTTGATGGCGGAATCAGTTCTTATGTGAAATATTTAAACGGGCGTTTTGCCGTCAAACATGAGAATATTTTTTATGTGAACAAGTCAGTGGATGGCATACAGGTGGAAGTGGCCTTGCAATATATTGATGACTTGCAGGCGCGGGAGATGGGTTTCGCGAACAATATTTATACACCCGAGGGTGGCATGCATCTGACGGGATTTCGTACCGCGCTTACCCGAACGCTCAATAATTATGCGAAAAACAATAAATTCGTTAAAGCGGGAGAGGATAATTTTACGGGCGATGACGTGCGCGAAGGATTGACCGCGGTTATTTCCATTAAATTGCGGGAGCCGCAATTTGAAGGCCAGACTAAGGCGAAATTGGGCAATCCCGAAGCTCGTGGCGCGGTGGAGGGCGCGGTGGATGGGGCGCTTTCTTCGTTTTTGGAGGAAAATCCCAAAGATGGGCGGGCTTTGATTGAGAAAGTGATGTTGGCGTTGAAGGCGCGTAAGGCTGCTAAAGCGGCGAAAGACACGGTTTTACGAAGGGGCGTTTTAGAGGGGCTGGCTTTGCCAGGAAAGCTCGCGGATTGTCAGACCAGCAAAGCCGAAGAATCTGAAATATTTATCGTGGAGGGAGATTCCGCCGGCGGTTCTGCAAAAATGGCAAGAGATAGGCGAACGCAGGCGATACTTCCTTTGCGCGGTAAAATTTTAAATGTGGAAAAAACTCGTCTGGATAAAATGCTCGCTTCCAAAGAAGTGAAGGCGTTGATCATCGCGCTGGGCGCGGGCATAGCGGACGATCTGAACATAGAAAAATTGCGCTATCACAAAGTGGTGATCATGACCGATGCGGACGTGGACGGCGCGCATATCCAAACGCTTCTTTTGACGCTTTTTTACCGTTATTATTTGTCGCTCATAAACGCCGGATATTTGTATATTGCCCAGCCGCCGCTTTATCGTATCCAAAAAGGCAAGGAAGCCCGCTATGTTTATTCAGATGAAGAAAAGGCGCGCGCGTTAAAAGAGTTCGGCAAAACCGAGGACGAGAAGGGCGTGAACATTCAGCGTTATAAGGGCTTGGGAGAGATGAACGCCGAAGAGCTCTGGGAAACGACCATGGATCCGGCGCGGCGCGTTTTGAAGCAAATCACCATAAATGACGCAGAAGAAGCGAATCGCACTTTTGATATTTTGATGGGTGAAGAAGTTGCTCCGCGCAAGCTCTTTATCCAGACTCACGCCAAGGATGTGCAAAATCTAGATGTTTAGTGACTTGTCGGAAATGGAGTTTCCGACAAGTCAAAATTATGCACAAGTTCAGATACATATGAGACTCCTTAATACATCTAAGGAGAATGAGACAATTCAACAAATTTAAGGGCACAAGGGGGTTCATTTCAACTTGGGAACGTATGTTAAGGTTTCGGTATATGATTACCGAACAAGCAAAGCAAAGGTGCC
>JACROR010000004.1 GCA_016214345.1 Candidatus Niyogiibacteriota bacterium
CTTTCATTCGTACGCCGCGCTTCAGATATACGCGAGCTCCGCGCACTACTCACGAAAGCAAAATCATCGGCAAAAATTATTGCCAAAATTGAAACAGAAGAAGCAATCAAAAATATAGACGCGATTATCGCCGAAACAGACGGCATCATGGTCGCGCGCGGAGACCTCGCCGTCGAAGTACCTCCGCAAGAAGTGCCGATACTGCAAAAAATGATTATTAAAAAATGCAAAGAGCTTGGCAAGCCGGTGATTGTGGCGACACAGATGATGGAATCGATGATAAAATCTCCGGTGCCGACCCGCGCAGAAGTGTCTGATGTCGCAAACTCAATCTTAGACGGCGCGGACGCCGTGATGCTCTCCGAAGAAAGCGCCCTGGGCGAATATCCGGTAGAAACGGTTGAAATGATGAATCGTGTCGCTTTATCAGTCGAAAAGAATTACCCGCATCAAACAGCGCTTTATGGGAAACTCCTTTCTTCCGATGCAAAAAATGCACAAAAAGAAACGGTCGATGCGGTAACATTTGCGGTGGTAAGCACGGCATATACCGTACACGCGCGCGCGATTGTGGCGCTCACTGAATCGGGCCTCACTGCGCGTATGCTCTCGCGATACCGTCCGGAACAGCCGATTATCGTCATGAGCCCGCGCGAAGAAACCATCCGCCAGCTCTCGCTTTCTTTTGGATGTTCATCCGCGCATATTGATGCGTTCACCGATATCACCGAGGTAATGAAAACCGTGCGAACTTTTGTGCTGACAAACAAAATCGCAAAAAAAGGAGACCGCGTGGTTATCGCCGCTGGCATTCCTTTTGGCAAATCCGGAGGCACCAACCTGCTCTTGGTTGAGATAATTTAATAGTTGCTTTTTTAAATATACTGTTGTTTACTTATTAAGGAAGGGGGCGAGACAATATCAATCACTGCTACGACGAAAGGACCGTGGAATGAAAAAAACCGAAGAAGCCGACCTTTGGATATGGACATGCGCGGTTTGCGGTTGTACATATCCGGAACATCGCGCTGATTGCAGACATCACTCTAGGGCAAAGAAGAATCTGGGGGTTCATCATGGTTGTGGCGGAAATATTATAAAAGAAGGACAATGTACTCAATGTGACAAATGTAAAGAATTTTTTTGCGGATGTATGTGCGGTTAGTATATCACTCGTAACAAATAAAGCGCCTGACAATATATTTCGTTATGCGCTTTTTTTATATATAAAAAATTCTTTAAGACAAGCTTATCATGGTATGGTAAAATAAAACATATTTCATAATAAACCAAGCAACTCTAACCTATGATTACCATCAATGATTTTGCAAAAGTGGATATGGCTGTCGGAAAAATTCTGTCCGCGGAAAAAATGCCCGACGCTGACAAACTTTTAATACTGAAAGTGGATTTTGCCGAAGAGGTGCTACGGCAAGTAATTTCCGGCATAGCACTTCACTTCCCCGCTCCGGAAACATTAATAGGGCGCAAATTTATTTTTGTAACCAACCTTGAGCCGCGCGTCATTCGCGGCTTTGAAAGCCATGCGATGATTCTGGCGGCAAACACTCCCGATGCGTTTTCTCTGCTTGAAGTAACCGACGCCATCCCCGCCGGAACAAAATTGAAATAGGCTTACTTGGGAGCTAAACTCCCAAGTGTATTTTTACGTTTTTTGTGTAGAGTTTTATCCACCTTCTTTGTTTGTGTTGAAATCTATTCATTATATAATTGATTACATGATGGGATATTATAGCGGCTGGGGCATGATGGGGGGTATGGGCACATTCGGTTTCACCACATGGCTTGTGGTGTTTATCGACCTAGTACTTCTCGGTCTCTGGCTTTGGAAACAAATTAATAAAAACTAACCGGCCGCTCAGAGCGGTATAAAGTATGTTTGACCTTACGGGCAAAGTCGCATTGGTTACCGGAGGCAGGCGCGGCATGGGCAAGTCGCATGCGCTCTTTTTGGCGCGCCAAGGAGCCAAGGTCATAGTAACCGACATCAATGAAAATGAATGCGCGCTGGTAGTTGAAGAAATAAACGCGACTGGCGGCGAAGCGATGTGCATCAAAATGGATGTCTCAAACAAAGCCGATATCGATGCCGCTTTTGATAAAACAATCGAGCGCTTCGGACACCTCGATATTTTAGTTAACAACGCGGGAATCTACATTTCAAAACCGGCAATAGAATTGACCGAAGAGGACTGGGACAACATGCTTGCTATCAATCTTAAAGGGCAGTTTCTATGTGCGCAGCGCGCAGCAAAAGAGATGTCAAAAAATAAACGGGGGCTGATTATCAATATCGCTTCCGTTGCGTCCGGTCAGGTGGGCGTCGGCATCGCCGGCGGAGCACATTACACCGCGTCAAAAGGCGGCGTCATCGGCATGTCGGAAACCCTTGCGATTGAATGGGCGCCGTTTGGCATTAACGTCAATGTCATTGCTCCCGGAGCGATAGATACGCCTATGGTACAAGCGGCGCAAATGCCCAAAGACGCGATGGACGCCATGCTTTCCCGCGTACCCCTAAAAAGAATCGGGAAACCCGAAGAAGTGTCCACAGCAGTCGTCTTTTTGGCTTCGGATGAAGCAAGCTACATAACCGGAGCGACTTTCTATGTCGATGGCGGCTGGCCTCGCAGTATGACCTTTAGTTAACCTTCAAGGGTGACACTGTGGATAAATAATAATTGAGTTTCTCGACCGGTATCATACCGTTCAAATATTTTCCTAAATGAATTCTTTCGTAGTTGTAGAAGCGCA
>JACROR010000002.1 GCA_016214345.1 Candidatus Niyogiibacteriota bacterium
CTGAGCTTTTATTCTTTGCGTGTCTTGATTCAGTTCAGATAAATAGGTTGGCTTAACCAAAATAATTTATTGCCAAAATATCTATCAATTACTAACGCAAAGGCTTTCTGGGTGAGGGGTGCCCTTTCCTCTTTAGCTTAATTAAAATACTATCACATAAAACAAAACTTGTCAATAGTGCGCTTAAACCCCTTATTTCATATAATCCAATCATGGCACATATAATAGTCGGGTTGGGCAATCCGGGAAAAGAATACGAAAACACGCGGCACAACACCGGGCGGATTTTCGCGCTTTTTTTCGCCAAATACGCGGAAGCGGAGAATTTCGTGTTCAATAAAAAATTAAACGCCGAAACCGCCGAAGGGGCGATCAGCAAAGAAAAATTTCTCATTGCGCTTCCGAACACCTACATGAACAAATCCGGCAGCGCGATAAAACCGCTCGTGACTTCCGTCAAAAAAGCCAAAGATTTAATTGTCATCCATGACGACTTGGATATTCCGTCCGGCAGATTCAAAATATCTTTCGGCAAAAATTCCGGCGGACACAAAGGCGTGGAATCCATAATGCGCGCGATTAAAACCAAAGATTTTACGCGCATTCGCGTAGGCATCTCACCCAAGAAAAAACCCTCGGGAGAAAAAAACGTGGAAAAACTTATTTTGGGAAAATTCACGCCCGCGGAAACCGCTGAATTAAAAAAGTTGGCCAAAAAAATTAATGCCGCGATAGAATCATTGATTGCCCGGGGATTCCAAATCACGGTAAGCCAACTGTAACTTCTTTAAAGACATGAACAAAAAACCGCCGGCCCAGGGCCGGCGGTTTTTTTTTAATTATCAATATTTATTCGGCAGCTTTCTTTTCTTCCTCTTTGGCAGCCTCTACTCCTTCCTGCAAAAAACTGAAAGTCAATTTATGATCCGCCGGTTCAAAAAGCATTATCTGAAAAGGCAGTTTTTTGCCTAACGCGAGCTTAATCTTCATGTCATCTTCGGATTTAAATTCCGAAATATGCACCAACCCGCACACGCCTTTTGCCACGCAAACCAAAGCTCCGTACGGATTAAACCGCAAAACTTCGGCTTCAATGATGTCGCCTTTTTTAAATTGATCTTTAACCTCGGTCCACGGATCAGGAATCAACGCCTTTACGGACAAAGACACTCGGCCGCCTTCCACTCCTATTACTTTGGCTTTTACCGTGTTTCCAACGGAAAATAAACTCCCCGGATTTTCCACCAGCGACCAATCCAGCTCGGAAATATGCGCCAATCCTTCCAGCCCTTCTTCTAATTTTATGAAAATGCCGAAATCCACCACGCCGGTAACCGGACCTTCAATAATATCCCCGACTTTATATTTACTTACGAGTCCTTTTAATTCTTCCGACTCGGTGTGCTTTTCGGAGAAAATTAATTTTTCTTCTTTGGGGCTGGCGGTAATTACGGTGACCATCAAATCTTTTCCTACTAAATTTTTCAACTCATTCAATATCTTTTCCTTATCTCCGACAACTCCACATAGCCATCCTCGTTTTCCAAATCAATGACTTTGGCCGAAACGGCGTCTCCGGAATGTAATTTCTTAATAAGATCGCGCGCGTTTATAAATTCACGCCCGTAGATCACTCCGGTCCCGAACGATCCCAGATCTACGAATACTTTCTGCCCCAGCTTGGAAAGCACTTTCCCGTCCAAAAGATCGCCCGCCTTCGGAGCGGACACGTTTATGGACTTAAATAAAAAATCCATGGAAGTAGCTTTCTTCTTTTTAATGTCTGATGCCAGCGCGGCGTTATTGGAAACGGTATTATTCAAATCTAACATAAGAATTAGCTTATATGCTTTGCGAATATTTGTAAAGACAGATCTTGCATTACAAAACTCCTATGCTCCCGTTTTGTCCAAGAGCGAAGCGATTGGTTACAAAACGCAGTACTTTAGTGCTCCAAAATTGATTTTTTTATCAGGCCTGCCTGCCGGCAGGCCTGATAACAAGAACATCTCCTATTACGGCGCTTCCTGTTTTAAAATACAGTCCGGGGAAATAGTGCTCGGATTTGATCCCCCATCCAAAGAATCGGGGCTTAAAGCTCCGCGCTTTGAATCGCATGTGGCGTTAATAAGCCACGACCATCCCAAACACAACGGGCGTGAAGCGTTGAACGCCAAAGAAGAAAAACTGCTTATCGTGGACGGGCCGGGGGAATACGAGATCAAAGGCGCGTTCATCAACGGCATATCCTCATTCCATGACGGCGATCAGGGCAAAAAATACGGCCTTAACACCATCTACAAAGTGGAATTGGAAGGGCTGACCTTGGCCCACTTCGGAGATTTCGGAGAAAAAGATCTGCGCAATAATATCAAAGAAGCCCTGAACGGCATAGACATACTGATACTCCCCATAGGCGGCGACACGGTGATGAGCGCGGAGACTGCCGCTCAAATCACAAGCCAAATTGAACCGCGCGTGGTAATACCCATGCATTTTGACTCTTCTTCCGGCAAATCCAAAAGCGGAAAATCCAAATCCAGCCTTGATATATTTTTAGAGGAACTGGGCCAGGAAAAGATGAAGCCCGAAGACAAATTCACCATCAAGAAAAAAGACCTGGCCGAAGAAGGCGTTAAAGTGGTCATTTTGCAGCCAATAATTTAAACGCGTTGCCCCATGAATTTAGCGGAAAAAATTGAACAACTCCAAAACAAGCCTGAAGCCGAAAGAAAAAAAATACTGATAGTTTCTTTGATTATCGGCATGGCGCTCATTGCCGGCATTTGGACAGCTACCATAAAAAACCGGCTAAGAATACCGGCGCCGGAAAATAACACCCAAGGACCCTGGAACATATTATGGAACGACGCGTCCGATACGATTTCCTCCCTGAAAAATAACATGACCACCGCCTGGCGCACGCTTATAAACGAAAAAATGGGTGGTAATTCCACGCCCCAAGAATCAGATTTGATCTATCAAAAAAATCAATGATCATTTATGGCTAAAAAAAATAACATAAAAGAAGAAACTCCCAAAATACCGGAACAAACTCCTCCACACGACATAGTGAAAGAAATGCGCACATCCTATCTTAGTTATGCCATGTCCGTTATTGTCTCGCGCGCGTTACCCGACATACGGGACGGATTAAAGCCGGTGCAAAGGCGCATCCTTTTCGCCATGCATAAATTGGGACTGGGCTACGGCGGAAGATGCCGCAAATCCGCCACCGTGGTCGGAGAAGTGCTCGGCAAATACCATCCGCACGGCGACGCGTCGGTATACGACGCCATGGCAAGAATGGCGCAGGATTTTTCTCTACGCTATACCTTGGTGGACGGTCAAGGAAACTGGGGTTCCATTGACGGAGACCGGCAAGCAGCCATGCGTTACACGGAAGCTAAAATGTCCCGCATAGCGGGCGAATTGCTATCGGACATAGAAAAAAACACGGTGGATTTTGTCCCTAATTACGATGGAACGCACCAAGAACCCGCCGTAATGCCGTCTGCCATACCGCAACTCCTTTTAAACGGCGCGCTTGGCATCGCGGTAGGCATGGCGACTAGCATCCCCCCGCACAATTTAAAAGAAATAACGGGCGCGACCGTGCACTTGATCGACCATCCCAAAGCCACCACCGAAGATCTGCTGGAATACGTTAAAGGGCCGGACTTCCCGACCGCCCTATCAAGTGAACAAGGCGGAGCTCCTGACCAAGATCGCGGACTTGGTGCACGAAAAAAAATTGGAAGGCATAAGAGACATCCGAGATGAATCCAACAAAGAAGGACTCCGCATAGCGATAGATCTGAAAACCGACGCCTATCCCCAAAAAATATTGAACAGCCTGTACAAACACACTGACCTGGAAAAAACTTTCCATTTAAGCATGTTGGCGCTCATCAACGGCATAGAGCCGCAGATCGTTCCCCTCAAAACCATAATTGAGGAATTCATAAAACACCGCCGGATAGTCATAGAAAGAAGAACCAAATTTGATCTGACGCGGGCGGAAGAGCGGGCGCACATACTGGAAGGATTGAAAAAAGCCCTGGACCATATAGATCAGGTCATCAAAACCATCAGGGCATCGGCGGACCGCGAAGACGCGCATAAAAACCTCGTCAAAAAATTCTCATTCTCCGCGGAACAAGCCACGGCCATATTGGAAATGCGGCTGCAAGCTCTTGCCAATCTAGAAAGACAAAAAATAGAAGACGAACTTAAAGAAAAACTGAAGCTCATCAAAGACCTCAAAGCGCTTCTCAAAGATCCCAAAAAAATACTCCACGTGCTGAAAGACGAAACCGTAAAAATAGCCGAGCAATACGGCGATGAACGCAAAACCAAAGTAGTAGACCGCGCGCCGCGCTCCATATCCCTGGAAGACATGGTTCCCGAAGAAGAAATGGTCATGGTTTTAACGCGGGACGGCTACGTCAAACGCGTCAGCCCCTCCGAATACAAGGCGCAACGCCGCGGCGGCAAAGGATTGATCGGCATTACGGCCAAAGAAGAAGACGTAGTGGAAAAATTCTTGACCGCCGGCACTCACGACGATCTGCTTTTCTTCACCGACCGTGGACGCGTATATCAACTGAAAATGTACGAAATACCGGAGGGTAAAAGAGTATCCAAGGGCAAATCCATAGCCAATTTTCTGTCTCTCGCGGCGAATGAAAGCGTTACTTCCATATTGGCCATACCCAAAAGCAAACATGAAAAAATGCCGAACCTCTCTTTAATAATGGTCACTAAAAACGGTATAATAAAGAAAGCCACCTATGAACATTTCCGCGACGTTCGCCGATCGGGCATCATAGCCATTCGGCTCCAAAAAGGAGATATACTGCGCTGGGTGATGACGGCGGACAAAGGAGACCACGTACTTTTAGTAACCAGAAAAGGACAAGCCATCCGTTTCAAAGAATCAGACGCGCGCCCCATGGGCCGAACCGCGGCGGGAGTTCGCGCCGTACGGCTTAAAAAAGACGATACCCTGATAAGCGCCGACGCCATTCCGGCTAAAAGTCAGGCTTCGGTCTTGGTGGTCAGCGAAAAAGGGTTCGGCAAGAAAACCGACATAAAAGAATATCGCCTACAAAAAAGAGGCGGCTCGGGAATCAAAACCGCCAAAGTGACCGACAAGACCGGACCGTTGGTGGACGCGAAAATAATCACGGAAGAATTGGAAGAACTCATAGCCATTTCCAAAAAAGGACAAGTTATACGCACGCCGCTCAAAGACATATCGTCATTGGGCAGGCAAACGCAAGGAGTAAGAATTATGAGATTAGACAGCGGAGACGCCGTAGCATCGCTAACTTGCCTATAAACCAATGTTCGTAAGCCCGCAAAATGTCATAAACAACCTTGAATTGAGATCCGGCATGATCGCGGCCGATTTCGGATGCGGAGCCGGCTATTACACCGTACCTTTGGCGCATACCGTGGGCGGAAACGGCAAAGTTTACGCTTACGACGTACGAAAAGAAATGCTGGAAATGGTACGCTCGCGCGCCCGGCTGGAACATCTCTTGAACATTGAAGCCGTCTGGGCCGATCTGGAAATGCCCGGGGCAACCAAATTGCGCGAAGAAACCATTGACGCGGTTATCATATCCAATATTTTATTCCAAATAGACAACAAAAAAGCGGTCTTAAACGAAGCCGTGCGAATACTTAAAAAGGGCGGGCTCTTGATGGTCGTGGAATGGGACGAAACCGCGAAAATGGGCGGCCCTGCGGCCCAACAAAAAATAACGCGGGAAGAAGCCAAGCGCCTCGCGGAGGAAAACGATTGCGGCTTTGCCAAAGAATTTAACGCCGGCGACCAGCATTACGGCTTACTGTTCAAAAAAAACGTACCGGCCCAATAAGCCGCGAATAATAAAAAATCATGAAATTCAATTTCGTACAAATCGCCGTAGTGATCGTGGTAGTGGTTTTGATCGTTGTCGCCCTCGGCATATTTACAGGCATTATCCCGGGATTGCGCGGCTCGCAGACAGTATCCGGAACCGTATCCGTCTGGCTTCCGCAAAATTATGCCTATCTGGAAACAGCGGCGCAGGACTTTGCCGCGGAAAATAAAAATGTGGCGGTAACTGTAAAAATACTGCCCGACAGCTCTTATGAAAACGAGATCATAAACTCTCTGGCGGCAGGAACCGCGCCGGAAGTCTGGCTTTTGCCCGAACATCTCATACTCAAACACAAAGACAAAATAGCGGCCATACCCTTTTCCAGCTATCCGGAAAGAACTTTTGTGGATACTTTCATAGACGCCGGAAAGCTTTACATGGAAAAAAACGCGGAAAACGGCACTGGACAAATACTCGGTTTGCCCGTGGCGGTAGATCCGATCGTGCTTTACTGGAATAAAGACCTTCTGGCGAGCTCCGGACTCTCCCAGCCGCCCAAAACCTGGGATGAATTTATAACTCACGCGCAAGCCGCCACTAAATTAGACGCGCAGGGCCAGATCATCAGAAGCGGCGCCGCGTTAGGATCTTTCAATAATATTAAAAACGCTAAAGACCTAATTTCGCTCCTCATCCTGCAATCCGGAAATCCCATCATAGATCCCGCGACGCGAAAAGTTGCGCTAAAAGACAACGCGAAACTTACTATTAATCCCACGGAGTCCGCAATACGGTTTTTCAACGACTTTGCCAATACACGCAAAGTGACATATTCCTGGAATCGCAATCTGCCGGACGCTTTTGACGCGTTCGTAAGCCAAAAACTGGCCATGTATTTCGGATTCGCTTCGGAAAATCAAAAAATCCTGCGAACTAATCCGCATCTTAATTTTGACGTGGCGGAAGTGCCGCAGATAAAAGACGCGCCCTTAGAAGCAACTTTTGGAAAAATGGAAGCCGCGGTGATTTCCAAACCAGCGGCCAAATCAGCGGCCGCTTTCCAATTGATATATTATTTATCTTCCTATCCGGCGCAGAAAAAAATACAAAACGCGACCTTGATGCCGTCTGTCCGGAGAGATGTCTTGGCTGAACCGACCGACAACATAATATTGGACGTTTTCACGAGATCGGCCATTAAAACTAAAAGTTGGCTTGATCCGGACACGGAAAAGACTTACGGCATATTTAAAAATATGGTAGAATCAACAGCATCAGGCGTAGACAGCTTAACAGGAGCGGTACAAAATGCGCAAAATCAATTACAATCTGCGATCTTGGGGATTTAATTTGGTAGCCATCACACTATTGGTAGCTACATTTCTAATTCCTGCTATTTCTTACGCAGCCTTGGTGACTTGTGGCACCGGCGCTACGGCATGCAATCTATGCGACTTGATAACTTTGGCCAACCAGCTCATTGATTTCATGCTGATCCAGCTCGCGGCGCCCTTGGCCACCATCTCCATAATCATAGGCGGAGTTCTTATGATCACCGCCGGTGGCAACGAATCCCAACTGGAACGTGGCAGGCAAATATTTTATTACGCGGTCATAGGATTTGTAGTGGCGCTGGGCGCTTGGCTGATAGTGGATCTTATTTTACAACAACTTCTTAAACCGGGATCATTTTCCAATCCACTAAGTGATACCGGGTGTTAATTTTTAAAAATCATGAAATTTTTGCGTAAATATACATCTTATTTTATACTTAACTTAAGCATGATAATCCCAGCTAAATACGCGTTAGCAGCGCCGCTTGCTAACCCGCTGCAAATAAACAGTATCAGCGAACTGGTGAATAAAGTCGCGAATATCGTCATGGCCATAGGCATACCGGTAGCGGCGGTATTCATAATTTACGCCGGATTTCTTTTCGTCACCGCACAAGGTAGCGAAGAACAGATCAAAAAAGCTAAAACCACGCTTTATTGGACGATCATAGGCACCGCGCTTTTGGTGGGCGCGAAAGTTATCGCCACGGCGCTGGAAACAACCATAAAAAACCTATGAGAACACAATAAAACAAAAAGGTCGTTAAATTAATCACTATATTATTAAAATGAACAACAAAATTATAAAATTAATCCCAATCGGACTGGCAACACTGCCTTTGGCCGCTTTTGCCGCTTCGGCCGCTTCTGACACGGCGGCAAAGGGACTTATCAGTACGGTACAAAACATACTAAACGCCCTGATCCCCTTGTTTATGGTAATCGCGACCGTAGTATTTCTTTGGGGCGTAGTACGCTATATTACTGCTGCCGGAGACGAAGAAAAAGTCAAAGAGGCCCGTAACTTTATCATTTACGGCTTGATTGGCTTGTTTGTGATGGTTTCGGTGTGGGGATTGGTAGGAGTTTTAGTCAGCACTTTTGGAGTATCGGGCGAAACTATACCCACAGGCATAGGAGGACAATAAAATCTTTATTGATAAAATCAAAATCCCCTCGCCTTGGGCCGGGGGATTTTGATTTTCAGCAGATTAAGCGGAAGGTTAAACAGACTAAAACAGCCATACATTAAAAATCCGCGGTCGCGGATTTTTAATGTATGGTGCACAAGTTCAGATACATATGAGACTCCTTAATACATCTAAGGAGAATGAGACAATTCAACAAGTTTAAGGGCACAAGGGGGTTCATTTCAACTTGGGAACGCATGTTAAGGTTTCGGTATATGATTACCGAACAAGCAAAGCAA